>CAYOZZ010000227.1:0-24677 GCA_964408535.1 uncultured Bacteroidales bacterium | reverse complement strand
CAGGAGCTAAAAAGAAAAAAAACAGGAGGCCTAAAAAAACAAAAAGCAAGAAAGGAATAAAAAGGCATAAGTAATACTATAAAACGTATGCAATTAGTTAATTAGCAATTCTATAAGCTTTGGAACAAAAATAATTAATCCGGCAACGGCAGAGGCTATTGCAGCTATAAGAACAGCTCCGGCGGCAAAATCTTTTGCATCTCCGGCTTTTTTTTGATATTCCGGCGAAACAAGGTCAACTACTGATTCGAGAGCCGAATTGAACAGCTCGGCAGCGAAAACAAAACCAATAGCAAAAAGTACAAATAGCCATTCCGTTTTTGAAATATTCAGAAGGAATCCTGCAATTACCACAAGAATTGCAACAAACAGATGAATCCTGGAGTTGTGCTGTGTGATAAGCAGCTTTTTAATACCGTTGAAGGCATATTTAAAACTGCGGATTCTTTTTCCTGCCGAAAACTTATTATCCTTATTCGTCAATTGATTAATTTCTATAATTTTCTGCTTCTGCAAAGGTATAATAAAAGAGTTGATTTTTTTATTTTCCTGCAATAAAAAACCCCGCATTTGCGGGGCCTAATAAAATATGGGTTTTCCCATTAATATCTTCTTTCTTTGATCCTTGCTTTCTTACCACGTAATCCGCGAAGGTAGAAAATACGGGCACGGCGTACAACACCTCTTTTATTCACCGTAATTCCGTCAATAAAAGGTGAGGTAACAGGAAAAATTCTTTCAACTGCTATGTTTCCCGATATTTTTCTTACTGTAAAGGTTTCGGTATTTCCGCTTCCTCTTCTCTGTAAAACTACACCCTGGAAGTTCTGAATCCTCTCTTTATTACCCTCTCTGATTTTATATTTTACGGTAATCGTGTCTCCCGCTTTAAAATCAGGTGTCTCTTTTACTTCAACCTGATCTTCCACAAATTTCACTAATGCATTCTTGCTCATCGCTCTCTGTTTTATATAAGGTTACTGCTAAAAATGGGTGCAAATATACTGCTTTATTTTTGAACTGTGCAAATTTGTTTAATAATTTTTTTAGGATAATTGTAATTAGCGATATATCAGATATATACAGGTTTTTTTAGTGGTGTTTTGCAACTAAAGCCGGGTCGTTAAAATCTTAATGGCTCTACAATTACAGGGTAATCTCGTGAGAAATATGAATTACTTTTGATAAGATGAATCTCGTCGAACTGGAAACGAAGCGTAATTTCATGAGCACCTCCGGTACCATTCATATTTGAAATTCCGACATCATAGCTATACATTAGTTTAATACGTGAATGCTCATTAACCATAGGAATTTGCACACCGACAACGAACATTACGGATTGTACATTATAAATTGCCGAGTTTCTGTTTCTGTACCAGGCACCGGCATAAACTACTGATTTCATTACATTCATTCCGAGTGTAATATTATGAAAGGTGTTTTGATACTCGTACATCAGTCCGGGATTGAATTTAAAGCCCTTCCTCGGATTATTTCGTTGCAGAAAAACAACATCAATGTTAACATTATATTTGCGCGGAACACGGACATCCAGATTGTAAAAAGATTCATTCGGTTTCAGAAGATGACTGATACCCACACCGAGTGTAGCTGTTATGAGACGCTTGTCGTATTTTATCAAACCACCAAGGTTAACATCGGCATAAGATATGCTCTGACTTGGCGACCCTGCAAAAGAAGATTCAGGATATAAGAGACCGTGTCTGTCGTCAAGCTGATCGCTCCAGATAAAGTCACCCACATCAATCTGCTTCTGAACAAAAGCAACGGTTGCTCCCACCTGTGTTATCCAGTGCCGCTGAATTCTGATTCGTGAAGAGCCGGCAATGCCGACAAAATTAGTTTTAATAAGCCCTTTGCCCTCTTTGTTTGTATTGAAAATAAGTCCGAAACCGCCAAGTCCTGGAACTGTCCATTCGGCAAAATCCATATTAAAGTTGTACGACTTAAGGTCATCATTATATTTCGGCCACTGATCCCTGTAGTCAAACCTTACTTTCAGCCCCTCGTCAAGTCCCGTATATGCAGGATTGTAATAAATCATATTATTGTAATACTGAGAATAATACGAATCCTGTGCTTTCGTCCCAAAGATAAACACCAACAGGAGGGTAACCGATAATATATGCTTTGCTTCAAGTCTCATAAATTCCCGACAAATATATAACATATTGTATTTGTCTCAGTTTTTACTTGAAAAATCGAATATTGTTACAAAAGTAACTGCTATTTATCGGAAATGTCAACCCGGATTGTTTTTACATATAGATATTTAATAAATCGCAGAACGGCAAAGATGACCACAAGAAAGAAAATTATGGATGCTCCCGAAGGAATATTCAGGTAATATGATGCTGTAAGACCCGATAACGAACCTGTAATTCCAATGATTACCGAATATAAAATTATTCTGCCGAAATCCTTAACGAAAAGATTTGCAGTGCTTTGAGGAATCGTAAGCAGCGATATAATGAGAATAATTCCAACGGTTTTGATACTCAGAACTATTGCAAGAGCCACAAATCCGATTAGGATATAATTAAAAAACTCAACCGGGATATTCCGGGTTTTGAGATATTGCTCATCGAAAGCGGTATAAAGAATTGTTTTGTAAAAAAGTCCGAAAAAAAGTGAAATACTGAGTGTGACGGTAAGCATCATAATAATATCAAGGTGTGAAACCGTAAGGATACTGCCGAAAAGATAGCTCATCAGGTTCGGTGCGTAACCGGGTGTGATAAAAATAAAGATTATCCCTATTGCCATTCCAAACGACCATAGAATGGCAATTGCAGAATCCTCGCGGACATCGGTGCGTTTCGACATAAATTCAATTATCCAGGCCGCCAAAAGGCTGAATACCGTTGCTCCCAACAAGGGATTGAATCCAAGATAATAACCCAGTCCAATCCCTCCGAAAGATGTGTGGGTTATTCCTCCGCTGATAAAAACAATCCGTTTCGACACTATGTATGTCCCGATTATTCCGCAGGTAATGCTGGTCAATACGGCCGCAATAACTGCATTCACAAAAAAATCATATTGCAAAAGTTCTAACATCTGTTTCTTAATTTTTAATGACTTTCCAATACTGTATGCGGTATATGCCCGTGTGTTATCAACTGAATCGGGCAATTGTACGAATCAAGCTGTTCCTGGCTTATGATATTCGATTTGTGATAATGTACCTTTCTGTTTACACAGGCAATAGTTTTTACGTAAGTCGAAATAGTCCCGATGTCGTGCGAAACAACAATAATTGCCATCCTTTGATTCAGATTTTTCAGTATTTCGTAAAGTTCACTTTCAAATTTATTGTCAACGTAAGTATTTGGTTCGTCCAGAATTAGCAGTTCCGGGTCTGAAATTATAGCACGGCACAGGAAAACGCGTTGCATCTGACCTCCAGACAGCTCACCGATCGGTTTTGAAGCAATCTTCTCAATATTCATTTGCCTGATTAGTTTGTCCGCTTTTTGCTTTTCTTTACTTGTGAATCTTTTTATCAGTTTTTTTCTGTTTAGCAAACCCGACAGAACAACATCCCTGACCGAAATCGGGAATCTGCTGTCAATAGTATTAACCTGCGGCAGGTATCCGATTGGTGCTTCCGACTTGTTTGCCTCGAAGTGGTAGCTTATTTCTCCTTTAAAAGGCGTTATCAGCCTGAGAATGGTTTTTATCAGGGTCGTCTTGCCTGCTCCGTTAGGACCGATAACCCCGATAAAATCATTCCCGAATATCTCCAAATTGACATCCTCAATTATAACCTCTCCGTTATAACCGGCTGATACATTCCTTAATTCTATTATTTTGTTTTCATCCATTCTTCTTTCTTTTCTCAATGATGAGACAAGCGTCCATGCTTGTCATTTTTTCACCACCGATAAAAAACATACTTATCATTTAAAATTTCCTCCTAACGCATTTTTTAATTTTGTTGCGATGTTCATCATCTCCTCTTCCCAGTCATAGTTCAGCGGGTTTATTGTAATTACCGTTGCATCAATCTCTTTGGCTATTGTTTTTGCCTTTTGTATATCGAATTGCTGTTGAACCACAATAACCTTGATACCTTCCTTTTTTGCTTTTTCAATTATTTCCTTCATATATTTCGATGAAGGCGTTTTGCCTTCCGTCTGAACCGGAATCTGTGTCAGTCCGTAGTCCTTTGCAAAATATGTTAGTGCCGGATGATAAATCAGGAAACTCCGTGATGTTAAGTTTTTCAGTTCCTCTCTGATTGAATTGTCAATATCATCAATCTCTTTCAGGAATTTTGCAAGGTTTTTCCCGTAAAAATCTTCTGACCCGGGATCAATGGCAATCAGTCCATTATAAATATTCTGAGCCATAACCTTAACGTTTTTGGGTGAGAGCCAGATGTGCGGTTCGATCCATTTATTCTCTTTTTTAATCAGGTTAATACCGTCGGAGCAGTTGACGACTTTAATGTCCGGTTTGTTGTGAAGGTAGCCGGCCATCCGGTTTATTTCCATTTCAATATATCCCGTCTCAAAGTAAATCTTCGATTTTTCGAGCCTTATTATTTGTGACGGTGTCGGCTCGTAAGTCTCAGGGCTTGCCCCTGAAGGAATCAATACATTAATGTCGAATCTGTCTCCTGCAATTTTCCCGACAAAATACTTCTGTGGCAGTATGCTCACGGTTATCAGCGGCTTTTTGTCTTTTGCAGGTTTCCGGTTACAACCTGATATTGCAATAAATGCAAATAACAGAATGATTGCTGCCGTTATTTTTCCAATACCTTTCATATTACATATCTTTTGCACATTCATCACAAATACCTATTATTAAAAAATTTGTCTCCTTTTTTATATAGCCTGCCGGAAGACTGACATTATCAGGTACTATTCCGGTGAGGCACTGCACTTTTCCGCAGTCGGTACATTTAAAATGAATATGATCGTCGGGAGCCTTTTTTATCACAAATTTGGCAACCGTACCTTCGGTAGCAATCTTGTGTATCACACCTTTTTGCGACAATGCTTTTAATGTGCGGTAAATCGTTGCCCTGTCGCAGATACCTTTAAGCCGTGTTTGCAACTCCCTTTCCGACAGTGCGATATCGCTTCCGAGCAACTCCTCAAGGATTTTAACTCTTCCGTTGGTCTTGCTCATTTTGTATTCCGACAGTATCCTTATTGCACTCATAAAATTATTTTTTGCGACAGTGTTGCAAAAATACAAAAAAATTATCTATCTGAAATTTTATTTGCAAGAAATCGTCCCGTATAAGAATTATTGATTTTGACAATATCTTCCGGTGTGCCTTCAAAAACTATATTACCGCCTTTATCGCCGCCTTCGGGACCGAGGTCAATGATATGGTCGGCACATTTTATCACTTCGGGGTTATGTTCAATTACGATGATTGTGTGTCCCTTTTCGATAAGAGCGTCGAAGGCTTTCAGCAGTTTGGAGATATCGTGGAAATGAAGACCCGTAGTGGGTTCGTCAAAGATGAAGAGGGTAGGGGAGTCGGTAGCTCCTTTCGACAGGAAATATGCCAGTTTCACACGCTGTGCCTCACCTCCGCTCAGGGTGCTTGACGACTGTCCGAGGCCGAGGTATCCGAGCCCGACATCCTGCAAAGGTTTCAGCTTGCTTACTATCCTTGCTTCGGTTGTGCTGTCCATACCCGCTGCGAAAAAGTCTATTGCCTCATTTATGGTCATATTCAGGATGTCGTTGATATTTTTTTCCCTGTATTTTATCTCCAGTACCTCATCCTTAAAGCGTTTACCGCCGCAGGCTTCGCAGGTGAGATAAATATCAGCCATAAACTGCATTTCAATCTTCACAACGCCTTCACCCTCACACTCTTCGCATCTCCCTCCTTCGATGTTAAATGAGAAATAGCCCGGTTTATATCCGCGTATTTTCGACAGTTTCTGAGCGGCAAACAGCATTCTGATATCATCATAAGCCTTAACGTAAGTTGCAGGGTTTGAGCGCGATGAACGCCCAATAGGATTTTGGTCAACCATCTCCACATTTGAAATACGGTTGTAATCGCCTGAGATTTTATCAAACTTTCCGGTTCTTTGTCCGTACCCGCCGTGCATTTTTTTCAGGGCAGGGTAAAGGATGTTTTTAACAAGTGAGGTCTTGCCGGAACCGCTGACACCGGTAACTACCGTAAGGATATTCAGCGGGAATTTAACCGAAAATCCTTTCAGGTTGTTTTCCCTTGCTCCCGAAATTTCAATAAAATCCTTCATCTTTCGCCGTCTTGGCGGGAGTTCAATTCTCATACTTCCGTTGAGATATTTTCCTGTAAGGCTGTTGTTATCTTTAATCAGTTCATCGTATGTCCCCTGGAATATCAGTTCGCCGCCGTGGATACCTGCTCCCGGCCCTATGTCAATAACCTCGTCGGCAGCTTTTATTATCTCCTCCTCGTGTTCAACCACGATTACGGTATTTCCTGTATCTCGCAATTGTTTCAGCACCTTTATAAGCCGGTGGGTATCGCGCGGGTGTAGTCCGATACTCGGTTCATCAAGAATATACAGCGAACCTACGAGGCTGCTGCCGAGTGATGTTGCAAGATTTATTCTTTGCGACTCTCCGCCCGAAAGCGAATTGGAAAGCCTGTTCAAAGTGAGATATCCGAGCCCGACATCTATGAGGTATTGCAATCTGTTTTCAATTTCAGTGAGCAACCGCTTTGCGACTTCCTTTTCAAAATCGCTAAGTTTCAGCTCTTTAAAGAAGATTGCCGCCTTTTCAACCGGCATCAGTATAACATCACTTATTGACTTTCCGTTTATTTTGACATAGTTGGCATCTTTCCTCAGCCGTGTTCCCCTGCATTCGGGGCAGACCGTTTTCCCCCTGTATCGCGAAAGCATAACCCTGTACTGGATTTTATAGCTTTGCTCCTCCACAAATTTAAAGAAGTCATTCAGTCCGTAGAAATAATCGTTTCCTGTCCATAAAAGATTGTATTGTTCTTCAGTCAGTTCATATACAGGCTTGTGAACCGGAAAATCGAATTTATATGCACTCCTGATTAACTGGTCTTTCCATTCGCTCATCTTTTCGCCTTTCCAGCAAGCAATAGCCTCTTCATAAACAGAAAGGTTTCTGTTGGGGATTACAAGGTCTTCATCAATCCCGATTATGCTGCCGAAACCTTCACATCTTTTACAGGCTCCGTAAGGATTGTTGAAACTGAAAAGATTAACCGACGGCTCTTCAAAACCTATTCCGTCAGCTTCAAACTTATTCGAGAACTTTTCCGTCTTTTTTATTCCCTCTGCTTCGGATTCGACAAAACATACTCCGTTTCCTTCAAAAAAAGCCGTCTCCGCCGAATCGGCTATCCTTGAGCTTACATCCTGATCTATCCCGTTTAGGATGATTCTGTCAATGACAACAAATATTTTTTTGACTTTAGGGATATTCTCAAGAGCTTTTTCAATCCTGATTATATCATCTTTTATTTTTATTCTGCTGAATCCCTGCTGCAACAGTATCGAAAGCTCATCCTTAATACTCCTGTTTTCTTTAACTTGCAGAGGTGCATAAATTAACACGGAACTATCTCTTTTTTGTGCGAGCACGTAATCAACAACATCCGAAACAGTCTGCCTTTTAACCATTTTGCCCGAAACAGGTGAATATGTGGTTCCTATTCTTGCAAACAGAAGCTTGAGGTATTCGTAAATCTCTGTTGATGTTCCTACCGTTGATCTCGGATTCCGGGTATTTACCTTTTGTTCGATTGCAATTGCAGGAGCAATACCTTTTATATAATCAACTTCTGGTTTGCTCATTCGTCCGAGGAACTGGCGTGCATAGGAACTGAGACTCTCAACATACCTCCTTTGTCCGTCTGCGTATAGAGTATCGAATGCCAGCGATGATTTTCCCGAACCTGAAAGACCGGTAATGACAACAAGTTTGTTTTTTGGAATAATAACATCAAGAGCCTTTAAATTGTGCACTTTGGCACCTTTTATATAGATGTGGTTTTGTGGATCGGGAGCCGAAAAATCGTGTCTTTGCATAGTGTAAATTTCAAAGGAGCCTAATGTTCATTAATTTTATCCGCTGCAAAATTACGCACAAACGATTTAAAAAAAATGTAAAATTATTTTGCATATAATAATATTTTTGTTACTTTTGCAAAACAAATAGATAAAAAGTTTATTAATATTCAAAAAAAGGAGGACGCCTATCGAGTAAAATATCTACGCTAAACTTACAAAAAAGGAGGATAGTATGAAAGCTCAAACGCTTAGTGATAAGGAGCTTATAAGTAGATATTTGAAGGGCGACCATAACGGCCTCGAATTACTTATCCATCGTCACAAAAACAGAATTTACGGGTATATCCTTATGATAGTAAAAAATAAGGAACTTGCCGATGACATTTTTCAGGATACTTTTATTAAAGTTATAAATACCATCAGAAGCGGAACCTATAACGAGGAGGGTAAGTTTCTGCAATGGGTTATGCGTATTGCCCACAATCTTATCATTGATCATTTCAGAAAATCAAAGCGTATTCCCGTTATTGAGAACAGTCAGAATGACGATTATAACATTTTTGATACTCTTGACGTGAAGGACGCTTCGGTTGAGGACAGAATGATTACGGAACAGATTCACAAAGATGTGAAAAAACTTATCGAGTATCTGCCCGACGAACAGAGGGAGGTTTTGTATATGAGGCATTTTGCCGAGATGAGTTTCAAGGATATTGCCGAAACTACAAATGTAAGTATTAACACTGCTCTCGGCAGAATGAGGTATGCACTTATTAATCTCAGAAAAATTATTGAAGAGAATAATGTGGTGCTGACCGTTTAACCCGAATTATACTAAAACATAATCGAAAAAGTGTTAGCAAACAATTCAAAACCGGAATGGTTTACATTAGGAGGGGGCCGCCTTATCCATTAGTTCGTGAAACTCATAATGCACAAGGCGGATTTAATATTTTTAACAGGTGAATAACGTTCATTAACAAACAGATAGTTGTTCCGGCAACAGATAAGTCGAAAATAATTCCCGAAACAAAAAATAAACAGGGGTGTTTCAGCGTTAGGTAATCTGAAATTTAAAAACAAATTAAAAGTTGCCTATGAAAAACACCTTTACTCTAAATGATTTTGGTCTCTTTTTTTATGAATCGAACATCACGGAACAAAATCCTGATGATGAATTATTAGAACAGTTTTTTAAAAAGGAGGAAGAGATGAGAACAGGAAAGAAGATATTACGGGGCGTTGCAGTTTCTCCTGACAAAAGAATCCTCAACAACATTTTCGGTTATGCCAGGGCACTTACAGTCTTTAAGACCAAAGGAGCCGGTATAGTAAATGTTTTGATGAATTAAAAGAGATTACTGAAATAAAACCTGACAAGCCTTCAAGACTTGCCAGGTTTTTTTAATTTTAATTACTGATAATGAGAAAGAAAGAGAGATTTGAGAAGATAATTGACTGGTTTGAAAAGAATGTCCCGGTTGCAGAAACCGAGCTTAGATACGGCTCTCCTTATGAACTGATAGTTGCCGTAATTCTTTCGGCACAATGTACCGATAAACGTGTTAACATCATCACACCTGAATTTTTTAAATTTTTTCCTGATGAAAAAGCACTGGCACGTGCCGATGTCAATGATATTTATGAAATAATCAAAAGCTGCTCATACCCCAACAATAAAGCGAAAAATTTGCTCGGGATGGCAAAGACACTTATCAGCGAATTTAACGGGATTGTCCCTTCTGAAATTGATGAATTGCAGAAACTTCCGGGCGTCGGACGAAAAACGGCCAATGTTATTGCTTCCGTGGTCTTCAATAAACCCGCCCTTGCTGTTGATACGCATGTCTTTCGTGTAGCACAACGGCTCGGACTGACAACGAAAGCAAAAAATCCGTTACAGGCTGAACAGCAGCTTGTGAAGTACATCCCAGAAGAAAAAATCCCTATTGCCCATCACTGGTTGATTCTTCACGGAAGATATACCTGCCTCGCCCGTAAACCTAAATGTGAGAAGTGCGGTTTGACGGAGTTTTGTAAATATTATAACGAGAGACTTTAGCTCCCTTAATGGCAGTTTGCTTACTGCAAAACCTTCCCGGTGGCTGCCGGACTTTTATGAAAAATCTACTCTGAGTCAGATCGAAAGTTTTGTTTAAGATTTAAAAGGCTGTATTGGATTCTGCTTAGCCCGCCCGCAATCTGAGGATAACTGCCATAGACGTACTTTATTGGATGTAAATTGCTTTATTGTAATGTATCTTGGTCAAAAAGAGATGTTATCTTCTTTTTTTTTAAAAAAAAATATAAAATTAAACTTGTTTATAAAATAAACTTAATTATCTTTGCAACCGAATTTAATTTAAAAACAAAAAATTATGAAAACAGATTTCACAGAACAGGACAGTTTGAAGGTCATTACGGAAATGATCGAAAATTCAAAAGCAAAGATCAGAGACAACGGATTTTTTTATCTTCTCTGGGGTTGGCTGGTGCTCATAGCCAGCGTAACAAATTTCATTCTACTTACCATCCACTATGAAAAGTCCTGGCTTCCCTGGCCGATACTGATGATAGGAGGTGGAATTGCATCAGGTATTGCAGGATACAAACTTGGCAAAAAGGCAACGGTCAAAACTTTTTTTGATACGGCTATGGTTTATCTTTGGTACGGATTTCTTGTTGCAATTTTTATCGTATTATTTATGGCAGCAAACGGAATCATAAGCTGGGTTGCAAGCAATGCACTTATCATTACTTTATACGGGCTGGGAACTTTCGTTTCAGGAGGGTTATTGAGTTTTAAACCTTTGATATTCGGCGGTATATTCAGTTGGATACTGGCGGTTGTTACTTTGTTTATCCCCGATATTTATTCTTTACTGACGGTTGCGCTGTCGGTTATTGTGGCTTATCTCATCCCCGGCTATATTTTAAATAACCGCGATAAGAAACTGAGCTATGTTTAAAGAATTGGATCCTTTGCTGCATTCCCAGCTCCGTTTGCAGATAATATCACTGCTTATCGGGGTTGAGTCTGCCGGGTTTACATATTTGTTGGAAAAAACCGGGGCAACAAGAGGTAATATCAGCGTGCAGATAACAAAGCTGAAGGATGCGGGATATATAGATGTGCATAAAAGTTTTAAAAAGAATTATCCTTTGACAACCTGTAAAATTACTCCGAAAGGGGTGAAGGCATTCGAAAAATATGTTGAGGCATTACAGGATTATTTGAAAGCGGGCAATAAGGAAAAATAGGTAAAAAAAATAGCAGTACACAACCGTGTACTGCTACCTTTTGCCTGTGGCAATTAATTATTCTGACTTGGGGTAATTCTTATTCAACCTCAACAACTACTTCATCACTTTGCCATAAGCCATGTTTTGTACAGTAAGACATAGCTGTAAGTTTCATATTTCGCTGAGGTACAATGTGAAAGTCAACTTCTACATGACCCGGTTGGTTACCGAGTGCTCCGGGTGTAAAATGAGCTGTTGCCAGCATAGCTTCACCATTCCATAACTGAACATATTCAATATAATGGTCGAAATCATCCGGGTGCATATACTCATCACCGAGTTTAACGGTAACTTTAAATTTTTCACCTTTTTTTGCTTTGCTTTCGCAATGAATGAATGGTGAGTGACGATCAATGTAATCTTTCTTTGCTTCTCTGTCTATTGTTGAAATATCAACATATCTGTTAATTTTCATAATGCTTTAATTTTTTGTTATTATTAAAAACCTATTTTCATCATTAATTAACCATCAAAACAAATTACCGTAAAGAATGTTCACACTTTTTAGTAATTATTCAGAGGGATTTCCCACATCACCCGGTTCGTCAGTGTAACCGTATAACCTGTCAAGTTTAACCTTGTATTTTTCTTTCAAATACTTCCTTTTAACCTTCAGGGTGGGGGAGAGCTCGCCTGTTTCGGGTGTCCACTCCTCGCAGGTCAGTTCGAATTTTTTTATCTGCATATGGCGCCCGAGAGTGCTGTTTATTTTGTCAACCTCTTTCTGATATCTTTCAATTACCTTAGGTTTGTGAATAAGGTCTTTGTTGTCCATATATTTTACATTGTGCTTGAAGCACCAGCCGTGCAGGAACTGGAATGAGGGACAAATAATAGCAGCCGCATATTTTTCGTTTTCGCCGACAACCATAATCTGGTCAATAAACTGCGACTCTTTAAATTTATTCTCAACCACCTGAGGTGCAACATATTTACCTGTTGAGAGCTTGAAAATTTCCTTCTTCCTGTCGGTTATTTTTAAAATATTGTATTCCTGAAGCTCACCAATATCACCTGTATGGAACCAGCCGTCCTCATCAATAACCTCTTTTGTCTTTTCAGGGTCTTTATAATATCCCATCATCAGGTTCGGACCTTTCATAAGTATTTCTCCGTCTTCCGCAATTTTAACTTCCACATTTTTAATAACCGGCCCGACCGTTCCGAATTTCATATAAGGGTAATCAACGTGATTAACTGCAATAACCGGAGATGTTTCGGTTAGTCCGTAACCTTCCATAATGGTAATGCCTGCACAATTGAAAACACGTGCCAGTCTTTCCTGAAGTGCAGCTCCACCGGAAACAACATTTTCAAGATTGTTTCCGAGAGCTTCGCGCCATTTTTTATATACAAGTTTATCGGCTATTTTACGCTGAAATTCATAAAACCAACCGTTTGCTTTGTTCAGTTCATACTTTAGCCCGAGGTTGACAGCCCAGAAGAAGATGTTCTTTTTTAAACCTTTCAGCTCCTTACCTTTTAATAAAAGTTTGTCATACAGTTTTTCAAGAACCCTTGGTACGGTTGCAAATCCATTGGGCTTAACCTCACGGAGATTTTCGCCTATCGTTTCCACACTTTCGGCATAATAAACACCACAACCCCTGACCTGAACCATATAGTTGACCATTCTTTCAAACACATGGCAGAGTGGAAGGAAACTCAGAAAGATACCATCCTTTTTAACCGTTAATATGTCAAGACTGCCTTTTACGTTCGAAATGAAATTTTTATGGCTTAACATTACACCTTTTGAAAGCCCGGTGGTTCCAGATGTATAAATGATTGACATCAATTCTTCAGGGTCTATGCTCTCTTTGATTTTTTGCAGCTCATCTTTAAACTTTTCCGCATTTTCCTTTCCAAGCTCAATGATTTCCATCCAGCTTGCAACACCGTTCACATCATCAAACGAGTAAACTTTTTCTATATTCGGGGCAGCTTTTAAGCGGTCTTTTATTTTGGCATAGAACTCTTCTCCCGATACAATAATTATCCGTGCATCGGAGTGGTTTAAGACGTGTTCATACTCAGCATGACCAAGATTAGCATATACCGGAACATGAACAGCACCTATCTGTGTCATCCCATGGTCAATGAAATTCCATTCGGGACGATTGTTTGATATGGTAACAATCTTATCACCTTTTTTAAATCCAAGTGCCAGTAATCCATAGCTGAAGTTATCCACGAACTCCTTGTACTGTTGTGTGTTGAATTTTTCCCACTTGCCGTTTCGCTTTACCGCAAGAGCATCATCGCGCTGAAGATTCTCTACAAGGTTGTCAACAATATCAAATGTTCTGCGTATTTCCATATCTTTGAGATTAAATTATTTCTTTATTAGTGATTTCCGTCCCGGAAAAACCGGTATAAAGATAATAAAAAAATGTGAATACTGTCAAAATTATTTTAATCCGCCTTATGCATCAAGAGTTTACCTAACTAATGGATTAGTTGGAATAATACCGTTTAATGCAATTTAGCTTTTAACCCTTCCGGATTTTGTATCCTTTGTTAACACTTTTTCGATTATGCTCTTGCATATTAATATGCTCCGGTTTCTACTCCGGCACCTGCTTTTTCACTTTAGGTTTAAAAGTCCATTCAAAGATAAATTCAGCCACAATATCCCCTGAAGTGTCAGAGCCTGATGAGTGCACCTCAATAGTTTGACCTTCTCCCGTTTCAACACTTTTCTTAACCGTTTCCCTGATTTTTTCTCCGTCATTACAGGTGAAAACAATTTTTGACTTTGCCTTTTTGAGAAACTCAGCCCTCATTTTCAAAACAAGCATTGAAACCGGTACGGACGAATCAGACACAGCCGCAAGGGCAATTACTCCCGATGATAATTCGGCAGCCATACTCAATACGGCAAAATAGACAGACCTGAACGGGTTCTTGTTCAGGAACTTAAATGGAACCGAAACCTTAACACTGTTTTTGTTAAACTCAACAATCTTTAATCCGGCAAGAAAAGCCATCGGAAGTTGTCTTAATAAAAACAGCTTCATTTTTAACGGGCTTGAGGCCATTTTTTCTATTTTGTTCATATTTTGCTTTTAAACTTTGTAGCCTGAACTTAATGAGTAAACAACAGTTGTGAATAACCATTAAGGCATTAAGATTAACTTAACCTTAACTCCTTAACGGTTATATTTAAAACTCCATTTTAATAGGAATACTAAATTTTGTAACTGTTTTCCTCAATAACCTTTGCAGCAATCCTTTTCCGTGCCGATACAACATTAACCGGAGTTACTTTAGTGAAACGTTTCATTCCCATCAGCATTCCCTGTTTCTCGTCACCTTCTGCAAAATAGTTCACGGTATCAATGCCTGTTTTGTTCAGTTTATAAGCAACATCGAACATAAACACATCAAGAATATCTTTATAAAGTTCAAGTTTGCTTTCGTCGTACATTGAGCTGAGTTTTTCAACTCTAAGCATTGTTGATTCGGCTGCATAAGTGTTAATCAGCATATCGGAGAGGTTCATCAAAACCTCCTGCTCGTCCTGTAATGTAGTTGTGAATTTTTGCAGGGCGGCACCGGCAACCATCAGAATGGATTTTTTGAAGTTTTTGATATACTTTTTCTTTTCTTCAAAATAATCCGTTGTTGGGTTTCCGAAATCCGGTATCTGCATCAGCTCTCCGGCAACCGCCTTGGCGGGTGTCAGAAGGTCGAGTTCACCCTTCATTCCTCTTTTTAACAGTTCTCCCACAATCAGCATCCTGTTAATTTCGTTAGTACCTTCAAAAATCCTGTTTATCCTCGAATCGCGATAAGCACGTTCAACCGGCATCTCGGCCGAATAGCCCATTCCTCCGTAAATCTGAACACCTTCATCCACAACATAGTCCAAAGATTCGGAGCCGAAAATTTTAGCTATTGAAGCCTCAATTGCAAACTGCCTGATACCTTCGATACTTGCTTTTCCTTTATCCATTCCTTCGGCAATCAATGATTCAATAGCGTCGTCAATATTCTGGCTGGCACGGTATGTCAGCGATTCATTTGCGAATGTCCTGATGACCGACTCGGCAATTTTATGCTGTATTGCCCCGAAGCTTGAAATAAATTTACCGAACTGCTTTCTTTCGTTTGCATACTGAACCATATTGTTAATTGTCGCCTTACTTGCTCCGATTGTCGCACCCGAAAGTTTTATTCTTCCGAGATTTAAAATGTAAAGAGCTATTTTGAAACCACCGTTTCTTGGACCCAGAAGATTCTCAGCGGGAATTTTCGCATTCTCGAAGTAAATTTGAGTTGTAGAAGCGCCTTTGATACCCATTTTTTCCTCTTCCTGCCCGACGGTAAATCCCGGAGTTCCTCGCTCGACAATGAATGCACTAAGATTTTTATCATCGTCAATTTTCGCATAAACGATGAATAAATCGGCAATACCGCCGTTCGTTATCCAGATTTTTACTCCGTCAAGAATATAATGCTTTCCGTCATCGGAAAGTGTTGCTTTTGTTGCACCCGAATTCGGGTCGGAACCTGCATTTGCCTCCGTAAGAGCATAAGCTCCGATGTATTCACCAGAGGCAAGTTTAGGAAGGTACTTTTGTTTTTGTTCTTCAGTCCCGAAATAGAGGATCGGAAGTGTTCCGATACCCGTGTGGGCTGAGAAAGTAACTGCGAAGCTGTATCCTTTACCCATCTCCTCTGTTGTTAACATCGAAGTTACGAAGTTTTGTCCGAAACCGCCGTACTCTTCAGGAACCGATATTCCGAGTAGCCCCAGTTCGCCGGCATCTTTCAGAAGTTTTATTGACAGGTCCCTGTCGTGCTCGTCAAGAGCATCAATATTCGGAAGAACCTGTGTGTCGTTAAAATCCTTACAGGTTTGAGCCATCATACGTTGCTCTTCATTAAATTCCTCAGGGATAAAAATATCCGCTGCTTCCGTTTCCCGGATGAGGAATTCACCACCTTTTATTGCTTTTTTATCTGACATAATATTTGTTTTTATTAATTTTTACTTTGTTCATCATAACATCTCAAAAATTCCTGCGGCACCTTGTCCTGTCCCGATACACATTGTTACCATTCCGTACTTTTTATTTCTGCGTTTCAGCTCGTTAAGTATTTGTACGGTCAGTTTGGCTCCTGTTGCACCGAGCGGGTGTCCGAGAGCGATTGCTCCTCCGTTGACGTTTACGATATCCGGATTCAGTCCCGCTTTTTCAATTACAACGATTGATTGTGAAGCAAAAGCTTCATTCAGTTCAATCAGGTCAATATCAGCGAGATTCATACCTGAGTGTTTAAGCACCTTCGGTATTGCCGCCATAGGACCTATACCCATTTTATAAGGCTCGACGCCTGCAACCTGGTAATCAACGAGACGTGCTATCGGAGTGAGATTATACCGTTTGAGTGCCTTTTCCGAGACAATCAAAACGAAAGCCGCTCCGTCCGACATTTGAGAAGAGTTTCCTGCAGTTGACCTTCCGTCCTGCGCAAAGGCAGGTTTCAGTTTTGCCAGACCTTCGACAGTAGTTCCCCTTCGCGGTCCTTCATCAGTATCGAAAACTCTTTCACGGGTCAGCATTTTATCATCCTTAAAATAGTTTTCTTTCACGGTTATTGGAACTATTTGCTCCTTAAAATATCCTTTGTCAATGGCATTCAGTGCTTTTTCGACTGATTTGGCTGCAAAGATATCCTGAGCTTCTCTTGAAACGTCATATTCTCTTGCAACCATTTCTGAAGTAAGCCCCATACTGAGATACCATTTCGGATTGCTTTTCGCAACATCGGGATTAGGCACTAATCTCCATCCTCCCATATTTATCATTGACATTGTTTCCGCACCTCCGGCAACTATCATATCAGCTATTCCCGCCGAAATTTTTGCGGAAGCAATGGCAATTGATTCTATGCCGGAAGCACAAAACCTGTTTATTGTGGAGCCCGGAACATCAACGGTATCCATAGCCATAAGAGACAGAAATCTACCCATATTCATACCTGTCTCTGCTTCGGGAAAGGCGTTTCCCACAATAATATCGTCAATTTCCGACTTTTCAATCTGAGGGAAATCGTTTAACAAATGTCTGATTATCGCTACCGAAATATCATCCGGGCGGGTGAAGCGCAGGCTGCCCCGCGGAGCTTTTCCGATTGCCGAACGATAACCACCTACTATATATGCATTCATAATCTATATTTTTTACAGTTTAACTAATTAATTTTATCTCTTTTTAGTTACGGAGGATTTTACCTTTAGTGATAAGGCTTTGTATTCTTTCGAGTGTTTTACGCTGCATACAAAGCTCCATAAAGGCTTTTCTCTCAAGATTCAGCAGATATTGCTCCGAAACTTCGGTCAGTGCCTGAGATATTTCACCTCCGGCCATAACCCACCCGAGTTTTTCGGCAATGAGCTTGTCGTGTTCCGACATATAGTTTCCTGTCGTAAAGCCGTCAGCTCCAACGTAAACCATTCCGAGTGCCTCTCTGCCGAGGACTTTAATGTCCTTACGTGTAACAGGTTTTGTGTAACCCTTTTCAGCAAGATTCAGAGCTGCCTTTTTTGCATAGGCAAGATGGTGGGCACGGCTCACAATAACCTCGTCCTGACCCGGACGCATATATCCGAGATCGAAGGCTTCGTAAGCGGAAGTTGAGACTTTTGCCTGTCCGATACTGAGATAGCGGTTAAGGAAGGCATTTGTGCGAATATCACCTTCTTTCAGCTCATCCGAAAGCCGCAGAGCAAACTCCTTGGTTCCTCCACCACCCGGGATAAGCCCGACACCGAATTCAACAAGTCCCATATAGGTCTCTGCGTGAGCTATAACCTTGTCGCTGTGCATACAGATTTCACAACCGCCTCCGAGTGTCATCCCGTGAGGTGCCGTTATGACGGGAATTGATGAGTATCTGAGACGCATTGTCGTTTTCTGGAACCATTGTACTGCAAGATCAAGGTCTTCCCATTCCTGTTCGACAGCGAGCATATAAATCATTCCGACATTGGCTCCTGCCGAAAAATGATCTCCCTCATTTGAGATAACAAGACCTGCATAATCGGCTTCAGCCATATCAATTGCCTTGTTCAACCCCTCAAGAACTCCCTGCCCGATAGTGTTCATCTTCGTATGGAATTCAACATTCAGAATACCGTCTCCGAGATCAAAAATAGTAACATCGGTATTTTCCCAGATTACATTTGTGCTCCTGAGAACTTCGAGTGACAGCCTATCTTCCTGCCCCGGAATTACTTTGTAGGCTTTTGACGGAATGTCATAGAAATACTTTAATCCGTTCTCGATCTTGTAGAAGGAAGTAACTCCGGCATCAAGCATATCATAAACCCACTGTGCCGGTTTTAATCCTGCCTCTTCCATTGCTTTAACGGTACCGGGAACGCCAACTGCATCCCAGGTCTGGAACGGGCCGAGTTTCCATCCGAAACCGGCATTCAGTGCATCGTCAACTTTGTAAATTTCGTCACTTATTTCAGGGATTCTGTTTGAAACGAACCGGAACAACTTATAGAACGAACTGCGGTAAAAATCACCCACTTTGGTTTTATCGTTAAACAGAATCGGCATTACCTTACGCAGGTCGTCAATACCTTTGGTTTTCTCAAATACCGAGAATCTCGGTTTTGGAGCTTCAATATACTCCATTGTTTTTATATCAAGCGAAAGGAAAATCTTTTTGCCGTTTTCGACAACTTTTTTGTAAAATCCCTGCTTTGTTTTGGAGCCGAGCCATTTATTTTCGAGCATTTTTTCAAGATAATCAGGTATTTTGAAAATCTCGTTGGCTTCGTCGTCGGTTGTTTCCTGAATGTTTTTTGCAACGTGAACGAGAGTATCCAGTCCTACAACATCGGCCGTACGGAAAGTAGCCGATTTAGCCCTGCCGATTATCGGTCCGGTCAGTTTGTCAATTTCAGGGATTGTGAAGTCAAGATTTTTCAGGTTGTTGAACAACTCCATAATTGAAAAGGTACCGACTCTGTTGGCAATGAATGCCGGAGTGTTTTTGGCAAGAACCGGAGTTTTACCAAGAAATTTTGCTGCATATTCCGAAAGGAAATTCAGCACTTCCGGATCGGTCTTGCTCGAAGGGATTATCTCAAACAGTTGCAGATATCGTGGCGGGTTAAAGAAGTGAGTTCCGCAAAAATGCTTTTGGAAATCTTCGCTTCTGCCTTCCGTCATCGCTTCTATTGAGATACCTGAAGTGTTGGATGTCACCAGTGTGCCCGGAGTTCTGTATTTTTCAACTTTCTCAAAAACAGAATTCTTGATGTCGAGCCGTTCGATGACAACCTCAATTACCCAGTCGCAATCCTTAATCTTCGGAAGGTCATCATCAAAGTTGCCCGTAGTTATCCGGTTGGCAAATGATTGTTTGTAGATGGGTGACGGTTTTGATTTCAGTGCTGCTTTAAGCGAATCGTTTACGATACGGTTTCTTACTGCCTTGTCTTCCAATGTTAACCCGGCAGCCTTTTCCTTGTCATTAAGCTCACGGGGCACGATGTCTATCAACAAGACTTCTGCTCCGATGTTTGCAAAATGGCAGGCGATTCCGGAACCCATTACCCCGGAACCGAGAACAGCTACTTTTTTTATTCTTCGAATCATAAGTTATTTATTATTTTGTTAGTATTATTATATATGTATGTTTTTTGTTTGCTATCCCCAAATTGCACGAATGCACCGGTTTTACAATTTCAAGCCTTTAAGAAGTTCATTCCATAAGTCTGACAACTACAATGTCCCGTTTTTCTCCTGAAATTCCGCCACATCCTCCTTAACCTGTTCTTTTATGAGGTCGTTTATTTTTACAAAAGCCTCAAAATCTTCTTTACTTATTTTTTTAAAGAGCTTTTTGTTGAAATTTATAACCACATCCTTAATTTTCTTTTTAAGTTCCAGACCTTCTTGTGTCAGAAAAATCCTGACAACCCGTTTATCTTCCTTTTCGGGTTTGCGGTAAATAAGCCCGTCGTCTTCCATGTTTTTGAGAAGGCGGCTGAGACTCGAACTTGTCATTCCCATCATAGGTGCAATTTTGGTGGCGGGAACACCATCTTTCCCGATATTTACCAATGCATACCCGATTCCCTGTGTTATTCCGTTTTGTGCCGCAAGAAGGTTATACATCCTGCGCATTGCAAAAAGTGTGGAACGAAGGTGATAATCAACTGTTTGCTCTATATTCATAAATAAATATTTATTATGCACGCATTGCAAAAGTACATAAAAAATACTATGCATGTCAAGTAATTTTGATAAAAAATGTTAAAATATTAATCGTTGTAATATAAAGTGCGGGTAACTAAATGTTTGTAATAAAATAAAAGTTGTTGCAAAGTTTATCCGGTTGATTTCCCGGATTTGCAAATGTATATCAATGTTTAATATCGCATTTATTTTAAAATTTTTATTTCATATTGCAAACAAAATAATTTTATCTTTGTTCTCCTTTTTTTAACATACAAAAAAATACATATATGGCTAAGCCGCATATTGTTGACAAGCATTCATTGAAAATGGAAATGGAGCCGGGTGAATATTTCTGGTGCTCGTGTGGTAAAAGCGTGACACAGCCCTTTTGCGACGGCTCTCATCTCGGTACGGAGTTTAAACCGATATTAATTAACCTGCAAGAGAAGAAAACCGTTCACTGGTGTATGTGCAAACATACTAACAGGAAACCTTTTTGCGACGGTCGGCACAGGGAATTATAGGTTTTATTCATTTGCTAAAACAAAAAAAATCAGCGCACTTTCTACAATTCACCAAGAAAGTCATAAATATTATCTCCTTTTTGAAGTCCCAGTTTTTTACGGAGTACTGAACGGGTTGTTTTTACACTGTCGGGTGTAATATTCATCAGTGATGCTGTCTCTTTTATAGTAAATCTGAGTTTTATAAGTGCGCTGAGTTTTAGTTCGGCCGGAGTAAGTTTATCGTTTATTTTAAGCAGGTTTGGATAAAATGATTTGTTCACATCTTCGAAATAGTGCTGAAAAAGCTCCCAGTCTTCCTCAGAGTGAATACTCGATTTTAATTTGCGTTTTAGTTTTGTTATTTCACTCTTTAGATTCTCGGGCATATCTTTTGTCGAGGGGAGTGTTCTGTGGATTTCGTTCAATAGTTTGTTTTTCTGCATCATCATCAGTGCCTGTGATGTCAGTTGCTTGCTTTTATAGTGTAGCTCTTTTTCCAGATTTTCATTTTCCGAAGCAAGTAACTCTCTTTCAAGACGTCCCCTTTTTCTTTTATGGTTAAAACTTCTGACGGAAAGAATAAAAATAATAATTAACAGTATAATTCCGGTTGCAAGCAGGGTTTTTATTTTTTTGTCGGCCATCCGTAAGGATTCGAGCTTGTTGATTTTTAAAATGTTTTTTTCATTCTCAAATTTCAATTCGAGATTAGCAATCGTAACATCAGCTTTTTTTATATCAAGGGAGTCTTTAATCATCACATATTTTTCGAGATGAGTAAGAGCATCACGGAGGTTATTTGTTTTTTTATAAACCTTATACAGATCATGATGTGCGTTTTTTTGCATATCCTTATCTCCGTTTAATTCGGCAATTTCCAATGATTTCTTATAAGTTTCAATACATTTTGAGTACTCTTTCCTGTTAAAATACAATCCTCCGAGACTTCCGTATATTTCGGTTTTTAAAGCATAATCAACAGAATTTGACAACTTTAGTGCTTTGTTAAGATATATAAATGCTGAATCGGTGTTAACTTTATGGAAAGCATAGATATTCCCGATATTCAAATATGCAGTTGCTATTCCGTTGTTTGAATTCTCTTTCTTATACTCTTTTAGTGATTTTCTGTAATATTTAAGAGCGTTATCGTAATCTCCTGAATTTTTATATGAAATCCCCGTATTATTATACAGACTCCCTCTCGGATAGTTTGTGTTGTTTTCTTTTAGATATGACAAAGCCTTTTTGTGGTATCTAAGAGCTTTGTCATAGTTTTTTAAATTGGAATATAACAACCCGATGTTGTTATATGATGAAATAATACCGTTTGTATCATTTATAGTTTCATATAGTTTAAGAGCTTTGAAAGAAATATCAATTGACTTCGAATATCGTTCGCTTTCCCAGTAAATGCCGGTAAGTATTTTATAGGAGTTTGCCAATCCTGAAGTGTCGCCGGTTTGTTTTTGCAACTCGATCGCTTTAAGAATTGCCGCTTCAGCTTCGTAATACCTGAATTTATAGAAACGAATAATTCCAAGCCCCCTGTAAGCAAGCGTAGCATAGCCGGGATTGTTTTGTTTTTCAGCTTCCTTTAATAACTCATTGGCATAAAAACAAGCCGTATCAAGATTTTTATACATTGTGTTGTCCAGCAACATATCCAGAATCTTAAGTTTTTCTGTTCCGGACGATTCCGGAAGTAAAGCCTGCAGACTGTCCGTTTTGTTTCCCGCAATAATTAATATGGAATTAAGCAGCAGGTTTAATAACAATAATTTGAGTTTGAGTATTTTCATTATTCGGTTCTTTGTTTTGCAAATCATATTATGAAAACAAAAATAACAAATATTATTAATAAATATGTTGTATATCCTAATGTAAATTATATATTACTGAGTGTCAGGTGATAAAAAAACAATACTTTACCTTTTCTTTACATGGTTTTTACAACTACTTTACATAAACTTTACATACTTATTTTGGAAAGCACTGTTGTCTGAAATTAATTTTGGCGAAAAATTGCGGAATATGGTATTGATAAGTTACGTGAAACCGAATATCGTGATAAACTCAGACAAATTAATCAATGGTAAGTTGATAATTTATGATGAGAATAACAGTGAAATGGCTGTCAGGTATTTGTATGGGGAAAATTTTGCAAGTATCGGTATTAAGGCAAAACAGGGAAGCCGGATTAAGGTTGTGGTACAGATGGAAGGTAAAGAGATAAAAAAGTATTTACTAATATAGAATTTTCAATATTGTTTAACAAAAATTTATCAAAATGAAAAAGTTTACAATTTTAATTTTAACAATGTTTGCATCAATATTAATTTATGGGCAAACTAAAAATGACCCGCAAAAGCTTCATATTAGCAATAGTTATAATTTTGGGTCAGCAGTAGCAGTTTCAGGAGATTATCTGATAGTTGGAGCTAGGAGAGGTGATTATTCCTACCATGGTCGGGCACATATTTATCATAGCGACGGTTCTTCATGGTCGCTTGTTCAAACGCTTGTTCCATCACCCGGTGGTGGTTTTGGTTACGCTGTTGATATTGAAGGTGAATATGTTTTTGTAGGGGCTCCAAATGAAAACGGTTTAGCATCCGGTGACGGGGCTGTCTATGTGTATCATAATGATGGGAGTACGTGGAACCTGCAAACCAAACTTTTTGCAATGGATACAGCCAATAGCTTGAAGTTTGGCGGAAGGCTGGCTGTAAGCGGTGATTATCTTATTGTCGGTTGTGGTGATAATTACGGATGGGGAAACGCTAATACAGCATATATTTATCATTTCAACGGAACAACCTGGGAGTCATATCAAAAACTTACACCTTCGGTTTATAACACTGCGTTTGGGGAATCGGTCTGTATAAACGGTGAATATGCGATTGTAGGGGGAAATTATGGTAAGGCTTTTGTTTTTCATAACAATGCAGGAGTATGGACAGAAGAAGATATTTTGTCTCCGTTCGGTTCTTCTTCAGCCGGATATTATGCTTATTCAGTTGCGATTGGTGGTGGAATGGCTTATGTGGGTGCTCCGTCTGACGATACAAACGGTTCAAATTCAGGAGCAGTTTTTGTTTTTGAGAAATCAGCCTCAGGATGGACTGATAAAACGAAATTACTTGCCTCTGACGGACAAGATGGTGACAGGTTCGGATGGTCATTAGCTTATTCTGATAATTATTTGATTGTCGGAGCAAAAGATGTGGACGCTTTAGGTTCAAATTCGGGTGCTGCTTATCTATATCAGTATGATGGTTCCAACTGGAGTGAAAAAACAAAGATTTACGATATTTCCAAGGGGAAAGATTATGAATATTTCGGCTGGTCTGTAGGCATTGACAGTTATCATTTTATAGTCGGTGCTTATGGAAGTAATTCGGCAACGGTTTTTCCAATTGATTATACTCTTTCAAGTCTGTATGTTTGGACAGGCAGCGCAGGTAACGGTGACTGGAATGACCCTGCGAACTGGAACCCGGCAGGTCTTCCCGGTGCCAATGATGATGTTTCCATTCCCGCAGGCTCGGATACGGTATTTTGTTCATCAGGCGATATTGTTGTAAGAAATCTGGAAATTCAATACGGCT
>CAYOZZ010000226.1:0-2745 GCA_964408535.1 uncultured Bacteroidales bacterium | reverse complement strand
TGAAAAGAATTAGTAATGTTTTTTTCATTTTTCGAATTTTGCAACAAAATTGCAGAAAAAAGATTGAATTTATAGTATTTTTCTGTTATTTTTATTGCGCTTTCATTCCGGCTATCCGGTTTGCCATTTGTGTCGGAAAGAGTAGTCTGTTTGCTTTGAAACCGCAAACCGGAATTCTGATGGACTCCGCACACCGGCATACAAGACCGGAGCCTGAACCCGGAATGACACAGAGATTAAGAACCAAATCGCTTATTGTTTGTTATTAATGAAAATGCTGAAGGACCCGATAAAAAATATTGACAATAAAAACTATAGACCTAAGTACGGTGCCCTGGATATTTTTAAGTTCATAGGTCCGGGATTATTGGTAACGGTAGGTTTTATTGATCCGGGAAACTGGGCTTCCAATCTGGCGGCAGGAGCCGATTACGGTTATGCACTGCTTTGGATGGTTACATTGTCAACCATAATGTTAATCATTCTTCAGCATAATGTGGCTCATCTTGGCATTGCCACAGGACTTTGTCTTTCGGAGGCAGCCTCAATACATCTTAAACCACGCTATTCAAATGTTATTCTGACATCGGCAATGCTGGCTTCCATATCAACCTCACTTGCCGAAATTCTCGGGGGTGCCATTGCTCTTGATATGCTGTTCGGAATACCCGTAAGAGCAGGAGCCGTGCTCACAACGGTTTTTGTCGGGATAATGCTTTTTACAAACAAGTACCTTGTAATTGAACGGTGGATAATTGCCTTTGTATCCATCATCGGACTTTCATTTATGTATGAGCTTTCACTTGTTGATATTGACTGGAACAGTGCTGTTGCAGGCTGGGTTACACCCTCATTTCCAAAAGGTTCGATGATAGTAATTATGAGTGTGCTCGGGGCTGTTGTTATGCCGCATAATCTGTTTCTTCATTCGGAGGTGATACAGAGCCGGCAATGGAACAGGAAAGATGAAAAGATTATCAAAAGGCAACTGAAATATGAATTTCTCGATACGCTTTTTTCCATGCTTATCGGGTGGGCAATAAACAGTGCAATGATTCTTCTTGCAGCTGCAACATTTTTCAAGTCCGGCACACCGGTTTCAGAGCTTGAACAGGCCAACAGTCTGCTGGCACCCCTGCTCGGAAGTAATGCAGCCGTTGTCTTTGCCGTTGCACTTCTGTTTGCAGGAATTTCGTCAACCATAACATCCGGCCTTGCGGCGGGGAGTATATTTGCCGGTATTTACAAAGAACCCTACGATATAAAAGATAACCACTCAAGGTTAGGGGTAGCAATATCTTTACTTGTTGCTCTCGGATTGATATTTTTGATAACCAATCCTTTCCAGGGGCTTATTCTTTCGCAAATGATATTGAGTATCCAACTGCCGTTCACAATTTTCCTGCAGGTTTACCTTACATCTTCGCCGAAAGTTATGGGTAAATATAAAAATTCAACCTTCACAAAAATTTTGCTTTACTCAATCGGAGTAATTGTTACGGCATTAAATGTTTTTCTGTTTATCAGCTTTTTTTAACTGTGTTAAAAATTGCAGATACGCGAGATATAAATAAAAATCATATATTTGCAATATTTAGAACTTTTTCATTTTTATTTCAAATAACATATTCAAATGACGATTATCATTTCTTTTGTTGTTGTAGCTGTTGCGGTTTACATAATTTTCAGGTATGTCTTTAACACAAAAAAAGTGGACGAGAAGTTGCTCAATTCGCCTTTTCCTCCTGAATGGAGAAAAATATTGAACGAAAAGGTTTTGTATTACAAGATGTTGCCGGATGACAGGAAGCGGGAGTTTGAGAAAAGGGTGAAAAACTTTATTGCCACAAAAAATATACACGGTATTGATGTTGATATAGATGATACAGATAAGCTGCTTGTTGCTTCAAGTGCTGTTATTCCGATGTTTGCATTTGCTGAATATAACTATCCGAATGTCAGGGAAGTGATTTTATATCCCAGTTCCTTCGATGATAAATTCAGGACAGATGCCGATACAAAAGGACAACGCGATATACTCGGAATGGTAGGAAACGGATTTATGAATGGCACTGTCATTCTATCAAAACCTGACCTTGAAGCTGCATTCAACGGAACCCGGCATCGAAATAATGTGGGAATACACGAATTTGTCCACCTGATTGACAAAGCCGACGGTGCTGTTGACGGAGTTCCGGAAATTCTTTTTCAGCACTCTTATGCTCTTCCGTGGATAAAGGAGATAAAAAAGGAGATGCAGAAAATAAAGACCGGCCACTCCGATATAAACCCTTACGCATTGACAAACAATGCAGAATTCCTGTCGGTTGTCAGTGAGTACTTTTTCGATAATCCCGACAAGATGAAAAGCCGTCATCCTGAACTGTACGAGATACTTACGGAAATTTACAAACAACAACCTGATAAATTTATTTGAGCTATTGTTAACTGAGAAAACTTTTTATTTTTAGAATAAGGAATGCTAAAAGCGGAATACCGGTAACCTTTCTGATTGCGGGAAGAACAATATATTTTTCAATTTCTTATCTTACAATCAAAACTTTTTTACCCTATCTTTGTTCCTGTTTTCAGATAAGGTTTGTTTGATATGAAAAAAGAACAGGTTTGCTCGGATGATCAGATAAAATTAGCACGGTATGCCAAAGCTTTAAGCCATCCGGTACGTGTTTTTGTCATTGATTTGTTAAGCAAACAAAGTTGCTGTTACAGTGGTGACCTCTCGGA
>CAYOZZ010000225.1:0-5882 GCA_964408535.1 uncultured Bacteroidales bacterium | reverse complement strand
TTTAATTCGGACACCATAAATATTGAGATTGTAAGCTGTGATTTGTTCGTTCCCATTGTTTTCACACCCAATTGGGACAGTTATAATGATTATTTTTATGCCGTAGCCTCAGATGACATTACTGACTTTGAGCTTGCTGTTTACAACCGCTGGGGTGAACGGATGTGGGAAACAACGGACATTAACGGCAAATGGGACGGGAAAAAGAATAATACCGACTGTGCGACAGGAACTTATTTCTGGGTCGTAGAATACAAATGTTTATTATCGAATAAAACTTTCACTTTGAGGGGGAGTGTGACTTTGTTGAGATGATTTATTTAGACTTATCCCTTTCTGAAATATTAAGTTTTATTTTTTTGCAAAAAACTTATACTATTGCTTCAATCCGCTTATGCACTATGAGTTTCACGAATTAATGGATTAGGCGGAAAAACCCCGGTTTAATGCAAATTAACAGTAACCTATATTCTTTTTATTAACTTTGCACCATTATTATACTTTGTATTTTTTAGGAAAGATAAACGATAATGAATTTCAGGTCTATGAAAGTACTAATGGTTCTCGACAGAGAATTTCCTCCCGACATTAGAGTTGAGAATGAAATAGAAGCATTATCAGATGCCGGATATGAGGTACATATTGCCTGTTTCACCATGGTAAAAAAAGCAGACTACGAAATTATTAACGGGGTTCATATCCACAGAAAGAAAATTTCAGGCTTAACTCACAAAACAAGTGTTGGTTGCCTAAAATATCCGTTTTATTTTAACTTTTGGAGGTCATTCGTTTTAAAACTGAATAAAGAATATCATTTCAATTCAATCCATATTCATGATTTACCTCTTGCTCAAATTGGATATGAGATAAAAAAAAAATATGGAATACCTTTTTTCCTTGATTTACATGAAAACTGGCCAGCTTATTTAAGGATTGCCGAGCACACAAAATCATTGGTTGGTAAATTCTTATCAAATAATAATCAGTGGACAGACTATGAGATAAAACAATGCAGTAATGCAGACTCTGTTATTGTCGTTGTCGAAGAAGCTAAAAAAAGACTTGTTAGTGAAGGTATTTTACCGGATAAAATAATTGTTGTGTCAAATACACTAAACATTAAACACTATAGTATTCCTAAAGAATCGCCTGACAAGAATTTATTTACACTAACATATGCAGGGGGGATTAATAAACACAGAGGATTGCAATATATAATAAAAAGCCTGAAATTTTTAAAGGACAGTTCAATAAAGATACGACTTATTATATTGGGTGACGGATCATATTTGAATAATCTTAAAGAATTATCGTTAACAGAAGGTGTTAATGATATGGTTGATTTTGCAGGATGGAAGCAGTATGAGGAAATGCAAAAGTTTATTGGGCTTTCAAATATTTGCCTTATTCCACATGAAAAAAATGATCACACAGACTCTACAATTCCTCATAAGTTATTTCAATATATGTATGCAGGCAAGCCTGTATTGGCCTCAGACTGTACCCCGATAAAAAGGATTGTTGAGGATAGCAAATGCGGGTTAATTTACAAATTTGATAATATTAGGGAAATAGCATCAAAAATTCAACAAATAATGAACGACAAGGAAATGTATAATAAAATGTCAGTAAATGGTATAACCAGTGTAAAAAATAAGTATAATTGGGAGTTTGATAAAAATAGGCTATTATCAATCTATAGAATGGTATAATATATGGATAATTCAAAGATATATGATAAATTTGATTGGAATCAATTAACTATTAATGACTTAAAAGAAAAGATTATCAAAATATTTGAGTTTATTCCGGAAGATGTTCAAACAATACTTGATGTGGGATGCGGGAATGGGGTCATTACAAACGAATTGGGGAAAAAGTTCAATGTAACTGGAGTTGACAGAAGTAAAAATGCATTAAATTATGTAACAACAAAAAAGATTAACTCAAGCTCTGATAATATTCCAGTTCAAGATGAAAGTTTTGACATGGTTTTTTCCAGTGAATTGCTTGAACATCTTGAAAAATCTGTTTTCGATAATACAATTTCTGAATTTAAAAGGATAAGTCGTAAGTATATCTTCATAACAGTTCCAAATAATGAGAATCCAGATAAAATAGCAATACAATGCCCAAGCTGCGGCTATTTATACAACAGGCCAAATCATCTAAGAAGTTTTAAACTTAGTGATTTTAATATTATATTCCCTGATTATAAAATATTAAAATCGCTTGAATATGGAATGAAAGTCAGATATTATAATAAAATCATTCTTGGATTAAAGAAAAAACTGACACCATCAAATGCCTGGGTACCGTATTACTGGATTCCAAAGAATAACAGGAATACTATCTGTCCAAAATGTGAGCATGAATTTGAATATTTATATAGATTCAACCCCATTTCCGCCGGTATGGATTTACTAAATATTGCTATTTCACCTAAGAGACCTTATTGGCTCTTTGTTCTTTTGGAAAAAAATAATTAAAATTATTGTTTTGGGAATAATAAGAAAACAAAGCATATCAGGTACAATCTACTCTTACATTGGAGTATTTCTTGGTTTTATCATCTCAGGATTACTTATGCCGAAAATTCTTGAGACAGATGAAATCGGCCTATTAAGGGTTCTTGTATCTTATTCTGTACTAATTGCTCAGTTCGCAAGTCTCGGTGTAAATACTGTTGCAGTAAAGATATTCCCCACATTTCGTAATCCTGAAAAGAATCATCATGGCTTTCTAAGTCTGGCTTTAATTACAACAATGGCGGGTTTTATTGTCTCTGTAATTGTTTATCTTTCATTTAGGACGGAGATAATAGAATCATCTGCAGAAAAATCAGCACTTTTCATTCCATATTTTTATTATATCATTCCATTAGTCTTTTTTACAATATTATTTAATGTTTTTGACACATATTACAGAGTTCTTTATAATGCCGTAAAAGGAATTGTATTTAAGGAATTAGTGCAAAGGCTTTTAATCCTAATTGCAATCCTGCTCTATTATTTTGAAATTGTCACATTTAAAACACTTGTGGTTTTATATGTTCTGGCTTTAATTTCTCCATCTATATTTCTATTGATTAATTTAATAAAAGACAGGCAACTCCACTTAAAACCAGATTTTAACTTTATTGACAAAGACCTTTCAAAGAGAATAATCAGCATTGGGTTGTTCGGAATAATTACCAGCTTTTCAGGAGTACTTGTGATGAACATAGATATAATTATGGTTAACCGAATGCTTGGACTTAGTGAAACCGGAGTATATACCGTAACTTTTTTCTTCGGTTCAATGATATTGGTTCCGCTCAGGACAATGGGCAAAATCGGTTCTGTTGTTATTGCAGATGCCTGGCAAAAAAATGATATACTTACAATCCAGGATATTTACAAAAAAAGCTCAATTAGCCTTAGTGTAATCGGCGTTCTGTTATTTATTGGAATTTGGGGAAATATAGATAATATATTCCAGATTATAAGCGATAAATATTTAGCCGGGAAATTTGTGATATTATTTATTGGTCTTGCAAGCCTTACAGATATTACACTTGGAGTAGCATCACACATAATTTTTAATTCTAAGTATTATAAATATCTTTCATATTTCTTATTAGTTTTTGTTGTATTACTTATTACTACCAACCTTCTTCTTATTCCTGAATACGGAATTGTAGGTGCTGCTATGGCATCACTTGTTTCCAAGGCTATTTTTAATGGAATTAAGTACATTTTTCTATATAAAAAGTTCAAATTACAACCATTTACACCAAAACATCTTATCCTTCTTTTTATTGGAATTATTTCATTGTTCACTGCTCATCTTATATCACAGTCAACAAATATTTATGTTGACATTTTCATAAGAAGTTCTGTTATTATTCTTGTTTATTCATCCCTTGTTTATATGTTCAACATATCCTCCGACATAAATAATAAAATCAATGAGATAATGAATAAATTTAAGATTTAGTCTGTGAATATTGTCTTATGGCATTTTTTATTTATATTTGCATCAAATTGATTAAAGCAAAACTTGATGACAAAAGAAATTAGCAATCTGGTAATTGTTGGTGCAGGATCAATTGGTACAGCCATTGGTAATGTACTTGCCAGAAAGGATGCGTATGAAGTTATTCTTCTCTCAATTGAAGAAGATGTTGTTGAAACCATCAATAATAAACGCCGGAACACCAAATACTTTCCTAATATAAAACTAAGCAAACATTTAAAAGCCACTACTGATAATAGTGTACTGAAAGGGGCAGATGTAGTGTTTCTGGCAATTCCCTCAAATGCTATTGTAGGATATATCGAAAAAGTTTCCGGCATATTAAATCCCGAAGCTATTCTTTTGAATATGGCCAAAGGGTTTGGCCCCGACAGGAAAATAATAACAACTAGTCTTAAAAATGTCACAAACAATCCTATATGTGCATTTAAAGGCCCTACATTTGCGCGGGAATTAATAAACAGGATACCAACAGCATTTACTATCGGTTCGAAAGAAGAGTCGCATTATGAGCTATTTTTAAAACTATTTGAGGATACAAATATTTATATTGACTTCACAAAAGATGTTAAGGGTGTTGAGATTTTAAGCCTGTTAAAAAATATTTATGCAATAGCAACAGGTATTGTTGATGCTCATTACAGCTCTCCCAACTTTAGGTTTTTGTTCCTGACAAAAGCCTTCAACGAAATGAGGGAAATATTACTTCAATATGGCGGCAAAGAGGAGACAATGTTTAAGTATTGCGGGTTTGGTGATTTTTGCCTCACTGCTCTAAACGACTTAAGCCGCAACCGTACACTCGGGCTGTTAATAGGTAAAGGTTTCTTTGTTGAAGATATATCAGATAAGGTTACTCTTGAAGGAAAAATAGCAGTTAACGTTTTCTGTAATGAAATATCAAAGGGGAAAAAGATAAGTTGTGATTTCCCAATAATTTCGGAACTGTATAAGCTCTTCAATGAAGAGTATGATGCGTCGAAATTTGTAAACAGAGTTATTTAGCAATCCGGTCAAGTAAACCGACAATCTTTTTAGTCAGATTTTTACGTGAAAAATTCATAAGACCTGCACTTTTTGTATCTAATGAACCATCCTTGAATTTATAATAGTATTCAAATATATTAATTTTCATTTTTTCAACATCGTCAAAACCCGAAATAAGTCCGGTTTCAGTATTTCGTATTATTTCAGCCGCATCGCCATTCTCAGGACCAATACAGAGTATAGGAGTTCCGGAAGCGATGTATTCAAATAGCTTTCCTGTAACTACCATATTAGCATTGGGTGTATTGTTAATTACAAGGAGTAATACCTGCGCTTTCTTCTGAAGTATCACAGATTCATTATGCGGGAGATATTCAATATATGTAACAAAATCGTCCAGTTTATATTTTTCAATAAACCCTTTTACAGAAATATCAACAGGTCCAACAAGCTTAATCTCAATATCATTCTTCAACTCCACGTTTTCTTTCAACAATTCAGATAAAGCTCTCCACAGTACAATCGGATTCCTCGCGTGATTCATTGAACCAATGTGCACAATTGAAAATTTTTCATCTTTTTCATTTTCAGGAAAAGATATTATATCATCTTCGTCAAACCCATTTGTTATCACTTCATATTGACGATTAACCAACCTGTTGAAATCTATAGCCATTGTCCTGCTAATTACCGATACAGCGTCTGATTTTATCAGAACGCTTTTTTCCATCTGATGGTGTTTTTTATCAGCAACTTTCAAGAGCTTCAATTCCCCGTAAAAATCAATATTTGTCCACGGGTCGCGAAAATCGGCCAGCCAGGGAATATTTAACCTTTTTTTTATTCCCAAAGCAATCATATGCATACTGTGCGGCGGA
>CAYOZZ010000224.1:0-6162 GCA_964408535.1 uncultured Bacteroidales bacterium | reverse complement strand
GTGGAAGGCTATGGCAAGGAAACCGGTATGGGATAATGGCTAAGGTTAGATATGCACATGGTGCCACTTCATGGCTCTTTCCTCTCCCCAAGGGAGAGGATTAAGGTGAGGGGTAAATAAAATAAAAAAATTCATATTTATTTAAATTCATTGATAATAATGGAATAGTAATATCACCTCACCCTGCCCCTCTCCTCACAATCCTTCGTTAAAACTACGGATGTTGAGAAAGGAGAGGGAAGAGCGACAGTCTTTTCCTTAAACAGGTTGACAGAAATAACGAGAAAGTATCCTAAAACGGACTATCCTTTCATTAGTCTCCCCAATAGGGGAGATTAAGAGGGGCAAAAAAGTGAGAACCCACGAATTTCACGAATTTACACTAATAAAGGTGGAAGGCTATGGCAAGGAAACCGGTATGGGATAATGGCTAAGGTTAGATACACCCATAACACAAACCTAACCTAACAACCATACCGGTTTCATAAACATAAACACAGACAAAACCCCGCCCGCATAAATGGTGAACGCTTGGAACATAGAGCGTGGACGTGAGAACATAGAGCGTGGACGCTTGGAACATAGATGGGTGCCTCTTACACGAAACTTTTGTAACAAAGGATACGACCGCTTTAACAACTAAACAATCATCTTTTTTAAAAATTCTTCCTTCCTTCTGCGCGAAACCAATACCTCTGACCCGTCGGCCATTACAATCGTGCCACCATCACCTTTGATGTAACGGTCAACAAACTTAATATTAACAAGGTGCGACTGATGTACCCTAACAAAATCCAGACCCGAGAGAGTTTCATCATACTCTTTCAGTGTTTTGGTTACAAGGATTTTTTCACCCGAATTAAGATAAAAGTTGGTGTAGTTGTTATCAGCTTCACATCTTATAATATCTTTGATATTGATAAACCGGTAGCCTTCAAAAGTAGGAAGTGTAATGCGTTCAAATCCGTTTTTATTTCTGAGAAGGGTTTGAATCTTATGCGTGACGGCATCAATATCATAACCTGTTTCTTCAATTTTTTTGACAGACTTAATAAGTTGCTGCGGGTCAACGGGTTTCAGAATATAATCCAGGGCACTGAATTTAATTGCTTTCAGTGCAAACCTGTCATAAGCAGTAACAAATATTACCTTGTACTTTAATCCTTTTGTTTTTTCAAGCAGATCGAAACCGGTTCCGTCAGGCATTTGTATATCAAGAAAGATAACATCCGGCTTCTCTTTTGAAATGACCTTAATTCCCTGTGCAACACTATCCCCCTCCCCTGCTACAATAACATTTTCACAAAAATTGTCCAGGATATTTAAGATAGCATTCCTGCTCTCCTGTTCGTCATCAATTATTACGGCTCTAATCATTCTGTTTTTTGTACAAAAATAAAGAAAAATTTAATCCATCTCAAAAGGAATATTTATTTCCACCTCTGTTCCCGATGCTTCCCCATTTTCATTTTTTAAATCCGTGATTAAGAAATTAATACGGCTACCCTTTAATTTACTTATGGCATCCAGCCTTTCGTGTGTAACCTGCATTCCCAGCGACTTGTGATTTTTATTTTTACCGGTTATTAGCTCCAAAGCCTTTTCACGTCCGATTCCGTTATCTTTAACAACGCATACAATAAACCGGTCATCTTTCCTGAACTCAATTTCAAGCAATCCTTTTCCCTTTTTATTTCTTAAGCCGTGTTTTATGGAATTTTCGACAAAAGGCTGAATAAGCATCGGAGGAATATAAATCGAATCAACAGGGAGTTCCTTTTCAATATTGATTTTGTAATCAAATTTTTGTTTAAATCTTATTCTTTCAAGTTCGATATAGAGTTCAAGAGTACTTATCTCCTCCGACAAAACGATGTAAGATTTTCTTGAGTTTTCGAGAATATTTCGCATAAGATGTGCGAATTTCGACAGGTATGTCATAGCGGTAAAACTGTCATTGCCCGAAATGTAACTCTGGATTGAGTTCATCGAATTAAAAATAAAATGCGGATTCATTTGCGAACGCAGCAAGCGTTGTTCCGTTTCGAGGTTGTGCTTTTCAAGTTCAATACGAACGTGTTTCTGCTTTAGTCTGAATCTACTGAAAACCAACAATGAAATAACTGCCGAAAGTAAAATAAATGCAATAAGAAAATAAAGTTGTATTGATTGTTTCCTGATTTTCAACGATTGTATTTCTTTATCTCTTGCCAGTATCTCGATCTCCTTTTCTTTCCTCTCCGTTTCATATTTAACCTGCATCTCCGACACCTTATCCACCAAATCATTGCTAAAAATAGAGTCCTTTATTGCAAACATTTTCTTTTGAATGGAATAAGCATTTTTATAATCGTTTTTCAGCACATAATATCCTACAAGATTTTCATATACCTCCTCCAGAGTTTTTTTCTGCCCCGATTTTTCAGCCATCTTTATACCTTTCATTATAAAAGGGTAAGCTTTATCCGGCTCCTTTTCCTTTATATAAAGTCCTGCAATATTATTAGTAGTAATTGCTATACGGCCCTCATCCTTTATATCGTCAAAAACCTCAAGTGCCTGAATATAACACTTTAACGCCATATCATTCTCATTCAGGTTTTTGTAAACATTGCCAAGATTATTCAAGGACTCTGCAATATGTTGCTTATTTCCCAGTACTTTTCTGATATTTAGCGCTTTGAGGTAATACTCTTTTGCCTTTTCGTTTTCATCCAACCTCTCATAAACAGCACCGAGATTATGAAGCGACCTTCCTATACCGGTTGAATCGGAATATTTTTTTCTTATTTCAAGAGATTTATTATGATACTCGACAGCTTTTTCGCACTGCCCTAAAACATTGTACAACGAACCTATATTATTATAAGAAGTAGCCAATAACCTGTCGGATTTTAGTTCTCCCGTCTCCAACATTCTGTTTTTTACTTTGAGCGACTTCAGGTTAAACTCAAGAGCCTTATTAAAATCACCAAGAAAATAATAATCATATCCCAGATTAATATAGACGTTTGCCAAAAGGTTATCGTCTTTTAATTCTTCGGCAATATCTTTTGCCTTTGTATCATATTCAAGAGCTTTATTATTATCACCGAGATAAGCATATCCCGTTGCAATATTAACCAGTGCCACAACCTCCTCTTTTTTTTGGTTATACGCTCTCGCTATTTTTAGTGCTTTTTCTCCGTAATCAACCTTGTTTTCAGGTTTGTTTTTTGAATCAATCCTGGCAAGACGGTTATAAATATGCGCTTTCTCCTGTTCAGTTACGGATTTCAATACCTGAAACAGGCTGTCACGTTCCGTATCCTGAGCCTTTGATAACAATGAAATCCACAATAAAACAGACAATAATAATTTTACTCGACTCATAGTATGGATTTTAGTTAACAAAGATAATAAAATATTTAAATAGATAAGCCGGATACTATTTTATAAACACTGAATTCTATCTCAAACACACCAAATTCTATTTTCCGTTTTCAAATTATCACTGATTATACGACTTTTACCAACAAAACAATTAAATTCAATATTATGAAAAAAGCTAATACCTTCATGTTCATTCTGGTTTTATCCTTAATGTCGTTAATAGTTTATGCGCAGGATACACAAAAACCGGAAATTTTACAGGATCTTAACGAAAAAACCTCGGCAAATGCCAAAGCACCTTCAGCAACAAATACCTGGACAGGTGCAGCAAACAACTATTGGGGAAATCCCGGCAACTGGTCGCTCGGTCATGCACCTACTTCATCGGAAGATGTGGTTATACCGAATGTCAATATGCCTTGTATTGTTGATTACAGCGACAAAACATGTGATAACCTCACTATCAATTCGGGAGCAGCTGTCACTATCAATGATCAAGCTCTGGATGTTATGGGAAATGCCACGATTTACGGTTCGGTTATTTTAACCCATACTACATCTCAATTGAATATATCGGGTGATATCTCCTGGGAATCGGGGTCAAGTGCGAGTATGACCGGATCATCAACAATTAATATACAAGGTGACTGGGATTTCAAATCCGGGGCAAATGTTCAGCTAACAAGCGGATACGTGGATTTCAACGGTTCTTCGGTTTCCTATATCAGAAGTTATGAAAGCAACTGTTATTTTAACCATATTCGCAACCACAAAACTTCTTCAACAGTGGCAATGAGCAGTTTATCAACCGAGGACCTGCACGTTGCCGGAAATATTTACAACTACTTGAATTGTACTTTCGGAATGTTTTCCTATCATTCAATTATCCTCGATGGTTTCTTCAATAATATGGGAGGACATTTTTATTTTATCGGAACTTTTGTGTTCAATGGAAACCCTTCGGCTGTTCCTTTAAAACCGAATACGGGAGATTACTTTAACAACCTTACGCTTAATATGACATCAGGCACACTCGAATTGGACAATACTTATAGTAACGAGTTGTATATCAACGGCGACCTTACCATAAACAGCGGTGTACTGAAAGCCAATTCATTCGACATCTATCTGAAAGGAGACTGGACAAATAATGTCGGTACCGGCGGATTGTTTCCGGGAAATGAAACCGTAATATTTACAGCCGACACCAAAATCCAAAACGTCAATGGTGCAACCCAATTTAATGACATTGTCCAAAATGATCATTTATACTTTCTGCATTTTAATGATTATGCAAGCATTCAAAATCTGACAATCAAAGGGGAATGCTGGGCTTATGATGATATGTATATTTCCGGAGTACTTGATATTAATTTGGACATTTCCAAATTTTCCTGCGGTTTCGGTTCAAATCCGACGATAGATGTCGGGGTATTGAAACAAGGTGGCAGTATTGTGGTTGCAGGTGCCACATTGAATATTAACAGCCTTTATGAAGATGCCATTCTCGGCAGTTATGAGCTTACAAGCTTAGGTGGGGAAATAAATATTAACAATACCGGTCATTATGTTGACCTGAACGGTGAAATACATATTGCAGACGGAACAATGACCGTTGCAGGTTCGCTTAGCTGGTGGCCTTACAGCCACGATGCCGTCATAGAAATGAGTGGTGGTGTGCTTGATTTTACCGAATGTGGCATAACTATCGCAAACAACTCATATTCTCTAACATCCGACATAACAGGCGGTACAATAAGAACAGCAGGCGGTTTTTGGGGAGAAAGGGCGGATTTTACTCCTACGGCTGGAACATTTGAATTTTATGGAACCAATGATGTCAACCTTTTTCAATCCAATGGATGTACATTATACAATGTAATTATTAATAAAAATGCAAAAAGCCCGTCACAGCTTACTCCGGGAGTTATTGCCCCCGATGGGAGGACAGACGAAACCATTGGCGAAGGAAAAAGCAATATGGCACTTCTTATAAGTGATTTTACCATTACAAATGACTTTGTAATTTCTTCGGGTGGGTTTAGCATGAGCAGTAAGGAGTTGGATGTAGCCTATAATATTGATGTATATAGTGCTTTTCATATGAACAATGTGATGAATGTGTTAACGATGGGGCAAACTCATTCTGATCGAATGACATTTTATTCAGGTTCCACGGGTGATTTTACGGCAGGCACAATAAATATGTATGGCGGAATAGATACCGAGGCAGGATGTTCGTTTACTGCTACAACGGATAACACAATAATTTTTAAGGGCGATAATGCTGTTGGCCTTGACAATAAAGAACCAACAACCGTTTTTGGGAATATGGAAGTTATGAAAAACCCAGGTACTAAGATGTTTATTGCAAATGACTCTTTCGAACCGATTATTCTAAATGGTGATTTTACTTTACATCCCAATTGTGGATTCGAAACACAAAATGGTGACATGATTGTTCATGGAACATTTACCGATGATGCCACAAGTGGAATTTACATCTATGATACCAGTCCAAAAGGGGATGAAGGCAAAGGTACAGGTTCCCTTGAAATTGACACGGATTTTACTCTTCATGGGCTTTTGGATGTTGGTGTTGATGGGATTGTTCTGCTGCATGGTGATTTCCAAACAGCTTCTTCATCTGTTCTTACTATATCAGGCGGCAGCCTTATTACGGATAAACCGTATTACTCAAAAGCCTGGCAGTATCTGAGAGGCACTTTGAATATGACAGACGGTCTATTTGAGATAACTTACAACAGTCTTAGTTTTCCCTCCACTTCC
>CAYOZZ010000223.1:0-2898 GCA_964408535.1 uncultured Bacteroidales bacterium | reverse complement strand
TGGTTTGTAAAATATTACAGGTACTGGTTCCTGTTTGCCATTCCTTTCATAATGTTTGGTATATTCGGAATGCTTGTATTTATCGGATGTAAGGACAAAGACGAAAAGTAGAATATTTGATGAAGAGATATTTTGCCTTTTTTATACTGATGCTCGGAGTGTCGGTATATTCTTTTGCCCAGATGAGAGGAGGGTTCAAAGGCGGCTTGAACTATTCCGGCTTTATGGTTACTTCAACCCTTGACACTCTTGACAATTCCGCCTTTAATGCAAAAGCGGGGTATAATGCAGGATGTTTTGTAAATGTTCCCTTTTCCGGCAATCTGGGAATGCAGGTTGATATAATGTTTTCAAATAAAGGATATAAGAAAGAAACGGAAGGTGAAACAAAAAATGTCAGTCTCAATTATCTGAGTTTGCCGGTGATGTTTTTTTACAGTCCCACACACAAGTTAGACCTTGAGTTCGGCCCTGAGTTCGGACTGCTGGTTTCAGCAAGTAATTTGGTGAAAAGTTTTGACCTTGGAATAGATGTTGGTGTCCGGTATTATATTTCCGGTTTGCTGGATATCGCTTTACGATACAATATGGGAATACCGTTCGGGTTTAAGAGTCAAAAGAGTTATCTCGGCGATATTCCCGGAACATATTCAAATTCCGCTTTCCAGCTTACTCTTGGTTTTAATGTTTTTAAAGAGAATAAGGAGGAAACCGCTCAATAGCTTATTATAAAAAGATGGGTATTTCCTGACCCTTCATTACAATATTTTTGATTGTTTGTTTTGTTAATAACCCGTTTGATATTTTTACCGGTTACATACTAAAACCAACTGTTAATAGAGTTACTTTTGACCCAAAGATTTTTGTATGTCAATTGTTAATGTTGAAATAAAGGCCGGATTGGCTGAACCTGATAAAGTTAGAAGTGTGTTAAAGGAAGGGGGTGCACGTTTTGTGGGTACCGACCATCAGACCGATACATATTTTAATGTTGTGAACGGCAGGCTGAAACTCAGGGAGGGTGAAATAGAGAATGCTTTGATTTATTATAAACGTGAGAATAAACCGGGCCCGAAAAAGTCCGACGTGAAACTGTATAAATCAAAACCGGATTCAGGTTTGAAAAGTCTGCTGGAAGAATCGTTGGGTATATTGGCGGTGGTTGATAAAATCAGGGAAATTTATTTCATCGGTAATGTGAAATTCCATATTGATACTGTTGAACAACTCGGGAGTTTTGTTGAGATTGAGGCGATAGATGAAAATGGGGATATCGGCGAGGCAAAGTTGCTTAAACAGTGTGAAAACTATTTATACCTTTTCGGGATTTCCGACAAGGACCTTATTTCAGTCTCATATAGTGATTTGATATTGAATAAAAATAATAAATAACCGCGAATCAGGATAATATGAAACTACCAATAAGTATATTAGCCGGTTTTTTATTTTTAGTATCTGCTGTTTTAGGAGGTAATGAAAAATATTTGAAAGTAACACCGCAAAGCGGTGAAGGAGCCTACGCATTACTCAGGAGATATAATCTTAGTACGATAAGCTGCAACATTAATAAATTCAAGGAAATAAACGGTCTGAAAAATCTCAGTCTGCTGAAAGGGAAAGATTATAAATTGCCTATAACGGTTTACAAATACAACGGGAAGAGTATCAGGTCAACCATTGGCAATTATGATCTTGATCTTGCAAAAAGAATTCAGGCATACAATGAAAAAGCCCGGAGCGACGGTTTAAGAAAAAAAGATTACCGGGATGATAATGTTTTGTGGGTTCCCTGGGAATACATAAATTGTAAAGGTAAAGGTCAGGTTACAACTATTCCCTCGAATAAAAAATATCCGATTTTCGGAAAGGAGAATGAGGAAGTTGAGATAAAGGATAAAAAACTGAAAGGATGTGTATATTATATCGTTTCGGGACATGGCGGCCCCGACCCGGGTGCAATGGGTAAATACAATGGAAAGACAATAACCGAAGATGAATATGCTTACGATATTGCATTGCGGCTTGCCAAAGACCTGCTCGAACATAGTGCCACGGTTTATATGATAATTCGTGACCCGGATGATGGTATCCGTGACGGGAAAATCCTGAAGCCTGATAAAGATGAGGTTTGTTATAAAAACCAAAAAATACCTTTAAACCAGATTAAAAGGCTGAACCAGCGTGTTAACGCAATAAACAAGCTTTATGCAAAGCATAAGAAATCGGGTGTCAGAAAACAGAGGGTAGTTATTCTTCACGTTGATTCGCGTGGAACAGGACAGAGGGTTGATATGTTTTTTTATTATAACGGCAGAAGTAAGACAGGAAAAAATCTCGCCACCCTCCTTATGAATACCGTTAAGGAGAAATACAGTAAACACCAAAGCGGAAGAGGGTACTACGGAACAGTTAAAGCGCGTAATCTTCATTTGTTAAGGAAAACCAAACCACCTGCAGTATTTATAGAACTCGGCAATATCCGTAACAGTCGCGACCAGAAAAGGTTTGTTATTGAAGACAATCGTCAGGCCGTTGCAAACTGGCTGACCGAAGGGTTGTTGAGGGAAAAATAATCAAAAAAAACCGTTAACTGATTTTATCCCGCCGTTAACTGATTTTATTTTGAAATAGGTAAACAGATGTTTATATTTGCAATGCAATAATTACAATTGTTTATTGGTTATAATTGTAAACCTGTTAATTATCTATTTATGTAAACCGTAAAATCAATCGGCTATGAAAGCATTATTATTTATTTTTGTTTGGGTATTTTTCTCATCCGGTTCATATTCCCAGGTTCTTGTGGGTGCCACTTATGAGGGTGGCCCCAATGAAAACGGTGAAATTTTTAAGTATGATGTCGGTTTGAATGAATTTGAGGTGATAAATTCTTTTCCG
>CAYOZZ010000222.1:0-3681 GCA_964408535.1 uncultured Bacteroidales bacterium | reverse complement strand
GTCTTATGTACTATGAGTTTCACGAGCAAATGGATTAGGCGGGATAACCACGATTTAGTGCAATCCGGGTTAAATACTTCCTTAATCAATTTACCCGTTAAAAGTCCTGACCTTTTCAATCCGCATTGCAAAAGGCACATCCTGATGATCGAAGGTGTATTCGACGGATTTACCCGAAGATATCTCATTTTTTACTTTCAGATTTGTATCTTTCAGTCCTGCTTCAAAATTTTCCTTAAACTCTCTTTCAATCACAATTTTTATACTGCCGTAGTATAGCTCCGTTATCATAAAGACCTTTCTGATTCTGCCGTCGTAATCTTCCCAGTGATTTCTTTTCAGGAGTTCAAGATAATCGTCAATTCTAACTCTCATCAGATTCGACATCACTCTTGCCTGAAGGTCGCCGAAGGTAAATTTACGTATTTTACTCAATTCAAAACTGTTTTCAAGTTTGCCGATTTCAGGGTACTCGAGGTCGGTAACCATATTGGTCTCAACATTGACGGTGCTTTCGGCAAACTGCGCTTCAATAAGCGGAGTGCTTCTGATATCTTCATAAAGAGCCTCCCAGTCTTCCTTTGACAAAAGTTTTGCATCAAGAAAAGCATTGAAAATATGATGTGGCATTCCCGCATGCTGAAATTTCGGCCTCCCGAAAAGTGAATGAAAGACCATCCGTCCCAGAATTATTTCTGCATTTGATGCCGAAATAAGTTCAAGGTCGTACTTTTTTCTGAATTGCTTTATTTCCATAACTTTGATATTAAAAGGTTAATAATTGCTTTAAAAAACCACAAAGATAGGGAAATATTATGCGAAAGTCAATTGGGTGTACGACAAATTGTACTTTTTTACCCCTGAGTACCCTAAATGGGATTTTCAAATTTTTCTTTTTTCTGCTCCCTTTAGGGATAGGGGCTACAGGAAAAGAGAAAAATTTGAATTTTATGTAGTTTGTCGTACGCCCGTTAAATCCGAATTATGCAATAGCATATTTAAAAACAGTGCATAAGCCGGGTTAAAACTTAAGACAGACTCCGCCCATAACATTAAACTCAGCCTGCGGGAAATATCCGTTCATCTCTCCTTCTTTTCCGTCATAAACATATCTGTAAACCCAGGCGTTGGTCTCATATTCCTCATTCAGGAAATTATTCAAATTCAATGAAAAGTCAATCTGTTTTATGAATTTCGTTTTTATTGAATAACTGAGGCGCAGATTATTCACAAAATAGGGGTCAAGGCTGCGTTCGGTATTTGATGTGTTGTCAATGTACTGTCTGCCGACATATTGCGAAATCAAATTTACACTGAAACCCTCAAAGGCTTTCCATTCCAAATTGCTTCCCGATATATAATTAGGTGAAAAGGAGATATCGGTTTCACCAATGTTATTAACAAACTGAAAAGGTTGATTTGCCGGGTCGTCCCAATAGTTCCAGTTGTCAACATATTCCGTAAAATCTTTGATTTTGTTTCTGCTTATTGTTGCATTTATATCCCATTTCAGGCTTTTTGAAATCTTAAATCCTGCCGTTATTTCAATACCGGTACGATAACTGTGCGGAACATTAACTTTTATTGGCGTTCCCACATTATTTATCTGTCCGGTCAGAACAAGCTGGTCTTTATAATCCATAAAATAGAGGTTTGTTTCGAGTGCGACAAATTTGGATTTAAAGTTATATCCCAACTCATAATCAATAAGTTTTTCAGGTTTGACAATTTGACCCGGGTCTGCATCTTTGTAAACCGAACGGCTTGGTTCCCTGTTTGCTACGGCAGTCGAAATATAAAAGCCGTTTTGTTTGTTAAGCTCAAAATATAATCCTGCCTTCGGATTGAAAAAGCTGAAAGTATGCGATTGCGTCAGGTCGCGAAGATCATCATCAATACCTTTCATATCATAAGTAATTCCACGATACTGGAGGTCGGCATATATCGAAATTACATCATTAATATGATAATTTGCTTTCCCGAAAATATTATAGTCCGTTTTGTCGCCGGTATTTTCATACCAGGGTTTATCAACAAAACTGCTGCCGGCATACTGTGCCCATACAATGTATCCGAAATGATCGCCCGAATAACTGTTCCAGCCTCCTCCAAAAGTTGCTTCTAACTTTTTACTTTCATAATTCAAAGCTGCGTTGATACCGTAAAAATCGTTATCGAGCCATTTTTGCTGTATAAGGTTTGTTCTCGTAATGGTATCACCACCTATTATCACATTATTAAAACCATAACTCGAAAACTTCTTACTGTTTTTATAACTCTCATAATATCCCTTTCCTTTTGTATAAAAAGTTGCCGCTGTAAGATGGAAATTATTTCCGAGATTCTGAACCAGATGTAACTGGTAATGAGTTTGTGTGTAGTTATCGGTTTGATTATCATAATAACCGGTTATATTACCGTCTTCATCATACATTATTCCGGACGGATTATACCTGCGGTTGGTTTTCAGACTGTCTTTCGGAGTACCGTACCAGGCCTGATATGTCTTTTCTTTTCCTGATGACACAATAGCCTTGACAATGGTTTTGGAGCCGAAATATCCTCCCGAAACATAAAAGGACTTTAAATCCGACCAGCCTCTTTCAATATATCCGTCTGATGAAATTGCCGAAAGCCGCCCGTCGAAAGCCCATTTGCCGTTGAGCAATCCGGAACCGAAGTTCATAGTATTTTTAAATGTATTGTATGAACCTGCATTACTGCTAAGCTCAACGTAAGGGTCGGGATTAAGTTTTGTCGTCTGAATATTGATACTTGCCCCGAAAGCGGCGGATCCGTTTGTTGATGTTCCCACACCTCTTTGAATCTGAATGCTGTTAATTGAGGATGCCAGATCGGGCAGATCAACAAAATAGACACTATGCGACTCCGGATCATTAACAGGAACGCCGTTCATCGTAACATTTATCCCCGTTATATCGGTTCCCCGTATGCGGATTCCGGTGTAACCCACACCCGAGCCTGCATCGGAAGTTGTAACGACCGAAGGTGTAAGCGCAATAAGGTAGGGAAGGTCTTGTCCCGTATTGTTTTTTTCTATCTCACTTTTCGACAATTCCGAATAAGTTGTAGGCGATTTTTCCGAAACGCGTGTTGATGTAACGATAAACTCATCGCTCATAATAACATCACTTTCAAGTGAGAAATTGAGAATAACATCTTGCGAAAGCTCAAATTGTCTTTCAGTACTTTTATACCCCATATATCTCACAAAGATTGTGTGCATTCCTTTTTCAATATTTTTAAAGAGAAAATGCCCGTCTGACCCTGTAATTGTTGATATTCCGGAATCGTCCATTGTAACCGTTGCACCCGGTAAAGGCTTTCCGCTCTCTTTGTCAAGGACAGTACCTGAAACTTTAAATTGTGAATAACCGCTTTCGGGCAAAAGCCAGAAAGCAACAACCGAAATGAGTAATAAATGCTTTAAATAACGCATGGCAAAAAAATTTAAATGATTAAACAACTGTTTTTAAATCATTCAATAGAGGATTTGCCAATATGTTGATCGTTTTCTTTTTCCCTACGCCGGTATTAACCGGATCAGGTTCCTGCTTCAGATGAAGCAAAGAGTTTGATCTCAGCCCGTTACAGAATTACTCCGCTCTGGGCACCCCTATGGATGATGGTGCAAAGATAAAGTTTTTTGTTTAATCGAAA
>CAYOZZ010000221.1:0-18311 GCA_964408535.1 uncultured Bacteroidales bacterium | reverse complement strand
TATTGAATTGTAACACGATCCGGTCATCAGGAAACATTGCGTGTCATACGCTACCTTGCACCCAGTTTCAACGGAATTATCTTCTCATTTCCGTCTCTCAGGATTGTCAGTTTGACTACATCATCAGGTTTATAATTTTTCAATGCAACCGAATATTCTTTCAGATTGTTAACTTTTTTACCATCAAGGGCAATGATAACATCGCCGGCTTGCAGCCCAGCTTTTTCACCTGCCGAGCCTTCAATCACCGAACCGATTTTAACACCATTTCCGGTATATGTAAAATCAGGTACCGAACCTGTTGAGACCCTGCGGTTTGCCTTCGGTTTTGATGATTGTGAGCTTTCGGATTTTGTATGTGCTTTTCCGGCATATTCCATCGGTTCATCCCTGTCCGCAAGATAAACCACAACCTCTTTTGCCACAGTAGCAACCTTCACCAATCCCGGGCCGTCAATCTTATCATAGGTGTCCGTAGGACGGTGATAATCAACGGTTGCTCCCGTAAAAAGCTGAACTGCAGGAATTCCCTTTTCAATAAAAGCAAACTGGTCGCTGGCGTCAAGCTCCTGCTGAATTATTTCACTTTTTATTCCTGTCGTGTAATCGGTTCCCATAAAGATAAATTTCCACTCTTTGGCCGTATTGGCATTGAGCACCATAAGTTTTTTATCAAATAAACGTCCGTCCGTATCAAGATTTATATCGGCAATAACATCACCTTTAAAATTATTTTTCAGATTTTCGACAAAATAGCGCGAACCTATCAGCCCGGCTTCCTCACCGGTGAAAGCGGCAAAAATTATTGTCCGTTTCGGTCCCGATTTTGCAAGATTTTTCGCCAGCTCAAGCAAAATTGAGACACCGCTTGCATTATCGTCGGCACCATAATGTATTTTACCTTCATCACCCTGATGTACATCGGGCCAGCCCAGACCGAGATGGTCGTAATGAGCCGAAACGACAACCGGTGAATCCTTCAGTTTACTGTCTGATCCCGGAATTACTGCAATAACATTTTTAAGTGTCATAGTTCCCTTTTCGGGGAATGTATGTTCAAAAGTCTGGTAATAGGAATCACCCATCGGTTGCAGTCCGTACGACTTAAACCTTGCGGCTATATATTGCGCGGCTTCGTCCAGCTCAGGCGTTCCGAGTCCGCGGCCTTTTAACTCACCGGAAGCAAGGTATTTTATGTGCGACATCATCCTCTTTTCCGAAAAAACGGGTTTTGTATATGCAAGTGCTTTCCGTTCCTCATTTACGTTAATACCTTCGGCATCTTTTTCAAAGACTTTTACCAGAGGGGAATTGACAACCGGCCATTGACCTTTTGCAATATTTACAGGCTCATCGCCTTCAAAGGCAAGGAAACTGTACTTTCCGTAATGAGGCAGTTTCCTGACAAGTCCGTCAACTGCATCAGGATTTCCGGGCGAAATAAAAAACAGACTTCTGCTTTCATCACCTTCGGCAAAAACCGTAAGTGCAAAACTGTTTCCCGCTTTCGGCAGTGTTTTGTTACGGTATTTAACCGAATCTTTCCCGAACGACGCCCCGTAGGCACTTAACGCCTCATTTACAATGCCTGCAAACCTGTTCCCGAAACCGATTATCCATGCTGTTTTGTCACTTGGCAAAGCATCAATATCATCGTCATAAACTATTGTGAAATTATCGTTATCGGCAGCTTTCCATTTTCCGGCAAAATCATTGTACATCTTTAATTTATCATCAGCAGCAGCCCGTGGAAGAATAAAAACATTCTCCTCGCTTGCCCATATCTTCGATAAAGCAGGCGGCACTTCCGACGGATCAAGAGTTCTAAAAACATCAAACTGAGGGTCAACCGCGAGCTTTTCCGGTTTACTGTTTAGTGTAAACTGATAATCCTGCTCTTTTTTAAACATATTAACAGTAAAACGGCTGACACCTTTTTCAGTGGCAACAGCAACAGGAATATCAATATCGAAGACAGCCGAATCCTGTGTTTGCTCAAGCGTCAGGAAAATCCTGAATTCATCATTGTACCTGTCTGTTTTTATTTCTTTAATTGCCAGGGCAGGTGCTCCGGTGCGATCAATCCATTGATGAAAGAAGGTTTTCAGGTCACTGCCCGAAACCTCCTCAAGTGATGATCTGATATCACCGAATGAAGCAAATCCGAATTTAAAGTTCTCATTAAACAGGCTCATCCCCTTTTTGAAGTTATCATCACCGAGTTTACGTCTGACCATATGCCACATCATCAATGCCTTGCCATATCCGATCGCTTCGCTCGGCCCGTCGTAGCGCGACGCAAATTTACGGATTGGAAAATCATTGCCGGGGTTGACAAAGTCGGTGAATTTTTGCAGTGTGCTTCTGCGGTAATCCTCTCCCTGACCACGCTGTTCCTTTATCAGATGGTCGGCCTCATAAGCCGTTATTCCCTCACACCAGTTTCCTTTGCTGAAATCAACATAAACGCTGTTTCCCCACCAGTTGTGGAGCAGCTCGTGCGGATATGACGAATGAAGAATAAACGGAAAACGTATAATCTTTTCGCCAAGCAGCGTGAATGAGGGCATACCGTAGCCCGTTTCCCAGAAATTCTCGACCAAAGCAAATTTCGAGTATGGATAGGCTCCTATAAGCTCTTCATACATATTCATATACTGTTCGGTAACTTCAAGATACTTATTTGCAAGCCCCTCGTCGGGAGTCCGCAAAAATGCCATAGCCATAACGCCGTTGTTCATCCTGTATGAATATTCATTGAATTGGGCGGCAATCAGAAAAATTTCCTCCTGAGGTTTATCACAAAGCCACTCATCAATATGTTTTCCCGAATCAATAAACTCTTTTACCCTTTCGCCCTGCGAAACGGTTTTCCAGCCGTCAGGAAAAGCTGACGTCATATCAAATGTCATCAGACTATTTTCAAATGTGGGAACCCAGAAAGTGGAACCTGCAAGATAGACACCTTTACTGTCTATTATTCCCGGGGATTCGCTGAATCCTCTTTGGTAATTCTCTTCACTTTGTTCGATAGCAGAGGCGATTTTCCCACTGTATGAGACTGAGAACCCGGTTGATCCGTCTTTAAAGGATATCTTCCATTTGTTTACCTTCAAGCCGTCGGCATCACTACCTGCATCATCCCTGTCCATACCTATATCACCGGCACTGACATCAGATTCAACTTTCTTCAGTTTAATATTCTCCGAAAACTCCGCCGGGATAAGGTCTGCATTCAGACTAAAAGTATAATCACTGCTTTCCGGCATAACAATCGAATCAATAACCGTAATTTGTGATGTTCCGGGAGTGACCTGTACCGATAAAAAATGCCTTACCGTTACCCTATTTTGCGATAAGCCGATAATAGTAATTAAAAGTGCAAAAAGTAATGCTGATATTTTCTTCATTTGATTTTAATTTTGGAATATAATATTTTAAAATGCCTCCGTAAATCCGATTGCAAGAGTTTTAGAACCTTTTTCACCATAACCGAAGTCAAATCTTATATTGGCTTTATGTTTACTGTCAACCATTACCCTAAGGCCAAACCCTCCCGAATACCAAAGTCCGGTAAAATGCATACCACTATACTTTTCGGCAACCCTGCCCGCACCTGCAAATGCAACCACACCGAAAATTTTCCACACAGGCATTCTGTATTCAACCTGTGCAAAAGCCATCACTTTATCTCTTATTGCACCAAGATAGTATCCTCTCATATTGTTTGATCCTCCTAATTTTCCAAGAGAAAAATAGGGAACAGCGCCAAAATTTCCGATTGTATAGGCCTGAAGCGCAATAACATGTTTGAGCCAGGGATTAAAGAATTTTCTGATATCAAGTTCAAAGGAACCATATTCAAAATCGCCACCCACATAACTGCCGAATATTTCGTAAGTTGAAGAAATGTACGTGCCTTTCATTGCATTTTGTTTAAGGTCACGGGTATCATACGCTATTCCAAAACCAAAACCTGAATTTATTCCTCCGTCATATCCGGGATACTTGTTTACAAATAAAAAACTGTTGGAATCGGCTTCAACATCCAGATAATTAACATAATCCTGAACAATGCCGAAATATAAATTCCTTGACTTAACAGGACTGAACAGAAAAGCATTATCAAAAGCAAAGCTTTTCGTTGTCAGTTTTTCAATATTATCCCTGCTTACTTCATTGCCTACGCCAAGAATATACTCCGGAAATTTTATATAATTCGCGCCTCCCCTTAAAATAAATCTGTCTTCATAAAGATATAATGTTGCACCAAGCACTACCTTAAACTGCCCCTCAGTTGAAAAGGAAACCAGTTCGCTGAAACTTGAAGCAGATGAAATAGTATCACCCTTTACCAGATTTACCATATTGTATTTAACCAATCCGAATACTGTTCCTGTTTCAGTAGAGTATGTAATCATCGGAAAAGGTAAAACCTGAAAAAGAGCTTCCGCTTTTTTATTGAATTTATCAAACTTTGACAGTGTATCCGGTGCTACCGAATCAACCGGAATTTTTGACACCTGCTGACCTGACAAATGCAACACACTGATAACAAGCGCTATATTTAAAAACAAAAATCTTAACAACAATTTCATAATTTCCATATTGAGTTCCGTTTCAATTCTATCTACTATCTTAAAAGTGAAAATACGATACTATAATACAACCTGACAAAGGTATTTATTTTTTTTTAACGTATTATAGACATCCGGTTAATCCTTTAAAAGAGAGTTACGATTTTTCTTTTCATATCTCTCCGGTTTTGAGAAATCAATTATTTGAAAACTCGCTTTACCTGTAATTTACTGACAAGCTGAAGCTCACCTTTCATTCTCCTCCTTACGTGTTACACAATAAACACCTCCGGCATCCATTGCTGCAACACAACGGTTACAGTGGTCGCAATCCGACTCAGTAATTTCGCCTGCTCTCAGCCTATTTACAAAATGAGGGTCGCGTATAGTTGCCCGTCCCATTTGAATGAATTCAAAACCTTCATCAATAATCCTTTCCATATCAGTTAACGAAACAGCTCCTCCAATGTAAATTACAGGTATTGAAACGGCATCTTTGATCCTGCGTGCTCCGTCAGCAAGGAATAATTTATCGAAAGGCACTTCTTCAACCATAAATCTGCCGAATAATGCAAGGCCTGCCTTCATAAAAATATCATTTTGGTTTGATACCATCTCTTTTATGGGCACATTGCCACGTAACATATAAAACGGTGTTTTTGAGGTAAATCCGCAGCTTGGAATTAACGCATCGGCTCCTGCCTTTTCAAAATATTTCGCAACTTCAACGGCTTCATCTATTTGCAATCCGTTCTTCATACCATCGAACTGATTCATTTTCACAAGTATGGGAAAATTGTTGCCAACATACTTTCTAATCCGCTTAATTATATCAACAGGAAATCGCATACGGTTTTCGATTGAACCTCCGTATTTATCTTTTCGATGATTTGTGTATGGCGATATAAACTGGCTCAAAAGATAACCATGTCCGGCGTGCACCTCAACAGCATCAAAACCTGCCTGTTTTGCCATAGCTGCCGCCCTCCCGAAATCTTCAATTTTCTCTTCAATCTGTTTTTCTGACATTTCCTGGCAATATGAGAGCCTGAACAGATTGAATTTTCGGGAAGCCCCGACAGGTGTTTTCTCAATTACCTTTTTGCTTGCAAAATATCCGCAATGGCCAAGCTGTATTGATACGGCAGCTCCCTCGTTATGAACGGCATCCGACAGTTTTCGCAACCCCGGAATTATCTCATCACGCATCCAGAGTTCATGATCAAAAGCACGCCCGTCATAGCTTACGGAGCAATATGCAACAGTTGTCATCGCTACACCTCCTGCAGCAACTTCCCTATGATGTTCGATCAACTGATCAGTTACGTTTCCACCCTGACTCATTCCCTCAAAACATCCTGAACGAATAATTCTGTTTCTGAGTTCCAATCCCGCAATTTTACAGGATTGGAATAAACTGCTATTTAAATTATCAATGTTCATTCCGGGCATATTGTTTTACGGCAAATATACATAAACTACAGAAAGGTAATAACTCTTTGACCCGCATATGCATTAAGAGTTTAACTAACTATTGGATTAGTTGGAATAATCCGGGTTTAACATTATCAAAATCATCAACAAGTATGCAACTATAAGTAATATATATTTGTCTTAAATATCAAATATAAACACGGTTTTTCCTCCTTGACGATTTAGAAGGAAATTATATCTTTTGTTACAGCGAACTCACAACAAATAAAATCAATATTATGAAAAAAGCATTATTTACTTCAATTGCTCTTATTTTCGGGCTTTTATTATTCGGTCAGCCGCCCGCAACATTTGATTTGCGGGACTATAACGGCCAAAATTATGTAACCTCTGTTAAAAGCCAACAGGGCGGTACCTGCTGGACACACGGTACTATGGCCTCTATGGAAGGCAACCTTCTGATGACCGGAAACTGGGCTGCGGCCGGAGAGACCGGGGAGCCTGACCTTGCAGAATATCATCTTGACTGGTGGAACGGATTTAACCAGGCTTTCAACGAAGACCTCACTCCTCCCACCGGAAATGGCCTTGAAGTACACCAGGGCGGTGACTACCGTGTTGCCACAGCTTATTTTTCGCGTGGTGAGGGAGCAGTCCGGGATATTGACGGACAATCGTTTAATTCTCCACCCGAGAGATACGATGAATCCTATCATAAGTACTACCCCCGTACGGTTGAGTGGTTTACAATGGATGAAAACCTTAACGGGATAGACCTGATTAAAGAAAAGGTTATGACAAACGGAGTACTGGCTATTTGTATGTGTTACTCCGGAAGTTTTATGTCAAACTATATTCATTATCAACCCCCAAGCAGTAGTGAATTGCCAAACCATTCGGTAGCTGTAATAGGATGGGATGACAATAAAAACACTCAGGCTCCGCAACCGGGTGCCTGGTTAGTTAAAAACAGCTGGGGAGCAGGCTGGGGATACGACGGCTATTTCTGGATTTCATACTACGATAAATGGGCGTGCCGCGAACCTGATATGGGTGCCGTCTCGTTCTCGGATGTTGTCTTCTTCGATTACGATTATGTTTACTACCACGATTATCATGGATGGAGAGACACAAAACCCAATACTACCGAAGCATTCAACGCTTTTACAGCAGTTTCGGGAGATGTTTTGAAGTCTGTGAACTTTTTTGTTCCCGTTGACGATGTGGACTATACGGTTAAAGTTTATGATGATTATACCGGCGGGGAACTTCAAAATGAGCTTGCTTCTATATCAGGACACTCCGATTATAAAAGCTTCCAAACTGTTGACTTCACAAATCCGGTCACACTTACCGAAGGTGATGATTTTTACATTTACCTTTTTCTTTCCGACGGTGGAATGCCTTACGACAGAACCTCGGATGTACCGGTTTTGCTCGGTGGAGGTACAAAAACCATTGTTGAATCAACGGCAAGCCCCGAAGAGAGTTATTACAAAGAAAACGGTACTTGGCACGATTTCTATTATTATGATGATCCGTCCGGGTTTCAGAATACCGGAAACTTCTGCATAAAAGGTATGGCTGTAACCGCTTACGGAATGAAACTCGGAAGTATAGAGATTTCGGACCCGGCAGGCAACAACAACGGAAGGATTGACCCCGGTGAAACAGTTGATGTTACCGTAACATTAAAAAATGCCGGAATGTATGACGCCACGGATGTTACAGGTGAATATACAACTAACGATCCTTATACAACCTTAAATTCGGGAACTCTCGACTTCGGTACAATCGCACCCGGCGAAACCGGAACTGCAACTTTTAACATCACAGCCGATGCGGCAACTCCAATCGGACATGTTATTGAAGGTTCCCTGAGTGCCGATTGTAACTCAAACGGTAATTCTTTCAACTATGATTTCGATATTAATCTTATTGTCGGACTTATTCTTGAAGATTTTGAAACCGGTAATTTCGACCAGTATGAATGGGAAACAACAGGTGATGCCGACTGGTTCGTCACTTCCGATGCCGCTTATGAAGGAACATATTCCGCCAGGTCAGGAGCAATCGGGGATAATGATGTATCAACTTTACAAATAACTCTTGACGTTGTTGCACCGGGAAATATCTCATTTTTCAGGAAAGTTTCGTCCGAAAACACTTACGACTTTCTGAAATTCTTTATTGACAATCAGTTACAGGGCGAATGGTCGGGAAATCAAGACTGGGAGGAATTTACCTATGGAGTTGAGGCAGGTGAGCACACTTTCAAATGGTCGTATGTTAAAGATCAAAGTGTGTCAAACGGCTCCGATTGCGGATGGATTGACTACATTATATTCCCGCCGATCAACGCAGCCTCACCGCTTGCAGTAATGGCTTCCGCCGACCCCACTGACATCTGCGAAGGCGAAAGTTCACAACTGAATGCATACGCTTCGGGAGGTACCGGGAACTATACATATTCCTGGACACCGGTTTCAGGTCTTGACAATCCGAATATTCAAAATCCTGTTGCAACACCTTTATCAACAACCACATATACCGTAACGGTTAACGATGGCAACGGAGATGCGACAAGTGATGTTACGGTTACCGTGAATCCGGTTCCCGAAACACCTGAAATCACACAGCAGGACTACACTCTTGTTTCGAATGCCGAAACGGGAAATCAGTGGTACGACTCAAACGGAGCCATCGAAGGAGCTACAGGTCAGGTCTATACACCGACTGCAACCGACAATTATTATGTAGTTGTTACAAATGAATTCGGATGTGTTTCGGAGCAATCCAATGTTATCTATTTTATCTATACGGGCATTGAAGAGCTGTCGAGTACAATCAAAATTTATCCTAATCCCGCTTCGGATGTTTTGAATATATCAGGACTTGACAATATCCAATCATCTCTTGACATCATTGACAATAAAGGAAGTAAAGTGATATCTGTTTCCGGATTTATTTCAGGGAAAATTGATATCTCAAATCTTGAGCAGGGAATCTATTTTATAAGGATTGTTAATGATAACCTGAACATTATTAAGAAGATAGTGGTTAAATAAATTTCTTATATCAAAGGTCTGACAGGTTTTCATACCTTTCATGTCCGTATATCTAAAGAGCTTTCATTATTTCGATGAAAGCTCTTTGTCCATACGGAATATGAAGAAATGTCAGTTAATCTCATTCGGAACGGATTTTGAAAAGAGGACATCCAAAAAATCAGGAGGGAAAAAATGAGTAAATTCACAGATATAATAAACGGAAATGTACCTGTTTTAATTGACTTTTCGGCTGAATGGTGCCAGCCGTGCCGTATGATGCCGCCAATCCTGAAAGAGGTAAAGAATCAGCTTGGCGACAGGGTAAAAATACTTACGGTTGATGTTGACAAAAATCCGGCAATAGCACAAAAATGGATGATCTCCGGTGTGCCGACACTGATGATATTCAAGAACGGTAAACAACTGTTCCGTCAGGCAGGAGTTATTCCTGCACAACAGATAATTCAGATATTGCAGCCGCACTTGTAAAAAGTGACCGGGGTACGCCCTGTATCCTGAAAAGAATATCGAATATCCCGGTTGGGTAACCCAACAACTCTCCGTCAGAAGCCGGAACAGGCCGGCATTCACCCGTCCACCGAACACCAAACCCGTCAAACCATACCGGAATAACAAACTTAAATACAAACATAAAAATAACAAAATCACAAAAAAACATACTTCATCACAATTTATCATCAAATAATTGGCCTCTAATTGTAAAATCCTTCATACTTTTGGAAAGAATATTTAAAACCGCTTATTATGATAAAAATTTATCACAATCCGAGATGTAAAAAGTCGCGTGCAGGGCTGGAATATCTTAAAAGCAAAGGTGTTGAATTTGAGATTGTCGAGTACCTGAAAAATCCGATTACAGAGGATGAGTTCAAAGATATTCTGATGAAACTGAATCTTAAGCCTCAGGATATGATTCGCACGCAGGAAGACATCTACAAAAAGCAATTTAAAGGAAAAAATTTTACGGATGACGAGTGGGTGAAGATAATGGTTGAGAACCCGAAACTGATAAAACGTCCGATAGTTGTAAAGGATTACAAAGCTGTATGGGCTGACCCGCCTGAGAATATGGATGAGCTTTTTAAGTAATGCCCTTCGACTACGCTAAGGACGACAATCAGTTGATTCGACCGGATGATTCAACCGATTCGCAGATTAAATGAAACAAACAATAAAAACATAAGAAAAATGGAATACAGAATCGAAAAAGACACAATGGGAACCGTAGAAGTTCCTGCCGACAAGTACTGGGGAGCACAAACCCAACGTTCGAAAATGAACTTCCCTATCGGCGAACCGGCTTCAATGCCGAAAGAGATTATCAGGGCATTTGCATACCTTAAAAAGGCTGCCGCACTGACAAACAATGAACTCGGTGTTCTGCCCGACGATAAAACAAAGCTCATTACACAGGCCTGTGACGAAGTTCTGGCCGGCAAGCTTGATGACAACTTTCCTTTGGTTATCTGGCAGACCGGTTCGGGTACACAGTCGAATATGAATATGAACGAAGTTGTTGCCAACAGGGCACACGTTCTCGGTGGCGGCAAACTTGGTGACGGCAAACGCTCAATCCATCCCAATGATGATGTAAATAAATCGCAGTCTTCAAACGACACATTCCCGACCGCAATGCACATTGCAGCATATAAAATGGTCGTTGAAACTACTATTCCGGGTGTAATCAAACTGCGCGACACTCTTGCTGCCAAATCAATTGAGTTTAAAGACATTGTTAAAACCGGCCGCACACATATGATGGATGCCACACCTCTGACACTTGGGCAGGAGTTTTCGGGATATGTTTCGCAGTTAAATCACGGTTTAAATGCCCTTAAAAATACTCTTGACCATCTCCAGGAGCTCGCCCTCGGAGGAACTGCCGTTGGTACCGGACTTAACACTCCGAAAGGTTATGCCGAAAAAGTTGCGGCCAAGATTGCCGAACTGACAGGCTACCCTTTCCGTACAGCCGAAAATAAATTTGAGGCTCTGTCGGCACACGATGCTATCGTCGAAACGTCAGGTGCACTGAAAACACTTGCCGTCAGCCTGATGCACATCGCCAATAATACAAGGATGCTGGCTTCGGGACCAAGATGCGGTATCGGGGAAATTCAGCTTCCGGCTAATGAGCCAGGCTCATCAATTATGCCCGGAAAAGTAAATCCAACTCAAAATGAAGCACTCAGTATGGTTTGTGCCCAGGTGATAGGAAATGATGCAGCAATAAATGTCGGTGGAATGCAGGGGCATTTTCAGTTGAATGTTTTCAAACCGGTGATGATTTACAATCTCCTGATGTCAGCACGTTTACTGGGAGATGCTTGTGCCTCTTTCAACGACCATTGTGCCGTGGGAATTGAGCCTAATCTTCCTTTCATCAATAAAAATCTTGAAAACTCACTTATGCTCGTTACTGCTCTGAATACTCACATCGGATACGAAAAAGCTGCTGAGATTGCAAAAAAAGCACACAAGGAAGGAACAACCCTTAAACAGGCTGCTCTTGCACTGGGATACCTGACCGAAGAAGAGTTTGACGAATGGGTTGACCCTTCAAAAATGATTTAAAAAAAATCGCTCAAACCGGCGGTCTTTTAGGCCTGCCGGTTTTTTTTATTTATAAACGACTTTATTAATATAAAAAACCATCCTTTTGCTGTTTTGCACAAAGGCATTGTTTTTTATAACCTCAAAACCATAGGCAATGAAATAATGGTCGTACCAGTATTCCATCTGGCTTTTCGTATCGCTTACGACCTTGTCTTTGAGATATGATGTCTCAATAGGGAAATAATCAACGCCGTCAATAACTTCCAGCCCTTTGATTGTTTTGGCTGCTATCTTGCCGTCATAATTATATGCAAGAACCATATTATCCTTATCAAAATAGATAACCAGCCTCGGGAAAAGTTCATACGAAATAAGATTCATAATCTCCATACCATTATCCCATAATTTATCGGCATTTGTGTCGAAACAAAGCACATAAGCATTGAAATACCGGTAACCGTCAAATACCGAATAAGAAGTCGGTATCATTCTTCCGTAATAATCGTAATATGTACTCGTAACAGTATGATACTCTTCGTAATAAGCTTCCGCAACAAAATAAACGAGGCTGTCTTTAACAATAATATTATGCAATAAAAGATCAAAATCGAGTGAATATTTCTCCTCATTATCACCCGCTCTTGACGCCTTGTCTTTGGCTTCGAGAAACTCTCTTGATTTCAGATAGCCCGTATTGTTATCAAGCTTAACAAAATTGTAGTAATTAACCTTTCCGGGAACATTATTTATCAGACTAACTGAAAAAAAACCCGTAGAACCCTTATCGAAATACTGTTTTTCACCAATCGAATTTCCTTTTATAACATCGTACGATCCGACAATCATCATTTCATTATCGCTTAACGACACTATCCTGCACGAGTTAAACTTTTTTCCCTCACCAGGCAAAACTTTTATCGAATTCAGCTTTTTGCCCGTATAGTCAAACTTTTCAACATTTAAATAGAAGTTGCTTTTCGATTCATAAATATTAAAAACCCCTGTTATCGTATTTGTTAAAGTGTCAAGATAAAGGGTCTCAAAACGTGATTTAACGTCAACAGGTTCCGAAACGGTAGTCGTTTCCTTTGAAATCACGTTAAGACTATAAATACCGGAATGATTCTTAGTTGAATTCATTCCTGCGAATATATTATCACCGGCGATATTAAAATCAACAAAAGAGGCATAACCCGGGACTTTGCCGCTGAAAATTTCATAATTACCATCCTTGATATCTACCTTAAGTATTTGATAATTATACTGTTCATTCTTCTTACTCTCAGAATCGTAAACCAGCAGATATACCGATTCGTGATTAAACCGTGACCGGCTGTACAGCATATCCTTTGCTACGGGAACCTCTTTACGCCATCTTTCGTGCATAAGTTTATCATACAAAACAAATATCCAGAATTTGTAATTGTCTTCTGTGATATTGGTTTGATAAAAAAGCAACACACCCCTTTCACCTACAGGGACAACTTTATAGGAAGCGGCATCGGATTCCGCTTCAAGTTCGATACGTAACAGAGGATCGCCCTGCCCTTTCAATATCACCGGGAGCAATGAAATTATGAATATGAAACAGACCAGATATTTCCTCATTACTATAATTGTTATAATCAACAAAAATAGTATAAAAATTGAAAAGTCATAAAAAACAAAAAGATTGAAAAAGAATGCCACGAAGTCACTAAGGCTCAAAGGTTCACGAAAGGGGGCATATATTTCCAAGCGTGGACGCTTGGAACATCAGAGGGGGTACTATGATTAGCGTGCAGGAGTTTCATAATACCTGGTATCACATCTATTCCTGGCAGAAACAAAAAAGCCCCCGGATATCCGGAGGCTTTTCCACAAAACAAAACACTTTATTTTAGTATCAATTTTTTAGTAACCGTCTGATTTGTTTTTGAGCTTTCGAATGAAACGAAATAAATACCTTTTTTCAGTTCTGAAAGGTCAATTGTATTGCTTATGGCGTCAATCCTGAATTCTTTAACAAGATTTCCGGTAAGCGCATATACTTTCATAACATCGAAAGCGGAATTGCTCATATTTACATTAACAATTCCCGTTGAAGGATTCGGGAATAAGCTGACATTGGTTAACAATGTATAAGGATTGCCTGTTCCGACATTTTTCTCGCCTTTGATAACAATATTGTCAATCTCCCAGGTAGCGGTTTCAACACTTGTACAGGTGAAATGGAATGCAATATAAACGGCAGTTCCATTATATGATGAAATATCAATTGTTCCCGATTCCGTCCACTCCCAGCTTCCTGGAGAAGCGTTGAAATCAAGTGTTGTCCAGGTAGCCGAGTAAGGGTCTCCTCCACCGTCATAATCCGTAGATATCTTAAGTTCCAACGGATTACCGGAATAATTCATTGCATTAAAGAAATCCAGAGTTTCGTTTGAGTAATCATTTAGATTTAATGGAGGTGAGATCAGCCAGTCATCATTTTCAAAAGGCTCTCCGTCGTATCCTGACATTTTTGCACAAGGAGTACCGTCCACTCCATGAATTTCATCAATTATCCATTCCTGATCACCTGTTACCGAAACAGGAGTCCAGTTCCCAAAACTGACTTCATTAAAATCTTCCGATTCAATAACTTCAATAGTAGGCTCTGCTGTTGTTGCAGAGGCGGTTGGAGCTGATCCGTCATTTTTGTAATCAATATTTGAACCGGAATTTGTATAAGGATATATTGAGAAAAAGTATTCGGTATTGGGTTCAAGATTACCGAATGAAGTTTGCATAACACCATAAGAAACATTAATTGCACCCGAACCGTCAGAAAGATCAGTATCATCAGGTACCGGTATTCCGTCGTCAGGAACGGGTAAGTTGCCGTCAATACCTGCAAAAATAATATAACCCGAAGGTAACTGCTCACCAGTAGCATCCGTCCATGATAAATTTATAGAAACACCTGCCGCTTCAGCTGCAAAACTTTCAGGATAGTTTGAAGGTTCAGGATCGGGTGACCCCCCTTCGTCACCTGTGACTAAAATATTGTCAACCTCCCAGGTTGCCGATTCGGTATCTGTTGAAGTGAATTTAAAAGCAATATAAACTGCCGGGCCGTTAAAACCGGAGATGTCAATATTGCCTGACTCTGTCCAGGCCCAGGAGCCTCCCGACATTGTATATGAAAGATCCGTCCAGCTCGCAGTATTAGGGTCACTACTTCCGTCATAATCTGTTGAAATTTTCAATTCCATATCATTGCCGCTATAATTCATTGCATTAAAGAATGTTAGCGTTTCATTGATGTAATTATCCAGATTCATTGCCGGAGAAATAAGCCAATCCTCATTTGCAAAAGGTTGTCCGGCATATCCGCTCATTTTTGCACAGGCGGTTCCGTCAACACCGTGAATGGAATCTATATACCATTCCTGGTCTCCGGTCACCGAATAAACGGTCCAGTCACCGAAATTGTAATCATTAAAATCCTGAGACAAGATTTCATTATTCGGAATCTCTCCTGTCGTAGCTTCGGCAGTTGGAGCAGTTCCGTCATTTTTAAAATCAATATCCGCACCGGAATTTGTATATGGATAAATTGAGAAATAGTATGTAGTGTTTGCATCAAGTCCGGCAAAAGTAGCCTGCTGGGCACCAAATCCGACGTTAAGGGCACCGTTTCCATCTGACAGGTCAAGATCGTTCATAACAGGAGTTCCATCTTCAGGTGCCGGCAATGAAGAAGTTGTTCCTGCAAAAATTATATAGGCATCCGGCAGTTGATCTCCGGTAGCATCTGTCCATGTAAGATTTATATTTTGAAGATTTGCAACAGCTTCAAAATCCGTCGGATAGTTTGTAGGTTCAGGGTCAGGTGTTCCGCCCATCTCTCCTGTAATAACAATCTCATCAACTTCCCAGGTAGCCGACTCACTATCTGTTGAAGTAAATTTGAAAGCAACATAAACAGCACTTCCACTGAATGCCGAAAGGTCTATTGCACCGGATTCTGTCCAGGCCCAGGAACCGCCTGACATATTAAAAGTTAAGTCAGTCCAGTCGGCAGCATTAGGATCACCGCTACCTGAATAATTTGTGGAAACCTTAAGTTCCAATGGATTGCCGGAATAGTTCATAGCATTCTGAAAATTGAGAACTTCTCCGGTATAATTATCAAGATTTAATGCAGGAGAAATAAGCCAGTCCTCATTAGCATAAGGTTGTCCGTCATATCCGGTCATTTTTGCACATGGAGTTCCGTTAACACCATAATTTTCGACAACAACCCATTCCTGATCACCTGTAACCGATATAGTTGTCCAGTTTCCAAATGTTACATCATCAAAATTTTCCGATTCAATTATTGAGACATTTGCAGTTGTAGCACTTGCTGTCGGAGCAGTTCCATCGGTTTTAAAATCAATATTAGCACCCGAATTCGTATAAGGATAGATTGCAAAGTAGTATGTCGTATTTCCTTCGAGAGCAGAAAACAGAGCTGCCTGATTTCCATAAGCTACATTCAAAGCGCCACTGCCATCAGACAAATCCAGGTCGTCAGCAACCGGTGTTCCGTCAACGGGAACAGGCAGATTTCCGGCATCTGTACTTGCAAAAATTATATATTTTGAAGGTAATTGTGCTCCGGTGGCATCTGTCCACGAAAGATTGATATCATTTCCGTTAGCTATCGCACCGAATCCTGTGGGATAATTTGAGGGTTCGGGATAGATTGTAATGTCACCCGTAAATTCAAAATCATCATAAAATACAGAGCCGCCTGACTGGTTATCCTGCTTGTAAACACGTACCTCAAACCTGAATGCATCAGCAGAAGCAGGAGCCGTTAATGTAACTGTGAATTGCTGCCAGTTAGCATTGTCTTCAGAGTAGGAGTTTGGGCGTAATTCGTCAGCATTATCAGGTAGAGTGCTGCCGCCTGAAAGCCAGTACGACCATATCCTTGTTCTTGCCATCGGATCATTATCAAAATACCAGTAGCTGATTGTGTATTCCTGACCTCCTTCAATACCTGATATTTCCTGCATCAGGTCTTTTGTTGTGGCATCGGAAGTGTGTTTGGCAGAGTATGTACCTCCGTGAATAGTGGTTGACTCCTGGGTAATATTTTCAGCTTTCACCCAACTATCAGGTACGCCACCTGTCCAGGATTCCATATCACCGTTAACCACAAGGTTTTGTGCTGTGATGTTCAGAGAAATACCCAGCGTAATCAAAACCGCCAAAGCAAATGTAAAAATAGATGTTTTCATCGTTCAAAATTTTTATGTTATTTTTTTAAGTTAATTTCTGTCTATACAATTAAGGTCTTCAAAAGCTGTTTTCAATCTTGCAACCATACTGTTCTGACCTTCACGCAGCCATTTTCTCGGATCGTAGAATTTTTTATTCGGTTTATCATCACCTTCGGGATTTCCGATTTGTCCCTGAAGATAATCGTGATATTTTGCCTCATATCCTCTTACTCCGTCCCAAAATGCCCATTGAGTGTCGGTATCAATGTTCATCTTAATAACACCGTAAGAAATAGCCTCCCTGATGTCATCCTGCGAAGAGCCGGAACCGCCGTGAAAAACAAAACTTACAGGTTTGTCTCCCGTATTGTATTTCTTCACGATAAAGTCTTGTGAGTTTTTCAGAATAACGGGTTGTAATTTCACATTACCGGGTTTATAAACACCATGAACATTACCGAATGCGGCAGCAACCGTAAACCTGTTACTGACTTTTGAAAGTTCGTGGAACGCATAAGCAACCTCTTCCGGTTGTGTATAAAGCTTGGAACTGTCAATATCGGTATTGTCAACACCATCCTCTTCACCTCCGGTAACACCGAGTTCAATCTCAAGGGTCATTCCTATTTTGCTCATTCTCTCAAGATACCTTTTTGAAATCTCAATATTCTCAACAATCGGTTCTACCGAAAGGTCAAGCATATGTGAGCTGAACAGCGGTTTTCCGTATTCGGCAAAATGCTTTTCCCCTGCATCAAGCAACCCGTCAATCCAGGGAAGGAGTTTTTTTGCTGCGTGGTCTGTATGGACTATAACGGGAACACCATAGGCTTCAGCCAACCGATGAATATGAGTAGCACCCGATATTCCGCCAAGTATGGCAGCCTTCTCATTTTCGTTCGACAAACCTTTGCCTGCATAAAAAGCAGCACCTCCGTTCGAGAACTGAATTATAACAGGAGAATTAACAAGTTTTGCAGCTTCGAGAACAGCATTTACGGAATCTGTCCCTACAACGTTAACTGCGGGAATTGCAAAATTATTTTGTTTTGCAATTTCAAATATCTTTTGCACATCGTCACCGGTAACAACACCGGGTTTTACGAAATCTAAAATTTTTTCTGACATATCTAAAATATTATAATTTATACCGATTTTTTAAAATGGAGAGCAAATGTAGTGAATTACTCAATAACAGATGTTAAGTTAGTATTAATATTTGTTAAATTGTTAATAAGTTTATTAATTTTGCCGCCCGATACGATATATGATAATATGTCAAATCAAAAATCGTATTCGTACATCATATATCGTAAATCCACGCTTTCAGTGTGGCAGGCTGTAAATCATCAGGTCCCGTAGTTCAACCGGATAGAATACCAGATTCCGGTTCTGGTGATGGGGGTTCGAGTCCTCCCGGGATCACGAAGTGAGCA
>CAYOZZ010000220.1:0-11653 GCA_964408535.1 uncultured Bacteroidales bacterium | reverse complement strand
TCAATCCTTATTCCTCCGAAGTCTTTGTAAGTTTCAACCTTGTCATAGTTAATAAAATCGGTAAACTTACCCTCTTTGCGCCACATATCAATTAAGGCGGGAATGAAATAGATACCCGGTTCAATTGTAAATACGAATCCTGGCTGATGTCTTTTGGCAAGGCGCAGGAATGCCGTTCCGAATTGCGAACTGCGCTTAAATTCATCGTTATACCCGACGAAATCTTCTCCAAAGCCTTCCATATCATGAACATCAAGGCCCATCATATGCCCAAGACCATGAGGAAAGAACATTGCGTGGGCACCTTCTTTTACGATATCGTCAACATTACCTTTCATAATTCCGAGCTCTTTCAAACCTGTAGCAATTGTCTTTGCAGCAAGCAGATGCAGCTCCAGATTAGGTATTCCCGGTTTGGTAGCTTCAATTGCTTTTATGTTGGCATCAAGAACTATCTCATAAATCTCCTTCTGGCGCAGGTCGAATTTTCCGCCGACCGGCACAGTACGGGTTATATCGCTGGCATAATGCATTGTGGTCTCCGCACCGGCGTCGGTTACCATCATTCTTCCGACTTCGAGTCTGTTTCCGTGATAGTGGTTATGCAGTGTCTCGCCGTGAATACTAAGAATTACAGGAAAGGAAACCGGACCTCCCATAGCAAGTGAGATTCCTTCGATTGTCCCGGCTATTTCACGCTCCACAACACCGGGCATTGCCATTTTCATTGAAGTTGTGTGCATTTCGTAGGCAATGGCAACGGCTTTTTCTATTTCGGCAATCTCAAATTCATCCTTTATTTCACGCAAACTGACTACAGCCTTGATAAGTTCAACCGAAGCCTCACTTTTAATATTTGCAACCGGAATATTCAGTAATTTCTCCAACTGAATAAAATTCTCACCTCTGTAAGGAGGTAAAAAATGAATTTTACGTCCTTTTGCAATTGCATCTTTCAGGAAACCGGATAGATTTGCATAAGGAGCGGTATTCTCAACTCCTGCCGATAAAGCCTGCTCCTTAACCGTAGGTTGCGGCCCCATCCAGATAATATCATCAATATCAACATCGTTTCCGAAAATGTAATCCTTGTTTTCGTCAATATCCATAACACCGGCAAAATCAGGATGATCAAGTCCGAAAAAATAGAGAAAATCGCTGTCCTGCCTGAAATGATAGGTATTTGCAGGATAATTGTAGGATGATTCGGTATTTCCCAAAATTAATATTAGTCCGCTTTGCATCTTGTTTCTCAGACGGTTTCTTCTGTCAGTATAAACTTGTGATTTGAACATATTTGCTGTTTTAATAAATTATTTTTTTGATTTATTTACCTGTTTAGACTATTTAAATCTTTGGCTAAAATATTCAAATTCTTTGAAAATGATGATAAGTTTCGTAAATTTGTCAGTTAAAAAAAATTAAAACTATGAAAGTCAGGTTACCGGCAGTTGCCGGAAGGTTTTATCCGGGCACTGCAGCAGAAATAAGAAGTACTCTCGGACAGATACTTTTACACGAAAAGGATAAAATAAATTATTCATTATCCGGGGAAAAAATCATTGGGGGAATATCACCTCACGCAGGATATATGTTTTCAGCCTATCAGGCTGTTCATCTTTTTGAAATATTAAAAAGGTCGGAACAACAGTTTGATACTTTCATAATCATAAATCCCAATCACACGGGTTACGGTGCCGAAATCTCGGTTGATGAAAATGAGGCGTGGGAGACACCTCTCGGCATTGTTCCGGTTGACAGTGACTTTCAGGCGGAGCTTGGTTTCACGGTTTCATCACTCGCACACCGGTATGAGCATTCGGGAGAAGTAATGGTTCCGATGCTTCAGTATTTCCTTGATTATGAATTTAAAATTTTGCCGGTAACAATGTCACATCAGAATGTTGAAAATGCAGTTCTGATTGCTAACGCAATTTTTAAAACAAATAAATTTTTGAAGAAAAATATCTGCATTATTGCGTCATCCGATTTTTCGCACTATATCCATCCCGATGAAGGCAGAAGGCTCGACGGTTTTGTTATAAACGAAATTCTAAAACTTAATTCTGTTGGCGTTTACAGAGAAATAAAAGAAAAGAATATTTCTGCTTGTGGTTTTGGCCCAATAATGACATTGATTGAGTATTCAAAACTTACGGCGGAAAACCCAAAGGCTGAAATATTAAAAATCGGCCATTCGGGAGAAGTGATACCCTCGGAAGAAGTTGTTGACTATGTGAGTATGCTTTTTTATGATGAAAAGCCATAAGTTGGTACTATTATTGATAAGTTTTTACTTTTGTAAAATTATTAAAAATGTATAAAATGAAAAAGCAAATCAGAACAATATCATCCTTTATAGCAATTATTTCACTGCTTATAGTTGTAACCGGTTGTCCTTCGTACGAGGAAGAGTATCAGGGACCTTCGGGGCCGGCTCCTGCAACAATCCATGCTCTGCTCGACGGTTCACCCTGGGCGACAACATCAAGGTCGGCAACCGTTGAAAACGGAAAAATCACAATTATGGGAGGCGTTTCAAAAGGGCAAACACTGAAAATGGTTGTTTTTAGCGACAGTATCGGAAACTTCCCGGTGGGACAGGGATCATCCAATTATGCAACTTATGCCTTTGGCAGCAACACTTTTTCATCCATTAACGATAAAACGACAGGTGAGATTGATGTTCTTTCAATAAACGAAGCAGATTCATTGATCAGCGGTACTTTTTACTTTAAACTTTTTAATGCCAATGATCAGTCGGTTACTTTTTTGGATGGGTATTTTACAAATATCAAATATAATCTTCCAAAATCTTCAAAGAAATAAAAACACTGTGACAGGTTTATCACTGCCTGCCCAACTTACGGAAACCCTTCCAAATGATATTTAAATCATTGATAACTTTATAATCTCTGGCATACAGCAGGTTAAGCCTTTCGTATGTATCGGGCGAAATTTCCGTATTTTTTATAACGTCAGAAGGAGTAAGAACTCCCGGTTTTATTTTCGGAAGTATCTGCATATCGGAAGTATGCTCCCTGTCGTATCCCACCCACGACTTTCTTCCGCTAAGCACAAGAAAGATATTTTTTAAAAATCCAAACGGCCTTTTCATCACAAAAAGCAGTACAGGATAAAGAGGCAGGAATAAAAGGCTTATGACAATATCAAGAAAACGTTTGCTTCTTTTGTTATTTAATTTTGAAATGGAATCAAGCTCAATTATATAGATATCGCCGGAAGTGTTAATTGACTGACTGCCAATTATTGACAGGCTCTCAGGCGGAGCAATTTTAAACTCGGTTTCGGTTGCGCTCAGTTCCGACATCTTATCAATTATCTTTTGTGCAGGAATATCTTTGGCGCAAAAGATAACTTCATCAATATTATAGATGTTAATTATATCGTTTATCCGGTTAATATTTCCGATAAAGCCGTCATTTTTCATCTCGGAGTCATCAACACTTACCAATCCGATAAAACCCGGGGTTAAATCTGCCGTTCTCAACAGTCCGGCAACCCGCTCCGCTTCCTTCTTATTCCCTGCAATCAGGTAACGGCGGTTTGATTTTATCCCGATTTTGTAATTTTTAAATCCTGCAAAATGCAGTGCAAATCTCACCAAAGCCATAGAGACCATTCCCCAGACAGCTCCAAAAATTATCAGAGCGCGGGAAAATCTGTAATCTTCAGGCAGTAGGGCATATATCGTCAGGATGATAACCGTACCGATAAACATCCCCTTAAAAATCTTTAACAGCCTCACCGGTTTGTCATAGCCGCCGCTAAGATAAACGCTCATCAGCCAGACGAAGATATAGACGGGTATTGCAATGCTGACAATATCGGAAGGATACTGTCCTCCGGCAGGGAAAATGATATTGTGTTCCCAATAATTTTTTATTCCCAATATTCCGGCAATAAGGAGGATTGTGTCGAGCAACGGAAGTGCAGCCCTTGACAGGAACCTGTTAATGATTGCCAGTGCCGCCCTGAAGTAGATTGCGATATTTATCAGAAAAGAGAACAGCCTGGCATTTTTCTGTGAGAAATGTTTTTCGGCAAAGATTATCATTGCCCTGTAAAAGACCATCACATAATTGACACTGCTCTTTTTCGTACTCTCACCCTTATAATGGATTATCCGTGCTTCGGGATAGTAATAATTTTTGTACCCGGCCTGAATGATACGATAGGAAAGGTCAATATCCTCGCCATACATAAAAAACGTTTCATCAAGAAGACCAATCTTGTCAAGCACGCTTTTTCGCAAAAGCATAAACGCTCCCGAAAGTATCTCAACCTCATTTGTTTCGTCTTTATCAAGATATCCGAGGTGATATTTGCCGAATACTTTCGACTTCGGGAATAACCTCGACAGTCCGAATATCTTGTAAAAAGCAACTGAAGGAGTCGGCAGCCCCCTTTTTGATTCGGGTAAGAAATTACCCTTTCCGTCAACCATTTTCACTCCCAACCCGCCGGCATCGGGGTGCAAGTCCATAAAATCTACAACTTTTTTAAATGTATCATCCTCAACAAGTGTATCAGGATTCAGCAGAAGAACATACTCACCGTTCGACTTTTTTATAGCCTGATTGTTGGCTTTTGAAAAACCGGTATTATCCTTATTTGCTATCAGTTTTACCTCCGGAAATTTTTCCCTGACCATCTCCACAGAGCCGTCAACGGAGTTGTTATCCACCACAAAAACCTCGGCGTCCACACTTCTGACGGCCTTTCTGACTGAGTGCAGACATTGCTCAAGGAAATACTTTACATTGTAATTGACAATAATAACCGAAAGCTTCATGCGACAAAAATAAGCAAACTTTATATTGTATGGATGCAGGATTTATTTTTTATAAAGATTGTTGGTAATAATTTTAATGTTTTTTTTGGATTATTCAATATTTATATAAATTTGCAAAAAAGTAATTTAATACCTAAATTATGGAAAACAAGATTATTAAAGTGATGAATGAGGCCGGAAAGCCGTTGAAATCGGGTGAAATAGCAGAACTTGCAGGTGTTGACAAAAAGGAAGTGGATAAGGCTATAAAAAAACTGAAGGTTGAAGAAAAGATTTTCAGTCCGAAAAGGTGTTATTACGAAGTTAAGAAATAGAGTGTAGTCAGAACCGTTAAATAGTTATTATGGCTCATATCGTAAATATGTCGGAAGCCGTATCCATTGCATTGCATGGAATGGTTTTCATAACACGCTCGGGAAGTGTTGTTAATGTTCAGGAAATTGCTGATGTCACAGGCAGTTCACGTCATCATGTAGCGAAAATTATGCAAAGGCTTGTCAAAGAGGGTTATCTTGTTTCGCAACGAGGCCCCTCAGGTGGTTTTGCACTTAAGAAAAAACCGGAAGATATCACTTTTCTGGAACTCTATGAAATTATTGAAGGTCGTGTTGATATGGGAACCTGCCCGTTCGACTACCCTTATTGCCCGTTTGAAAAATGTATTTTCAGCGACCTGACAACAAGGCTCACCCGCGAGTTTCTTGATTATATGAGTAACCAGACTCTTGACAAATATATCAATTTTAAGTTTAAGGCGAAGTAGGTGGTATTTAGGTAGTCATTTGTATTGCCCGCCGAAGTTCTTTTATTCTGTCACTACAGGTACCTGCAATTCGGAGGCGTAGGGGAGTGGTCATTGGGTGCTTTGATTGTATTGATTTAAGAAAAATCCCTAAAACATTTCCATACCTCTGTTGTTTGAATTACTTTTGCCGGACTTTTATATCTAAACGAATTAATTATGTCGGAATTAATAAATAATAGTAAAGATAAGTTACAACACCTTGTGGATTATGCTATTGGAATGCTTGACGGCGAAGGTGGCGCCGAACTGTACCGCAGGTATGAGGAAGTCCTGAAACAGGTTACACCGAGGGATGTAATTACTGTTGTGGATGAATTGGTAAAGACCAATGAGGATATGGACGACGTTAAGCGGACGACAAATAAAATCCTTAACATCTTTTATAAAACCATTGAAAGTTTTGGCCGTTTTCAGCCGGAAAAGGGAAGTTTTATCTATTACCTTATGGAGGAAAACAGGGAGATGGATAAAAGAATGAAGAGTTTTCGAGCCAATATTAAAAAAGTGTTTGGTGAAAAAGAACCGAAAGCCGGACTGATAAAAAAAAGAGATGAGATAAGAGCGGAATTGCTCGACCTTCTTGAATATGAAAAGCACTGGGTTAAAAAAGAGAATATCCTGTTTCCATATATTGAAAAATATTTTCCTGATTACCGCTGTGTCAGTGTAATGTGGTCAATGCATGACGATGCAAGGGAGAGTATTAAAACACTCCTTGAAAATCTTGACCGTGATGAGCCGTTGATTAACGTTTTTAATATGAATATCGGGAAACTTTATTATTCCGTCCTTCCTGTTATTTTCAGGGAAGAGTACATTCTTTATCCCATAGCCGCGAGAGCCATAAAGAAAAAGGACTGGGACGAAATGCTGTTACAAAGCCGGGAGGAAGGATTTTCTTTTATTGAACCGCCGCAAATATCAGATGTGAAACAGGGAAATGAAACGGAAGCCGGAAGCAAGAAAAGCGACCTCATTGATTTGGGAACCGGAGTTTTATCTGCCGGTGAAATTATACGTATTTTCAATCATCTGCCTGTTGACATTACCTTTGTGGATGAAAATGATGAGGTAAAATATTTCTCAACTCCGAAAGACAGGATTTTCGGCCGGTCGAAAGCAATTATCGGACGAAAAGTCCAGAATTGTCACCCACACGAAAGTGTGCATATTGTTAATGAAATTGTTGACTCTTTCAAATCGGGAAGAAAAGATGTCGAGTCGTTTTGGATAAGCTTCAAAGATAAATTCCTTCTGATTCAGTATTTTGCGGTCAGGGATGAACAAGGAAGCTATAAAGGTGTTATTGAGGTTAGTCAGGATGTTTCCGATATTAGAAAACTGCAAGGTGAAAAACGATTGTTGGATATGTAGCGGTTTTCAAGTATTAAAAGATTGAAGAAACACCGGAAATGTGATAAAAACGACAAAATGCTCAGAGTACATTTTCTAATACATGTTAATTATGAAGACCCGGGTGCAATAATAAGCTGGTGTGATAAAAACGGACACCGAAAAAGTTTCACAAGGTTTTATGAAGATGTCCGTTTGCCGGAGTTGGAAGATTTTGATATGCTTGTAATTATGGGCGGCCCGATGAGTGTAAACGACGAGAAAGAGTTTACCTGGCTCTCAAAAGAGAAGAGGCTCATCCTGAATTCGATTGACACGGGTAAAAAGGTTATAGGTATTTGTCTTGGCGCACAGCTTATTGCAGGTGTCCTCGGTAGTAAAATTGAAAAAAACCGCTATAAAGAAATAGGATGGCATAATGTGTATTTCACTTACCGGATGATTGGGAAATTGCCTTTTTTGCCGGATGCCTTAAAAACTTTCCACTGGCATGGCGACACTTTTGATTTACCCGTTGGAGCTGAAAGTCTTGGGTTTTCGGCGGCAACTTTAAATCAGGGATTCGTTTACCGGGATAATGTTATTGCTTTGCAGTTTCATCCCGAAATGACGGAAAAAATGATTCGGACGCTTATTGATGAATGCAACAGTGAACTGTATGAAGAAAGTATATTCATTCAATCCGAAAAGGAGATATCGGAAGGCCTTAATAATATTAAGGAGAATAATGAGTTTCTATATAAAATATTGGATTATTTGACGAAATAATATCGGGTAAGCATAATGATTGAGAATAAAGTGAATGAGCCTGGCAGAATAAAGAGGGAGAAAGATACGATTTATGTTATGATGCGAATGTATTGTCGTGATAAGCACAATACGGAAGAAGGGTTGTGCGGCTCCTGTAACCGGTTGTATGAATACAGCATTCAGAGGATTGATAAATGTACTTATGGATTGGATAAACCGGCCTGCGAAGTTTGTCCGGTACATTGTTTTAAAAAGGATGCAAAAGAACAGATAAAAGTCGTAATGCGGTATGCGGGACCGAGAATGACGTTTCAACATCCATGGATGGCAGTTATGCATATTTATGATAAATTGGTTTTTAAAATCAGAAGACCTCAAAAGAAAATAAAAACAATAAAAATTACGTAAAATGAAAAGAACATTTCTTACAATCGCAATCTTGTTTTTCATTGCAGCTACAGGTAAACTTTACAGTCAGGACCCTGCAACGGCTTATGATTTATCTGAAATACAAAAAGTTGTAAACAAACTTTATGAAAATCTTACATTCAAGAAAAATCAGGCACCGACTTTGGCAAAACTGACCGATATTTTTTACGACAGAGGTATGCTTATTAATAATACAACCGGTGAACCGAAAAAATATACCCTGCAGGAATTCTCATCCGTGATAACAAAGCAGGTGAATACCGGAAAAGTTCTTGCTTTCAGGGAAAAAGAACTTTCATCCGAAATAGAGTTGTTCGGTAATATGGCTCACTGTCTCAGCACTTATGAGTCGGGGTATATCCTTGCAGGCAGGGATGAGTATATCAATAAAAGAGGAATTAACAGCATTCAGCTTATCAAAGTTGCAGGAAAATGGAAAATCGTTTCAATAATATGGAATGAAGAGAGTGATGAACAGAAAATTCCTGAAAAATACCTTAAAGAGGAATAATTTCAAAATCAGAAACGGATGAAAAACGCCATTAAAAATACAAAATCATATTTACCTGTAATTGTATTATTCTTTCTTTTTGGAGGATATACCGCCAATGCACAGAAGAAAGATATAAGCATTACTATACTTGAGACGACTGATGTTCACGGAAGTTTCTTCCCTTATGACCTTGTAAAGGAAAGAGTTCCGTACGGAAGTATGTCACAGGTTTCAACTTATGTTAATGGTTTGAGGGAGCAGGATACATTAAATGTGATTTTACTTGATAACGGTGACATCCTTCAGGGAACACCGGTTGTTTATTATGCCGGTTTTATAACCAAAGACAGCATTAATCCGGTGGCAAGTATGTTAAATTATATGAAATATGATGCCGAAACAGTCGGTAATCATGATATTGAGGCCGGACACAGGGTATATGACAACTACCGTAAAGGGTTGAACTTTCCTTTGCTTGGAGCCAATGCAATAGATTCCGTTTCAGGGAAAAGTTATTTCAGTCCTTATGCAATCATCAAACGTAAAGGCCTGAAAATTGCCGTTCTCGGTCTTGTAACTCCTTCCATTCCCGAATGGCTGCCCGAAAGTTTATGGTCGGGGATGTACTTTGACGATATGATTGTATCTGCAAGGAAATGGGTGGAAATAATAAAGGAGAAAGAAAAGCCCGATTTGATGGTAGGGCTGTTCCATGCTGGATTAAATCCTCAATATGGCGGTGCCGACCCAAATGCTCCCTTCAATGAAAATGCAAGTATGCTTGTTGCCGACCAAGTTCCCGGATTCGATATAGTCTTTAGCGGACACGATCACCGGAAAAAAGTTTTGGTTATCCAGAACATAGACTCAAAGCAGGTGCTTGTACTTAATGCGGGTGCACACGCTGAATATGTAGCAAGGGCTGATATCCGGTTTCATTGGGATAAAGATAAAAAGCAGTGGCATAAGAAGTTATCCGGCTCTTTGGTTAAAATGAAAGATATTCCGGCCGATTCAGCATTTTTAAAAAAGTTCGATTACTGGTTTGAGGGCACGAAAAAATATGTCTCTGAGGAGATCACGGTTTTGGATTCGGATATAAAGGCGGAAGAGGCTCTTTACGGGCCTTCGGCATTTGTTGATATGATACACAAAGCGCAACTTGAAATAAGCGGGGCAGATATCTCGTTTGCCGCACCGTTTTCCATCTCTGCAGTTCTGAAAAAAGGGGAATTTACCCGTGCCGGCCTTTTTAACCTGTATAAATATGAGAACTTTCTTTGCACAATAAAACTCAAAGGCAGTGAGATAAAGAAATATATGGAATATTCAACCGATCTTTGGTTTGATACCTGCCTGAATGCGAGAGGTAACTGGCTGTTGCTTGGTGAAAAGGATAACAGTAAAGACAGCTATATCAAACTGAAAAATTCTTATTACAACTTTGACTCCGGTGCGGGACTACATTATATAATAACACCTGATGCAAGGAGAGGCTCAAGAGTTAAGATAACCTCTATGGCTGACGGCTCCCCTTTTGATATGGATAAGACCTACACTGTCGTTCTTAACTCTTACAGGGCAAGCGGTGGCGGAGGCCACCTGACGGAAGGTGCCGGCCTTGCGAAAGAGGAATTAAAGTCACGTCTGATAAAATGCACGAAAGATGATTTCAGAAACCTTCTCGGTGATTGGCTCGCAAGCCGGGAGAAACCTTTTAAACCGGAAGCTCTCGGATTATGGAAAGTGATTAATGACGAGAATAATGAAACCAAAGGCAATTAATCGTTTTTCATGTTGTTTGGGGGGATGCTAATTGCATAATTAAAAAATCCCCTCTTTGGGTCACAGGGGTTAAAAATTCAATTTCTCATACACCCCGTTTATTTTTTAAATCGTATATTTGTGCACGATTAAAATAAATCACAATGTTTGATATTCCTTTATTAAAATATAAAGACTCCGGAAATTTTCTTCTTATTGCAGGCCCCTGTGTAGTTGAAAATGAGACGATGCCTCGGGAGATAGCCGGACAGATTGTTTCCATAACCGATAAATTACAGATTCCGTACATTTTCAAAGCGTCCTACAAAAAGGCCAACCGTTCGCGGCTCGATTCTTTTACAGGTATCGGCGACCTCAAAGGCCTGGAAGTGATCAGGAAGGTACGGGATACTTTTAATATACCAGTTCTAACAGACGTTCACAGCCCTGAAGAGGCGCGACTTGCTGCCGAGTTTACCGATATTCTGCAAATACCTGCTTTTCTTTGCCGTCAGACCGACCTTTTGGTGGCGGCTGCAAAAACCGGAAAGATCGTAAACATCAAAAAAGGTCAGTTTTTATCTCCTGAAGCAATGAAATATGCCGTGCAAAAAGTTTTGGATTCGGGTAACGATAAAATAATGCTGACCGAAAGAGGTACTACTTTCGGATATCAGGATTTAGTTGTTGATTTCAGGGGAATACCAGTGATGCAAAGTCTCGGGGTGCCCGTAATCCTTGATTGTACACATTCGCTCCAAAGACCCAACCAGTCCGGCGGAGTTACCGGCGGTCAACCGGAACTTATCGAAACCATTGCAAAAGCGGGAATTGCTGCCGGTGCAGACGGACTTTTCATCGAAACACATCCCGACACGGAAAACGCCCTGTCCGACGGAGCAAATATGCTGCCGTTGGATATGTTACAGACCCTTCTCGAAAAGCTTGTCAGAATCAGGAAAGCTATTTAATCTTTATTCGTAGTTTTTTCCTTGATAAAAATTAAGATAGGCAACCAAAAGTGCACTTTCTTTGTCAATATAACACAACATTAATTTAATGTGTTTAAACAAGATAATTATGAAAAGAGATTTTACAAAAAGCGGTTACATCAGATTTGGCAGTTTTGCTGTTTTGTTTGGTTTGTTAACAATGGTTCCCTGTGCTTCATTTAGCCAAAAAGGGATATCAAAAGGCGAAAAAGACTTAATGCATCATGAAGTTATCGGTGATAAATATGTTC
>CAYOZZ010000219.1:0-2226 GCA_964408535.1 uncultured Bacteroidales bacterium | reverse complement strand
AGATGAATTGGGTTATTGCGAACAGATTTGTATGATAGAAGCACTATAATAGTTCTTTTCACCCTTATGATAGGAGCATTGTAAAAAGATATAATTAGCAACGATAGTTATTAAAATTTTATTAATTAAAAACTTAACATTATGAAAACAGTAGTATTAACAATGGTAGCAGTAGTATTTGCAATAAGCAATCTTTTTTCACAAAACAAAGGAGATTTTCCTCCCCCGCAAAATCTTCAATATTTTAATTATGAACCGGATTGGATTGAATTTGACTGGCAACAACCCTCAATAGAAAATTGGTTGAATTGGGACAACGGAAGTGTATCTTCGTATATCTCATTAGGAGAGAATATCACTTTCTCAGTTGCATCGCGTTGGGATGCCGAATCGTTGGCAGATTATACAGGAAGATATTTAAAAAAGATACGTTTTTTCCCGGTTGAGTCTTCGGTGACATATACTTTGAAAGTATGGAAAGGAGAAAACGCAAGCAATGAACTGCTTTCGCAGAATACGAGCGGATTAACCTATGAAAACTGGAATGAAATCACACTGTCGGATTCGATTCTGATTGAAGAAGGGGACGAATTATGGTTCGGAATGGAATGTACCGTTCCGGGCGGCGACTTGTATCCGGTCACAATTGACGATGGAATGAATACAGTTGACGGATACGGAAATATGCTGAACTTTGGAAATGTATGGGGCACTCTACTTGATACCGGAATGCCGGGAAACTGGAATATTGCGGGAATTTTAAACACGGGAGAAAAATTGAACTGCAAAAAGGAGTTTTCAAAGTCATTAATAGGATATAACCTATATCGAGACAACACTTTGATTTCAGGACCTTTTCCCGAAACATACGAATATGACACTCCTGAACAACCCGGAATTTACAACTACTATGTTACGGCAGTATATGAAGAGGGTGAATCGGAACCTTCAAATATCGTTACCGTTTATTGGTTATGGACAGACATTTCGGAAAACGAAATGCCTGAAATTACAGTTTATCCGAATCCGGTATCTGATTTCATAAATATAAAATCAGATGCTTATCCTAATGAGATTACCATAAATGATATTACCGGAAAAGAAGTTTTTAGTGAAAAAAACTCGAAAAAACAAAAAACAATAAGTATTGATATTTCCGAATTAAAAAGTGGTATTTACTTTTTATCCCTAACCTTCAGCGAAAGGAAAATTACAAAAAAAGTCATTGTTAACAAAACTTTCTAAAAAATGAAAAAAAATACTGTTTTATCTTGGCTAATATTAATATATTTTCTGTCAGGCACTGATAGTGCAAAAACGCAGGAAATTATCAACGACAAATCGGTTTATCCCGACTTTGTTGTTATGAGAGAATGTCACAAAAGCAATCAAGAATTGAGAGATGCACCGGTGCTGACCGAAAAACAAATATTGGAAATAATTCGTCGGAATGAGAAAGTGGATGAACAAGAGTACATAAAAAAGAAAGGGAGAATCCGATACAATAATTATAACAAAACCGATATAAAAAATAATATATTGCAGGGAATTCAGGGGAAATCAACATCCTTAAAATCAGCCTCATTGATTTTTAACGGTCAAATAGGCGGCATTCCTCCTGATCCTAATGGTGACGTCGGTAATGAATATTATTTTCAAACTGTGAACTCATTCGGAATGATTTACCACAAAGACAGCACTGTAGTTGCCGGCCCTTTTGATTTGCGATTACTTTTCAGTGATGTTAGCTCGAGCAATGCTTTGATTGGCGACCCCATAGTTTTGTTTGATAAACAAGCCAAACGATGGATTGTTATGGTTATGCAATTTGAAACAGGGCATAGTGGTCTGCTGTTAGCTATATCAGCTACCTCCGACCCGCTCGGAAAGTGGAATCAATACAATATCTTTAGAAACAATGTATTGTTAGACTATCCGAAACTTGCAATATGGCGTGATGGTTATTATATTGCTTGCAATAGCGACACCACAAATGTTTTTGTTCTTGAAAGAGACAAAATGATCAACGGCCAAAATGCCCAAGTCATAGGTTTCACAAACCAATGGATACCGGATGGTGTAAGTCTGAGAATTGCTCCTCCCGTTGATAATGAAGGTGCAGATGCTCCACAGGGCACTCCGGCATATTTCACGGCTATCTGTGATGATATTTGGAGTTGGCAATACAATAATGATCAAATTTGGATATACGAAGCGGCAGTTGAT
>CAYOZZ010000218.1:0-5959 GCA_964408535.1 uncultured Bacteroidales bacterium | reverse complement strand
GAGCCGTACATTTCCATCGAGTCGGTTGCAACTGTAAAAACGACGTCATTCTCATTCATTTCGTAATATCTGGCAAGTTTAATTGAGCCCATAAGGTTTGCTATGGATGAGATTCCGAGAAGATTAAGTTTGTCAACCAGTCCGGGATTGATATTAAGTTCGTTTTTCAGGAATTTTTTTCCCTCCGGTTCATTAAAAAGTCTCATCAGTCTGATATTGGGATTGTCGTCAATACCTGCAACAAGGTCCATATTCCTTATATTATGTATCCAGGGGACGTGTTTGTCTCCGATACCTTCGATTCTGTGCTCTCCGTAACCGTTCAGGAGCAGTGTGGGGCACTGGAGGGCTTCACCGGCACAAACCTTAACAGCAGGATAAACCTCACGGAGATAGTCGGTGCTGCCAAGTGTACCGGCCGAGCCTTGTGTTAAAAATACTCCGCTGAATCTGTCGTTATCATTTTTAACATTATTGAAAACTTCTTCCATTGCAGGCCCTGTAACTGCATAATGCCAGAGTGAATTACCAATTTCTTCAAACTGGTTAAGATTTACGATTTCATCTCCACGCTCCTTTAAAAGTTCCTTAACCTTGTCGTAAATTTCTTTTACATTGCTTTCCGTTCCGGGTGTTGCAAAAACTTCCGCGCCTACTTTATGAAGCCAGTCGAACCGCTCTTTTGACATCCCTTCGGGCAATACGGCGATTGATTTACATCCGAGCAGATATGAATCATACGCACCGCCACGGCAGTAATTTCCGGTTGACGGCCATAGTGCCTTTTGCCTGGTGGGGTCGAATCTTCCTGTTACAAGTTTCTCAACCAACGGCCCAAACGTTGCACCTACTTTATGTGCACCGGTAGGGAAGAATTTGCCGATTAGCATAATAATCCTTGCTTTTACTCCTGTCAGTTCCGATGGCAGTTCAATAAAATTGACATTGCCGAAACCGCCTCCGAATTCTACAGGTTCGTTTTTCCAGGTAATGCGGAAAAGATTAAGGCTGTTCAAATCCCATAGACCAATGTTCTTTAATTTATCTTTTATTTTTTCCGGTATAAGTTCCGGGTTACGCATCTGTTTATAAGTCGGGATTATAATGTGCTTCTCCCTGCATCTTTTAATTGTGTTCTCAAGAACTTGTTTTGTATCCATAATTTACCGTTTTTCCCAATTCCATTTTTTTGCTCCCTTTAGAATTACCTTCATCTCTGCCGCTTTATCCAAAAGGATTGCAAAAGTACTACTTTCTTTTATTTCATAGCCAATGATTTTGAAAGTTGTTCCGTCAAGTCTGATTTTAAAATCTCCGGTTTGATAAACATACTCTTTTCCCGTAAAAGATAGAGAGTGAAAAGTTTGTCCGTTTTTATATTCCAGCTTATCTGTTCCGTCAACGTTTTGATAAAAATAACAATCGTTGTCATTCTCAAATGATTGCCTGTTCAGATAAAGATGCGGCTTTTCTTTGTACGGTGAACCTGCTGACGGACAGAAAGTTGTGCAGTTTCCGCATTCGTTGCACCAGTCGGCAATATGTATTATCTGGTATTTTTGACCGACCTCAAAAATTTTGTCATCGGATATTTGTACTTTTCCCTCTTTTATTTCCAGCTTTTGAAGATTGAGTTTGAAAGGATTTACGGAATATGACTGCAAAGCCAGATTTGGGCAAACAGTCGTACAGATATTACAGAGTTCATCGCAGGCGAGGCAACGTGAGGCTTCTTTTACAGCCTGTTCTTCAGTTAAAGTTGTTGAAATCAGATTAAAGGTCATTCTTCCGGGAAAAGTTTTCTGTTCTTGTATCTCAGGATATATTCTGTTTGCTCTTTTGATTTTATGTCCTGTTAAAGTAACCTCTTTCCTTCCCCGGGGTAACTCAAAATTAAGTTCTTCTTCGGCTTTACCGGTAATTATTTCAGCTACTTTTCTACCGTCACCCACAGCATGTATTGCTGTTGCCGCACCCCGGTAGGCATCACCTCCGATAAACACATTATCGATACCTGTTTCGTATTCTCCCTGTTGCTTTTTATCTTTTTTATAATCAATGAAATCAAAAGCCCGATCCTGTCCTATGCAGGGAATTATCGTATCGAATTCCTGTTCAAATTCACTGTTTTCAATAATTTCCGGTCTTGGTCTGCCGCTTCTGTCTTTCTCACCAAGTTTCATTCTTACGAGAGTCAGTGAAGATACCTTTCCGTCTTTTCCGTTTATTTTCAAAGGATGAGTCAGTTCTTCGATTGTTGCCCCTTCTTCAACAGCCTCAACAATTTCACCCTGTTCGGCAGGCATCTGCTTCATTGTTCTTCGGTAAATAACGGTAACTTTTCCTTTATCTCCGACAAGGCGTAAAGCCGTTCTGGCAACATCCATAGCAGTATTGCCGCCGCCTATTATTGCAATATTGTTACCGATACCGGGATTTTTACCTGCTTTAAGGTCGAACAAAAACTTCAAAGGATCAACGACTCCATTCAAATCACAACCGTCAATATTGAGTTTACGTGTTGTTTGTGCACCGGCAGCTATATAAATATATTGATTTTCCCTTTTTATCTTTTCAAATAGCTGTTTATCAATTAATTGATTGTAGTGAATTTTAACTCCGGTATTTTCTATTCTTTTCAGGTCTTTTTCGAAAGCTTTGCTGTTAAGTCTGAATGAAGGAATTGCCAGAGCTGCCATTCCGCCCGGTTTGTCGTTTTTCTCAAAAATCTTTACTTCAAATCCGGCTTTTCGCAGAACATATCCGCAGGTAAGTCCCGACAGTCCCGCTCCGATAATGGCAACACTGATTCCGTTTTCAAAAGCACCGGAATCTTTATCAATCATATTGTTATTATCAGCCCTCTCTGCGACAAACCGTTTTATTTCCCTTATTTTCAAAGGCTCGTCGTAATTTATCCTTGTACACTTTGTCTGACAGGGGTGGTCGCAAACCATTCCGGTAACATTCGGAAAGGGATTTGTTTTTAGAATGGCTTCAAAGGCTTTACCGTACTCCCTGTTTGCAGTATAATACATATAGTCGGGAATATCCTGATTTGTCGGGCAGGTATCGGTACAGGGTGCGTAAATACAATCGAATGTGCCGAGTTTTCTTCCTCCTTTAATATTCGGATCAACAAAAAGTCTCTTTTTGTAGCGGTCGTTATCAAGTGTTTCCAGTGCATAAGTGTCAATATTATGAAGAACAGCATCATTATAATTATTATGCTTACTTTTTGCAAGGACAAAATCCTTGATTGAGAATGATTTTGAAGATGAAAAATCATTTTTAATGTTTTCGATATATTGATTTATGCGTCCGTAACCTCCCGGTTTGAGAATGTCGGAGCTCATAGTGACCGGGAAGAGTCCGCAGGAAAGAATACCGGTTACATTGAAGGCATCGGCACCGGCTGAAAAAGAGATATCAAGTTTGCCCTCAAATTCCGATTGCAATTTTTTAGCAAGATTAACGGAAATAGGGTGGAGTGCTCTACCACTCATATACATCATTTTCTCTTCCGGCGGAAACAAGTTTTTATGATTAAGACTTTCGAGCGTATTTGTGAGCTTCAATCCGAAATGCAGATTTTCTTTTTCCGCTGTTTTTGAGAGATTTGAAATAATACTTTTGGCATCATCATATTTAAGATCGTGTTCAAATGCAATATCAGGAACCTGTGTATCGAAACCGGAATTACTTAAAATGGAATGAAGTTGTTTTTTGCCGAGTAAAGTGGGATTAAGTTTGATTGTAGTGTGTAATTTCTTTTCAGTCAACAGGTAATGACCGATCTTTTCAATTTCGTCGGGAGGACAACCGTGCATTGTTGAAAGGGTAATATTGTCGGAAAGCTTTGAATCTATTTTTAAGCCTGTAATGCGTGGATAAATATCTTTTATTGAGTCAATCTTTATCCTGAGTTCGTCTGAAACATCGGCCATCTTACCGAAAAACCGCTGAACATTTTCTTTTAATATCCCTTCAAAATCGTAACCAACGCTCATATTGAAGATAAATCCTCTTTCTCCGGGAGAACCTATCTTCAGTTTGTCTTTTAGCAGGTGGATTAATATCCAGGCATTCAGGTACTGGTCAATTGACTGTTCGATTTTCAATTCCTGCGACCATTCACAGTTGTATCCCTCATCCTGCATATCAATGCAGGGTTTTGAAACTTCAAGTTCATCGAGTGTTTGGACTGTTTTTAACTCAATATATCTTGCACCTGTCAGCCAGGCAGCTACAATATTCTGTGCGAGCTGTGTATGCGGTCCGGCAGCAACACCAACCGGTGTTTCGAGAAGTTGTCCGTAACGGTACAATCTGAAAGGATCACTCTTTTTGGGTTTGAAAAACAACTCTTCCGGAATACCGAGAATCTCGTTGGTAGTATCATATTGATTTAGAATTAATCCGGTAAGCTGATTCAGTGGAATTATTGAAAATTTATCTGTCATATTTTTATCTTTCTTTTTATGAAACGGGAATTATCAGTTGGTTTTTTATATACCTCTTTATCTTAGCAACCCCATCTGTTAAAGTTTGTGTCTATGAAGCCGGTATGGTCTATGGTTAAGAATGCATCAATTTTTATAAATATCTTTTTTGAAAAAATTATTTGCTTTTCAATAAGGTGTTTTATACAAAGTGTAATTCTTATAGACCTAACCTTTGCATAGAACCTATGCATGTTTCCTAACCATACCAAGTCACTTTGTTAAATGTTAAGGTTCACTTTCCTTTCCAGGTTTTTTAAACTGTGTCCAAGATTTGCCAAGCTTGTATAGCTGCCTTCCTGTTATATCATAAATAGTTATTAATTCGTTACATAGTTCAACGTTAATCTCGTAAATATCTTTCACCTGTTCAAGACTTACTAATGTTTCATTAGATTCTGCCATTGCATCATCAATATATTTTTGAAATCCAGCCTTTTGATGCTTTTTTGCATACCCTTCGGCAATTAGTCGTGGAATAGCTTTTGATGACCTTGACAATTGATTTGTTAAATCATATTTCTCAGACTCAGGCAATAAAGGTACTATTTCTTTCATAACCCTTAACATTGCCTTGTATGAATTTTGATAAACTATTAAATCTTTGAAACTTCTAATACTCACAATATTAGCTTAATGAATCAATGATACCAATCTAATTAACATATTCTTAATATAATTCTATCTTTATTTTAATAGACGTGCTATCCAACCTTGACCTCAACTTTAACCATACCGGCCTCTTTACCTTAAACCAGCTACATCTTTATAAACTTCTTCGTAATATTCTGCTTATTATCAGTCCATCTTATGAAATATGTTCCTTTAGGTAACCGGGAAATGTCAAGATGGAAAAGCATTTCATTTTTCGACAGGTTTTTCTCGAAAACAATATTACCGAGTAAATTGATAATTGAAACATAGCTGTCACCTGTGTTATTCTCTGTAAATAAGATGTTTAATGAATTGCCGGCAGGATTAGGATAAAGTGTAAAACTTGCCAAAGTATGTTCTTCAACTCCGTATATTTCCCTGTTTCCGGTGGCATACCAAACGCCCCATTTACCATAATTGATCAGTCCAGTTGGCTCCCCCGAGGGTAATATTTTATTCGACTGAAGTCCGATCTGGCCAATAACCTCAATGCCGCTATTATCTTTGGTATTAAAAATTAATTTATTGTCGGTTTTTGAATAATTAGGGTATCCCAAAACAGTGTTTTCAAAAATTACCCCGACATCACCTGTTTCCATATTTGCAGCCATAATGGCAAGGTCGCCGGTATTATCATCATAATAGTCGAAAGCAATTATGTATGGTGAATTTTTTGAAAGGCTTGGATTTCCAACACTTATGCCCTCGGGAAGGTCGGTAAACACCTTTTCAATTTTCCCGTCTCCCCAGGTATTGGCTGCATTGTTCCAAACGCGTATTATCCCCATATCCCAGTAGTCAAT
>CAYOZZ010000217.1:0-2725 GCA_964408535.1 uncultured Bacteroidales bacterium | reverse complement strand
TTTTCATTTAAGCCTTTAAAATTAAAAAGAAAGCACCTTATCACACTCAACCGTCCATCGGGCAAACTCTTTCATATTGCTGAGCTGCACGCCTTCGACAAGCTGAAGTTCATCAATTCCGCGGGCTTCGGAGCATCCGCCGCAACTTTTCACCTCTCCCCCGTTCTTAATCACAGAACTTAACATTCTTTCGATATTATAATATCCGTTAGCAGTTTTCTGATTTGGCAGTCCGCAGAAAACCGCATCTGCAAGCAGGAAGATTTTCACTTCAACATTTTCGCCATGTTCTCTCTGAAGAGTCATTGCCATTCTAAAAGCATTATACGCTTTCTCTGTCCCGTATGGAGCATCATTGATAATTATTAAAATTTTTTGAGTCATAACAACCAATTATTTTCATAAAATTAAAACCGGCAAAAATAATAGATTGTTCCATTAAACAACTAAAAAAACAAAAACAATGATCCTGCTTTATTCAGTTATTGTCCATAAATTACCATCTGAGAATTTTATACCAATAATTCCTTCCGTCTCTGAGAAATAGAGCGAATCACCTTTCAACCTGCCGGGATACGGGCAATATCCCGGAATTGCATATACATCATCATACTGTTTACCACGCAATATGAAAGAATTATGAAACCAGCCACTGTCAATTGCGATCTGTCTCATTGAATCAACCCTTAACATACCACCGAAAGAAGTTGATGTTACATTGGGTTTTATTTCATAATAATCCCACACAAAGTGAATGGTCGGAGATTCGGAATTACCCGAATACCTATCGAATGAGTTTAGAATGACAACCTGCAGATTTGACTCTAAATAGGTACTTTTAAAGTAAGTATTATCAGACATGTCCACAAGATAATAATCACAACATCCTCCGCTGCATTCCTTTTCCTCCTGCTGGTTTATCCTTCGATACCCATTTTCATAAATAATAATATTGCTGCTGTCATCAACAAACTTCAGAATTTCATTTCCGGTGTATGGATTAACTTTTAAATCCGATTCAGAGAATGATATTATATCAATCAAACTTGATTTACAACAGGATGATACGATTATTGTCAAAAGGATAAAGGTTGCTTTTTTTGTACTGCTCATGGGTATATTTTAATTATAGTGCAATAATACAAAAAAAGCGGATAACAGATAAAAACCTGTTTCCACTTTTTCAGGGTACCTGATGGGACTCGAACCCACGACCCCCGGAACCACAATCCGGTGCTCTAACCAGCTGAGCTACAAGTACCGTTTTAAGAGGCCGCAAAATTACAAATATTTTTATTTAATCTGCAAAAAAAAATATAGTAATATTGTAGATTATAAATATCAAAATATATAACTATGTTCATTGTAAGGTTTTTTGTTCAGTATGTTTTTATAGTTCTGTTTTTAACAATCTCTTTATCCGGCAAATCTCAAAAACAGGTTCAGACAACAGGCGGTGAGGTAACATTTACCTTCAGAACCGTCTCGACCGGAGGCCCTTATGCCCCAAGACATGTTCTTGCAGTATGGATAGAGGATGCGGGAGGATTTGTAAAAACAAGACTTCTTAGGGCGACCAGCAAAAAACAATATCTCTACACCTGGAAGGCTTCATCAAATTATAATGTTATTGATGCAGTGACGGGTGCAACTATGACATCACACCAAACTCATACTGTAACCTGGGATTGCACCGACCTTGACGGAAACATAATTCCGGATGGAGATTATGATATCTGGGCCGAATTCACCGACAAACACGCTCAAGGGCCTCTTAAAACTATTACTTTTACCAAAAGTCCGGAGCCACAGACGATAACTCTTCCCGATGAAACATATTTTAAGGATATGTCGGTGGTATTTACTCCATATGTTGCTGACTTTGCTGTTGACGTCACTCATATTTGTGAGGATGGCACTGTGACTTTTACAGATAACTCCACGAATGCAGTTTCCTGGGAATGGGACTTTGGCGATTTTGCCTATCCTCCTACCGCTGACACACAGGGTCCGCACACTGTAATTTATTCTGCACCGGGATTAAAAACAGTAACGCTCACAATAAACGGAAATATAGTTGAGACAAAAACGGACTTCATTGTTGTTGATTCAATTCCGGCAGCCGGATTCACTTATGAGGTTAATGATCTGACTGTTCAGTTTACAAATACATCAACAAATGCAACAGATTATTTTTGGGATTTTGGTGACGGCAATACAAGCACGGATGCAAATCCTTCGCACACATATTCTTCACAGGCAACTTATAATGTTACTCTTACTGCTTCCGACGACTACTGCTCAGATGCAACAGTAACACAAGAGGTAGCGATTAATCCAAATGCAATTGCCCGCATCTCCGGTGAGATGTTCAGCATAATGCCAAATCCCGGAAATGGTATTTTTAAGATCAAAACCGACATAAATGTCAGGGAAATAAAAATATATAATCAAAACGGACAGGAATTGCTTCAAAACAAACCGGAATCTTTCGATAAGACATTCACCCTTGATTTGACCTCTTATGGAAAAGGGATATATTTTGTCAAACTTTGTGCAGGAGATAAAATTTATATCAGGAAATTAGTTGTGATATAAAGAAAAATAATTATCTTTGCTTGAATGGTAAAATTCAGGCAAAATGATTACAAGGTTAAGCGGAATTTCATTATTAACAATTCTTGCACTAAACATTGTTGCTCAGACCAATTTTTTCACGGCAGGT
>CAYOZZ010000216.1:0-5505 GCA_964408535.1 uncultured Bacteroidales bacterium | reverse complement strand
TCTGACAGGTAAAATTTGTTTCTTGCTTTCCTGGTCTATCTCCGATTGCCGGTTCCCGGCTTCTCTGTCAAGAAACATCTTTACTATGAAAAAAACAATTACACCTGTTATCAGTACGGGCAGCGAATATCCTATTATTGTTGTCATATTTAATAACTATTTAGCATAAATACATAGAATAGAGTAAAATGCAAAGATAATGTAATTTGAATTACTGTGTACAAGATTTAGAAGTAGCTGACCTATATATCCTGACAAAAAACAATTCATCCGTTTACTTGTATGAAGTGAAAGGGGAGAATGCCAACGGGGATTTTAGATTAAAGGATAGTTCCCGTTTAATAATCGGCACTATGAACGGTTTATCCGTTGGTTTGAAGAAAGACGCTGAGGCGGAATACTACAACAGATAGCGGAAAGTCAAAAAAGGGTTTATTATTTTCCTCAATAAAATAATATTTCATTACATTTGCCCTCTTTTTTAAATCTATCAATTGATTAGATATGAATATTATATCAAACAGGATTAGGAATTTATCTGAGTCGGCGACACTTGAAATGACCCGTAAAAGCCGTGAACTGAAAGCTCAGGGAAAGAATGTCATAAATCTGAGCATAGGCGAACCCGATTTTAATACGCCGGAAAGTATTAAAGATGCAGGTATAAAAGCAATTAACGATAATGTTACACACTATACTCCTGTCTCGGGAATCAAAGAATTAAGGGAGGCTATCGCGGCCAAACTTAAAAGAGATAACGGGCTTGATTATTCGTTTAATCAGATTATCGTCTCGACAGGTGCCAAGCAATCCATTGCCAATGCCCTGCTTGTTTTGGTAAATCCGGGTGATGAGGTTATCGTTCCGGCTCCGTATTGGGTCTCGTACCCCGAAATGGTTAAAATGGCGGAAGGAAAGATGGTTGAAATTCCTTCATCAATTGAGAATGACTTTAAGGTTACTCCCGGACAGATTGAAGCTGCCATTACCAGTAAGACCAAGGTGCTGATGCTTAATACTCCGAGTAATCCGACAGGTTCATACTATACAAAGGACGAATTGAAAGGAATTGCCGGTGTTATTGCAAGATATCCTGATATATATGTAATCTCGGATGAGATATACGAGTATATCAATTATACAGGCAAACACGAAAGTATTGCTCAGTTTGATGAAATAAAAGAGAGAGTGGTTGTTATAAACGGAGTTTCAAAGGGTTATGCTATGACGGGCTGGAGAATCGGGTATATGGCGGCTGCACCTGAGATTGCAAAAGCGTGCGATACTTTGCAGGGACAAATTACTTCGGGGGCGTCGTCAATAGCACAAATGGCAGCATTACAGGCAATGAAAACCGATCCGGCAACTTCAGGGGAAATAAGGGGAATGGTTGACGCTTTCAGGAGCAGGAGAGACCTTGTGAAAAGCAAATTGGATGAAATCCCCGGAATGAAGACAAATCTGCCTGCCGGTGCTTTCTATTTTTACCCGGATGTTACATATTATATCGGAAAATCAAACGGGGAAGCAACGATAAATAATGATAATGATCTCTGTCTGTATCTGTTGGACAAGACTTATGTTGCTCTTGTGCCCGGCTCGGCATTCGGTACACCCGGCTACGTAAGACTGTCGTATGCTACATCTGAGGAGAACCTTCTTGATGCAATTGAAAGAATGAAAAAAGCTTTGTCAAAATTGTCATAGATTCTGACACGCATTGGTATTTATAAGTATTAAATTAGATAATAATTGAGAAAATTTCGTGAACCTTTGTGCTTTCTTGTCTTCGTGGCAAAGAAATAGAAAAAAGAAGGATGCCATTAAGGCGCTAAGACTCAAAGTACAACACAGAGAAAATAAATTGATTAAGAAAAGTGTTATTAATTCATACCGGATGCAGAGCACCGCAATAATTACTTATTTTTGCAGCTAAAATATTTTTCATGTTTGATAAAGAAAAAATCTCGGAACTTTTTAATTCATTTAACAAACTGAATGTTCTCATTATCGGGGATGTAATGGTTGATTCTTACCTGTGGGGCGATGTTGACCGTATTTCGCCGGAGGCTCCTGTACCTGTAGTTAATATCACAAAGCGTGAGAACAGACTTGGCGGGGCTGCCAATGTCGCTCTCAATATTAAATCAATGGGTGCAAATCCGATACTTTGTTCCGTGGTCGGTAATGATACCAAAGGAGATGAGTTTCTTTCACTGCTTGAAAAACAGAAAATGGAAACAGTTGGAATCCTCAAAAGCGACAAGAGGATAACAACAACCAAATTCAGGGTGATTGGGAATAATATGCAACTGCTGAGAGTGGATGAGGAGATTGACAGTTTTCTTGAAGAGATTGACCGTAAAAAGTTGTTTGAGACTTTCATTGAGATTAGCAGAGAAAAGAAAATTGACGTTATTGTTTTTCAGGATTACGATAAAGGTATTATTGATGAAGAATTGATTTCAAGGGTAGTTGAGAAAGCCGGTGAACTTGGGATTCCTGTGGCTGTTGATCCGAAAAGAAGAAATTTTTTGTCATACAAAGGCGTAACTCTTTTTAAACCGAACCTGAAAGAGCTGAGCGAAGGTTTGAAAATTGAAATAGACAGAAAAAACAGGAATAAGCTTAAAGATGCCGTCAGTAAACTTAAATCGAAAATCAATGCGGATATTGTAATGATAACGCTTTCGGAAGACGGTATTTTTGTTGAATATAATGATAACGGTGAAAAGGAGGTGAAGCTTTTACCGTCTTACGTAAGGGCAATATCGGATGTTTCCGGAGCCGGCGATACCGTAATTAGTGTTGCCTCTCTTTGTCTTGCGGCAGGCAGCGATGCGGCGACAATGGCGAATATTGCAAATCTTGCCGGCGGTCTTGTTTGTGAAGAGGTTGGAGTTGTTCCGGTTGATAAAGAGAAACTTCTCAGGGAAACCCTTAAATTGGAGATGTAGCCACCCGGCAGGTCATCCGGTGATTAAGCGTAGAATTAGCGCAGGCAGATCATCTGGTGACTAAGCGTAGAATTAGCTCAGGCAAGTCACCTGATGATTAAGAGGGGGAATAGCCCAGGCAAGTAGTTTTACAGGGTAATAGTATTTGTACCATAGCCGGTTCAAGTGATTTTGCCAATCCTCTGCCTGCAAAAACAATTATAAACAAACTTCGTACACAATTTGAAAATATATTTACTTTTGTGGCGGCATACACTAATTGAAATGTTAATCCGTTAGTAATTATCAAAAAAGATAAATTGAATATTCGCAATATAATTATCATAGTATTTTCAGGTCTGTTGCTACTCGGATCACAGGAGACGTCGGCACAGAGGCAAAAGGTCGAGAACCTGCCTGCTTATGATTTGCAGCCGCGGCGTTACGGTTTCATTCTGGCAATGACACAGATGGATTTTCGAATTAAACCTATTTCCAATCTTAATACCAAAATGTTTACCGACCTTCAGGCTAAGGATATTTCGGCAGATTCGGCAATGCTTTTTGGTGTTACAAGTGACCCGGCTTTTGGTTTTTCCGTTGGGATTGTCGGAATTCAAAGACTGGGAACCTATTTTGATTTGCAACTGATTCCTACTCTTACTTTCGGTGAACGATATCTTGACTACAGAATATTGAAATTCAGAAAAGGAGAGCAGGAACTGATAGAAATCAGAAAGAATATTCCGTCAACTTTTGTTCAATTTCCCCTTTCTGTCAGATATAAATCATTGAGACTTAATAATTTTGCAGCATACATTATCGGCGGGGTTTCTTACAATCTTGATCTTGCTTCGCAAGCCAAAAAAGATTCGGATCAGGGGCAGATACAGGTGAAACTTTATAAACACGACCTCAGTATGGATATCGGCTTTGGGTTCGACTTCTATTTTGAGTGGTTCAAACTCGGAACTGAATTTAAGATGTCGTACGGGATGTTTGATATGCTTAAAAAGGAGGATAATATTTACACGGACGGGATAGAAAGTATGAAATCGAAAATATTCCAGTTTTCTTTAACTTTTGAATAATTTCTGAAAAGCCATTTTATGGATGATAAAAATAAAACGAAAAAACTTTTTCACACTCTGATTGAAAAGGCTACTCTGAAGCAAGATGTTTATAATAACACGCTTAAGGCTCTCAATTTGCTGAAAGGAGGGATGGAAGAGCTTGTTTTTCAGTATAATAAAATTGAATCGGAAAAGGCAAAAAAAATTCCTTTCGTTTTCAGAGACAGGAGTGAATTTGAAGCGGAACTGAAGTTTGCAGGTGACACACTCGTTTTTATGATGCATACAAATGTTTTTGAAATGCCACGTGATCATGAGGTTATGAAAACTCCTTATGTGAAAGAGGATGTTAACCGCTCGTATTGCGGAGTAATAAATATTTTTAACTTCCTGAGCGATTCTTTCAAATATAATCGTCTGAATGATATCGGTTATCTTATAGGACGGATTTTCGTCAATAAGGATATGCACTATTTTATTGAGGGAAAGCGCGAGATAGGATTTTTGTACAAAAGTTTTGCAAATGCTGAAATGACAAAGCAATCTGCTTTGGAGATAATTGAATCTGCCGTAATGTACACAATCAATTTTGATTTGTTAACTCCACCTTATGACAATATCAAAGAGGTTACCGTTCAGGAATTCAGGGCGGCACTTGACCCGATGCAGATAAAGACAGGCAAAAGACTTGGATTTAAGTTTCAGGCGGATACAGATTAAAATTTCAATCCGAAACTTGCATAAATAAACGGAAGATATTCAACCGAATAATATCTGAAATTCAGTGATGTTGTGAATTTGGCTATAGGTTCGTATTGAAAACCGGCAATATAGTAATTGAGATGCCGGGTCTCCTCTTTAAGTTTCATATCAAGATGGTCATATCGTGCAAGAACCTGAAATTTGTCATTTAAAACGACCGAACCGTAAACCGAAATCCCGTTATAATCAACACCTTCGGTATAGGTATAATTGAAAACATAACTGTATTCGGTCCCGATTCTGAATTTTGATGTTTTATATCCGGCAAAACCTGAGATAACCGATTTGAAGGTCTTGTCAGCACCGGTGTCGGAAGCCGGTGAATAATCGGCATAAAGTTTCAGTGTGATTTTGTCTGTAGGATAGTATTGGATATTGTCGGAATAAAGAAATTTGCTATTGATGTCCTGATGACGGAAAGGTCCCTCTCCGTTAACAACCGAAAACTGGTTCAGAAATTTGTCTTTGTATTTAAAATCAAGCTGGGCACCAAAATCCGCGGGCATTCCCATTCTGAATTTTTCCTGCATAGTTACGTCAACATACCGGTAGCCCCAGAATTTATCCTGAAAGGTGAGGTATTGCGTGCTTAATAACTGCCCCACTCTGAAAATCAGATAATCGTTGATTGTCCATTTTATTTCGGCCATTTTAAGATATGCCGTGTATTTACTGCCCTCGAAATATTTGTAATTCAGTTGGTTGCCGGCTGTATCCGTGATTTCGTAAAAATG
>CAYOZZ010000215.1:0-6769 GCA_964408535.1 uncultured Bacteroidales bacterium | reverse complement strand
TCATTGAGCAGTCCCATAGTTTTAAAGCCGATGATGCCAGTTCTTTTTCTTCTTTTCAAAAAATCACTTCCCTGGTTATCAAGATGAATAATTGCAGGAGATGCTTTGCCGAGAAAAAACAGATTACTCAGGACAAGTCCGAAAATAAAGGTAAACAACAACGGTATATGGATATTGTCGAACAGATAATTAAGCCACCTGCCGATTACCTCACCGATTGTATCGGTATATTTTTCAAAAACAGGATTTGATACTTTATATATCAGGAGAAAAACAAAGAATATAATTATGGGAATACCGATTATTTTGAAGTATTTGATAATTGCTATCACTTTTGAATTTCCTTCGGATAACTTTTTTATGAAATTACCCTGCGAGTTGAATATGCTATAAGCGGTTAGAGCCGGAGCATACGACAAATTCCTTAACTGCGGATATGTAATAATTCCGGCAAAAAGCAGTGCGGATATAATATTTACCGTTATGGAAAGCGCCGAATTATGTATTACAACAATCAGAGCTGTCAAAATTGTTCCCGAAAAGGTTATCAGCTCAAGCCTTCCTTTTAAATTTGCCTTTTTTGTAATTAGCAGAGCCGACATAAGAAACAGTTCAAATATCAGAAGGTTAAGTCCCAAAAACTGTTTGTAAAACACTACCGTGAAAAGAATACCGGAAAAAACAACAAGCAATACGATTTTTAATCTTTGCATAATAAATAAATTAATGAAAAATGAAAATTTATTAAAATGTAAAGATTAAATCATAAAGTTGTCTTTTGTTTATATTATAATTAAATTGATAAATACCGGTAAAACCGCTCTTTAAATTATGCGTTCACTATAAAGTAAAACATAAAACCGGTATATCTCAGACATCACAATTACTATGATGAATGATTTTGAATTTGGGTTGCGTTTGTCGAATAAAAACTATTGATGACCTGAAATTTTTGTAACAATAAAAATATTAGACAGTAAATTATTTAAAATCTTACAACTCCAATTCGCAAACTTTTTATAATTTTACGCTCGATTTTCAGGATAATGAAAACGGATACAAAATAATTATCAAATAATACGCACGATATGTCAGGACACAGTAAATGGTCAACCATAAAACGCAAAAAGGGAGCTGCCGATGCAAAACGCTCCAAGATATTCTCAAAAATTGTTAAAGATATTACCGTAGCCGTTAAAGAGGGCGGGCCTGATCCCGATGCTAACCCGCGTCTAAGGCTTGCCATTGCCAACGCTAAAGGTGTCAGTATGCCTAAAGACAATATCGAAAGGGCTATTAGCAAAGGTAAAGATAAGGATTCCGCAAGCTTTACCGAACTGACTTATGAAGGCTATCTTTCGCATGGTGTTGCGGTTTATATCGAATGCACAACCGATAACCAGCAACGTACTGTCAGTAATGTCAGAGCGATTTTTAATAAATATTCAGGTAACCTCGGAACAAACGGTTCTTTGAGTTTTATGTTCGACCGGAAAGGTGTTTTTACCGTTCCAAAGGGTGAAATTGACCCTGAAGAATTTGAACTGGAGATGATTGATGCCGGAGCAGAGGATATTGAAGAAGATGAAGGTTTCTTCACGATAACAACAGCTATGGAAGATTTCGGAACAATGCAAAAGAAACTGGAAGAGATGGGCATTGAGCCTGAAAATGCCGAGCTTCAAAGAATACCGCACGACACCGTTAAACTTGATAAGGAGGATGCCCTTAAAATATTGAAAGTAATTGAAATTTTTGAGGACGACGACGATGTACAGAAGGTGTTCCACAACCTCGAAATAACAGATGAGGTAATGGAAGAGATGTAGATATCTTGACAAGCGTGGACGCTTGTCTCGTGGTGGACGCTTGTCTCGTGGGGTCCCAATAATCAATTTTATAATTTGAATATTCTGACACAAAAGATAAAAGCAAAAGCAAAAGAGCTTGGATTCTACGACTGTGGAATTTCGAGAGCGGATTTATTAAAGGAGGATGCAGAAAAACTTGGAAAATGGCTCGGTAACGGAATGCAGGCGGGAATGCATTATATGGAAAATCATTTTGAAAAGAGAACCGATCCTCGCTTGCTTTTTGAAAATGCTAAATCGGTAATTTCAGTTTTGTATAATTATTACCCGAAAACGAAAATTCAGGAGGAGAATAATTACAAAATATCGAAATATGCGTACGGTAAAGACTATCACCAAATTATCAAACAAAAACTAAATCAACTGATAGAATTTGTCAGGACAGAGGCCGGCGAAATTAATGCAAGAGCTTTTACCGATTCTGCTCCTGTGCTTGACCGTGCGTGGGCGGCAAGAGCAGGTCTCGGCTGGATTGGTAAAAATACCAACCTCATCAATAGAAAGCAGGGATCATTTTTTTTTATAGGTGAAATTATTACGGATCTTGAGCTGGATTATGACGGGAAGAAAATAGAGAACTTCTGCGGAACCTGCACAAAATGTATTGACGCCTGCCCGACCGGTGCTTTAAAACCTTATGAGGTTGATGCCCGGAAATGTATCTCGTACCTTACCATTGAGAATAAGGAGGAATACATTCCCTCAGAATTAAAAGGACGGTTTGATGACTGGATTTTCGGATGCGATATTTGTCAGGATGTATGCCCCTGGAACCGTTTTTCGAAGCCACACGACGAACCTGCATTTGACCCGCCCGATATCTTAACGCAACTCCGTAAACCCGACTGGAATAACCTGACAGAAGAACAATTTCGTAAAGTTTTCAAGGATTCACCCGTTAAACGGAGCAAATACAAGGGATTAATCAGAAATATCAGGTTTGTAAACCTTATGAATTGAACGTTAAATTGTAATTTAGCCACTTATTTATATTTGATAGAATGAAAAAATTTTTAATAATAGTGCTCATTTTTACGGGATGCAGGGCAAACATAAAACAAGATGAGAAATCCGTTAAAGGTAACTGGGCTTTTCTTGATAAGACAGGTAATTACAATGAAGCCTGGTTTGATACGGACGATTATGTGACATATAACAGATTCGGCGGACTGATGCCGCCGTTTAAATATGCCGTGAAAAACGACTCCCTTTATTCTACTTTCGGAAAGAGAGGGAATTTAAAACCTGTAGCAAAACTGATATGGATTAATAATGATAAATTTGTGATATTCAATGAGTCAACTAGGGATACACTTGAGCGGATAGAAACCGGAGAGATGTTATTAAGCAATACCGATGTAAAATCTGATTCTGCCGGATTCAGGAATGCTTTTGAGAAAAGATATGAAGATTTTCTTGTGGGAAAAGGGATTCTTACAAGGGAGGAAATCGAAGAATTTAAGAAAAGTAAACATATTCCGGAAAATTAGAATCCGGTTTATACCCCTATCTCAAATACTTTCCCGTCATCGGCGAGGAATGTGTTTTTAAAAACCGTTTTTGCTTCGTTAACCAGTTCCATAGGGTTGTCATACCTGTTTGAGAAGTGCCCGATAATCAGCTTTTTAACATTTGCCATTTTAGCAATGGTAGCAGCTTCAATGGTCGTGGCGTGCAGTTTTGCGGCAGCCACATCAGCCATATCCTGCATAAATGTAGTTTCATAATACAGCAAATCGGCGTCCCTTATTATCGGTACAACAGGTTCATAATAGGCGGTATCTGAGCAATAGGCATAAGAACGAACCGGGTAAGGTTCATCGGTCAATTCTTCATTTTTATAAACCTTACCGTCGCCGTCGGTAAAATCAGCACCGTTTTTTATTTTCAGAAAATCATTAACCGGAATATCGAGTGCCTGGGCCATTTCCTTAAGAATCCTTCTTTTACCCTCTTTTTCCTTAAACAGAAACCCACAGGTCGGAATACTGTGTTTCAAAGGAATAGTGCTGACAACTAATTTTTCGTCTTCATAAATTACGGCATTCGATTCGGGAGCAAGAGGATGAAATATCAGCGGATAGGCAAGAGTTGTTTCCGATGCTTCGAGTTGGATGTCAAGGATATCCTTTAATTTTGCCGGTCCGTAAATATGGAGTTCCTTTTTTCTTCCGAGAAGGTGCATTGATGATATAAGACCGACAAGTCCAAAGAAATGATCTCCATGCAGATGGCTGATAAAGATATGATTTATCCTTTGAAGTTTGATTCTGTACTTTCTAAGTTGCAGTTGTGTTCCTTCAGCGCAATCAACAAGAAAAAACCGCTCATTGTGATTCACAAGTTGTGCCGTAGGATTCCTTCTGAGTGTAGGTATGGCCGAGTTACTTCCGAGTATTGTTACTTTAAATGTCATTCCGGGTGCATTTTTTTGCAAAGGTAAATAAAAAACCCTGCCTGAAAATATACCGGCAGGGTTTTCATATTATTTAGAAGGAAACTACTTATCGCCTTCCTCTTCTTTTGGCGGCTCAGCCTCTTTATCTTTGGCTTTACCTTTACCTTTTTTCTCCTTCGACATTTTTTCCAGTTTGGCTTTCGCCTCTTTTTCCATATCCGATTTCAGATTTGCAAGTACTGAAATGTCTCCGAGAGTAGTTTTCTCGACACTCTCTTTCACCTTCTTCACAGCTCTCTGTGTAGCTTTCTCATCTTTACGTGCAGCGGCAGTTTCTTTGGCCTTTTCATCGGCTTTGGTATCCTGCCATATTCTTGAGTGTGAAAGAATGATTTTTTTACTGTCTTTCGAGAATTCAATAACTTTAAAATCAAGACTGTCATCCATCTTAACCTTGCTGTTGTCTTCTTTCTGCAAATGACGTGTCGGGGCAAATCCCTCAACACCGTAAGGCAGAGCTACGACAGCACCCTTATCGTTCAATTCAATAATAGTTCCTTTGTGCACAGAACCGACAGTAAATACAGTTTCAAAGATATCCCAGGGATTTTCTTCAAGTTGTTTATGTCCGAGGCTCAGTCTTCTGTTTTCTTCGTCAACATCAAGAACAACAACATCAATTTCCTCTCCAATCTTTGTAAATTCAGCCGGATGCTTGATTTTTTTCGACCAGGAAAGGTCTGAAATATGAATCAGTCCGTCAACACCCTCTTCAAGCTCAACGAAAATTCCGAAGTTTGTGAAATTACGTACAATGGCAGAATGCTTTGAATTTACAGGATATCTCTCTTTGATATTGATCCAAGGATCAGGAATAAGTTGCTTGATACCAAGTGACATCTTCCTCTCTTCACGGTCCAGAGTAAGGATAACAGCCTCAACCTCATCACCTACTTTAAGGAAGTCCTGTGCAGTACGCAAGTGTTGCGACCACGACATCTCCGATACGTGTATCAGACCCTCAACGCCCGGTGATATTTCAATAAATGCACCGTAATCGGCAATTACGACAACCTTACCTTTAACCTTGTCACCAACTTTCATATTGGCATCAAGTGCATCCCATGGATGAGGAGTAAGTTGTTTGAGACCGAGTGCAATACGTTTTTTGTTATCATCAAAATCAAGGATAACGACTTTGATTTTTTGATCAAGTTCAACAACCTCTTCGGGATGATTAATTCTTCCCCAGGAGAGGTCTGTTATATGAATAAGACCGTCAACACCGCCAAGGTCAATAAAGACACCGTATGAGGTGATGTTCTTAACAGTTCCTTCGAGTACCTGTCCCTTTTCGAGTTTGGAAATAATCTCGGCTTTCTGGGCTTCAAGCTCATCTTCGATAAGAGCTTTGTGAGATACAACGACGTTTTTGTATTCCTGGTTGATTTTAACAACCTTGAATTCCATCGTCTTGTTGACAAATACGTCATAATCACGGATAGGTTTGACATCAATTTGCGATCCCGGAAGGAAAGCTTCAATTCCAAACACATCAACAATAAGTCCGCCTTTTGTTCTGCATTTTACAAAACCGTTGATGACCTCTTCTTTCTCGAATGCTTCGTTAATTCTTTCCCAGGAACGAAGAATTCTGGCTTTCTTATGCGAAAGAACCAGTTGTCCCGTTGCATCTTCCTGATTTTCGACATAAACTTCGATAGTGTCACCAGGTTTCAGGTCAGGATTATATCTTAATTCGTTAAAAGGAATTACACCATCCGATTTATAGCCGATATTTACTACAATTTCTCTCGGATTGATAGAAACAACGGTACCGTCAATAACCTCATGCTCGGCAATTGATTTTAGTGTGTTCTCATAAAGGTCGGCAAGTTTGTCTCTTTCGTCTTTTGTGTAGTTGTCCTGCTTTTTACCGATACTGTCCCAGTCAAATTCAGGTGGTTCGGCCGGTATTTCAGGTGTTGTTTTCGGAGTATCTTCAGCTTTAGGCTCTTCCCCGGCAGGCTCTTCTGCTTTTACTTCTTCCTCAGCCTTTTCTTCCTTTGCAGTTTCTTCTGCTTTTACCTCTTCAGCTTTTTCTTCCTCCTTGACCTCTTCTTTTTGCTCCTCTTTCGGTTCTTCTTTCACTTCAGCCTTAGGCTCCTCATTTACAGTCTCCTCTTTCACTTCTTTGTTTTCTTCTTTCCGAGCTTCAGGTTCAGCTTCAGGTTCTTCCTGGTTTTCGGTTTTCGGAGCTTCCGCTTTTACCTCTTCTGTTGCTTTGGCAGCCTGCTCCTCGTTTTTGTCTTTAATTTCGTCTGACATTAAAATAAAATTTGTATCCGGTTATCAAAAGTTCCTCCCCGATTACAGGAAACCATTGATAATCACGGAAATGATTAATAATCCGTTAAAAATCGGGGGTGCAAAAGTACTATAATATTTTTAATTTAAAAATCCTGAAAGGTTTATTTTTCGGAAATTATTGATTTTGTGG
>CAYOZZ010000214.1:0-10460 GCA_964408535.1 uncultured Bacteroidales bacterium | reverse complement strand
GTAATGAAATTGCTTCACATTTGTTAAATAGTGAAACTGCTAAATTCGGATTCTTAAATCCTATTTTTCTTGCTATATAGATAAGAGAGTCTATCCTTATTGTATCATTTGAAATAGTATCAATTGAGGCAATTCTTTTCTTTATTTCTGAAATATTGTCGGAATAAACATTATTTGAAACAGAAAAAATAAGACAAATATCTATTATTAAATAAAATACTATTTTTTCAACCAAATTAGTCATAATTAAAATCAAAATAAATACTAATAATCCTCAGCAGTAGTTGAATTAATTGTCACATAACTAGCACTATTTCCTGCATTAATTATTTCCACAACAACATCATGCGGATTACCGTCCCAGGCAAATTCGTGTTCATGTTCTTCCTGCCTGCTGCTGTGTTGTGAAGAGTCTGCTGACACATCGTATCGAATTTTTGTTTCACTTCCGTTTGTTGACGGGTCGCCTTCACGCAAAGTTATTTTCTTACCTGCCGGAATCATAACGACAAAACAGGATTTCAACCTCGCGGGTTCCATTGTTCTCTTATAGAGATAAGAGTAAGGTTTGTAGTTGTTCATAATATCAATTTTTAAGATTAAACAAAAGGCATGTATCCTGTTTTAAAACACATGCCTAAAAGTACTAAAAAATTTTAATAAAACACATCTGATATAAAAAAATTTAATAATCAGATTTTCTTTCCTTTTATAATAACAATTCAATATCCGAGTTTTCTCTTGCATTCACCTTAATACCCTTTACCCAGTCGGGCATTTCCTTTAACCTGAATACGACATTAACCTCCATTTCAACATTAACAGGATCACCTGCCGTATTTCCCAAAACGAAATCAAGTTCATAAATACCGTCTTCGGGCGGTTTTTTATAGTCTCTTGCCTTAACAAGTGCAGGAGTCGGCAAATATTCCAGTTCGGCAATGCCTGTAGCCTGTATCGCCTTTAAATCCGGCTCATTTGTTTCCGAAATGATTCTTATATTTTTTACCAACCTGATTCTTTTCATAACTGTTGCAAAGTTGAATATAAAAAAGGTATAAAACCCCCCTGAAAACCACCGAAAAAAAAATCGGTGGTTTTCAGGGGGGTATGACTATCTTTGCTACCTATTAACATTGCAAGATATGCTTTCAAAGAATACAATAAAATACATTAACTCATTAAAATACAATAAATTCCGAAAGAAAAACAAAATGTTTATTGCCGAAGGTCCGAAAATTACCGGAGAGCTTCTAAACAGCGGTTTTGTTATTGACTCGGTTTTTGCATTAAGTGAATGGGTAGAAAAAAACAAAAATATTTCGACAACTTCCGGATTATACGAAATCAGTGATAATGATCTGAAAAAAATAAGCTCGCTGAAAACACCCAATCAGGTTCTTGCAGTCGTAAATATCCCTGATGAAAAACCTGACTACGGAACTCTTAAGAATGAGCTTTTTCTCGTACTTGACGATATAAGCGACCCCGGAAATCTCGGAACAATAATCCGCACAGCCGACTGGTTCGGCGTACGAAATATTATTTGTTCAAATAATACAGTTGATGTTTACAATCCGAAGGTGATACAGGCAACAATGGGGTCATTCATCCGCGTAAAAATCATATATGAAAGATTAAATGAATTTTTTACGAAGCTGCCTTTCGACACTTCTGTTTTCGGTGCCCTGCTGAACGGGGAGAATATTTACGGAATGCGGCTACCTTCAAAAGGCTGTATAATAATCGGTAACGAATCGAAGGGTATTTCACCGGATATGAAAAGGTTTATAACTCATCCTGTGACAATACCGGCATTCGGCGGCGACACTTCGGCTGAATCTCTGAATGCTTCGGTGGCAACTGCCGTAATACTCTCGGAATTTAAAAGAGGACTAATTTGAACATTAAATAAATAAACTTGTTATACGATAAACAACTACGGATATGGTACAAATATTTCTCATAACGGTTGCAATGATAGGACTTGCTTTTGCAATTATAGGGATAAAAATGTTTATACAAAAGGATGGAATGTTCACAAAATCGTGCAGCACTGTTGACAACACAACCGGAGAAAAGATAGGCTGTATCTGCGGTGACGAGGAAAAGTCAACCTGCGTTAATTACGAATTGCACCACGGAGCACTGAAAGGAAAATAAAACTTTCAGGAGAATGAATAAAGACAAGGCAAGCGTGAACGCTTGCTCATAGATATGTGTTAAGGGTGTTGAAAAGCAAGCGTGGAGGCTTGCTCTTAATCAGATGTTAAAGTAGTTGATTTGTAATAATTCTTTTATTTGTGAAAATTCGTGCCAATTCGCGGATAAAAAATAGTGGGTGCTTGCTCTTAGTATTCTTCATCCAAAATATCCCCGAATCCGCTGGTATGCCATGTTTTCAGATTACCGTTTTTATCGGAATAGATAAGATAGGCCTCAAGGAAGCTGTTTTTTTCGAGAAATTTTTCAGCTTCGTCAGCACCCATAACCATAAATGCCGTAGCATAGGCATCGGCAGTACCGCAGTCGTCCGCAAGAACCGAAACACTCAGAAGAGAATGCCGCACCGGAAAGCCTGTCTTCGGATCAATAGTATGCGAATACCTTATTCCGTTCTCTTCATAAAACTTCCTGTAGCTGCCTGAAGTGGCCAGAGCTCTGTTTTTCAGCTTTACAATAGCCTTCAACCCTTCACCATAGGACGCATTATCTTTTGGTTTTTCAATTCCCACCTTCCAGTAAGAGCCATCGGGTTTTTCGCCGTGTCCAAGCACTTCACCACCTATATCAATAAGATAATTATCAATTCCATACGACTCCAGTAAATCTCCTACAATGTCAACAGAATATCCCTGGGCAACAGCATTAAAATCGAACTGAATCCGGTCATCATCTTTAACCACCCTGTTGTTAACAATCTTCACTTTATCAAAACCGACAAGCGGCAACAGGCTGTCAACAATTGCGCTATCAACTTTCATTCTATCAGTAAAGCCAAACCCCCAGGCATTCACCAAAGGACCAACGGTAGGGTCAAATGCTCCGTTGGTTTTTATAAAAACCTCTTTTGATAAATCAAAATTGCCTTTAAACCAGGGGTCAACTTCAGTTGAAGAATCATTGTTATTAATACGAGAAATTATTGAATTGGGAACCCAGATTGATACCGACCGGTCAAAACCTGTCAGCAGCGAATCAATCTGCTGTTGCAGGTTTCGGTTCTCTGCATCGAAATATGTTACGGCGTAATATGTTCCCTGTGCCTCACCGGTGAACATAACCTTGTGCATTTTTCGCGACGGGTTGTTACAGGAAAACAGCAAAATCAGAATAACGAACGGGGTAATTTCAAGTCTCATACGTTCAATACTTTATAACTCATTTATCTGCAATTAACCTGTTACATTCCTGACAAAACAACAGCACTGTGTTAAAATGCATAACCCATACTGAATGTAAAATAGGCTGTTGATTGCATTCCGGTATCATAAGAACCGGGCAGGTCAAAATACCTGAGTCCCAGCCCGAAAGTTGCATTCAGCCTTAGGTTCGGAACAGGTGTAAAGGTCACACCGTTATTAATCATAAACCTGCCGTAAACAAAGTCGGAATACTTCTCCTTATAATATCCGTAATAAGGATCGTAACTGCCATCAACATAATCCTCTCCCAGACCAATCTGCAAAACAGGACCGAGATAATAGGAGGCTTTATGCTGTCCCATCGGGAACAAACTAATACCAAAGCCGGTAAAGCCCTTATCGTGAAAAGCTTTCGGGCCTTCCCTGTCACCATACCCAACAGAAAACGGTATAAAGAAACTTAATTTACCATTTTTAGAGATATGTTCATACGAAAAGGCAAACTGGCTGTAAACAACATCAAAAATATTGTATGCAAATATATTTTGATTAAAACCAAGTTCAGGAGTATTACTTGTGAATACATCCTCCTCACCATTTTGATAAATAATCTTTTTAACATCCTTTTTATTTACAATAACCAGCGGGCCGTCGAGATTTGAAAACTTTTTGTACTTAACCTGGTTTTTACTGATCTCCATAACTTTCGCGTTAACCCTTTCGCCGGAGTTAAAGATGATTTCGTCCTGCGAAAATGCAAATGAAGAAGCAAAAAGCAGGATAACAAAAATTGAAATGACTTTTTTCATAGGATTTGTTTTTGTTTGAATTAATAGCGTCAAAAATAAAACAATATTGCATAAAACTAAAAAATCCCATAACAAGCTATGGGATTTTAACTATTATTTTTAACCTCCGAAGTCGTCGAATGCTATCATCTCCTCCGGCACACCGAGATCATCCAGCATTTTGTTTACGGCATCGTTCATCATCGGGGGCCCGCAGAGGTAATATTCAATCTCTTCGGGTTCAGGATGATTTTTAAGATAATTATCATATATAACCTGATGGATAAACCCTGTATAACCTGTCCAGTTGTCTTCGGGCAGAGGCTCTGATAATCCGATATGAAACTCGAAATTAGGATTTTCCTTTTCGATTTCCTTAAACTGATCAACATAGAACAACTCTCTCAGCGACCTCCCGCCATACCAGAAGGTAGCTTTACGCTTTGTATGCAGGGTTTTGAACTGGTGGAAAATGTGAGAGCGCATCGGGGCCATTCCGGCACCACCCCCAATGAACATCATTTCACGGTCGGTATCCTTGATAAAGAACTCTCCGTAAGGTCCCGATACCGTTACCTTGTCACCAGGTTTCCGGGAAAAAATATATGAAGAACAAATACCGGGATTAACATTCATAAATCCACCCTTAGCCCTGTCGAACGGGGGAGTTGCAATACGAACATTCAGCATCACAATTGTATTTTCCGAAGGATGGTTTGCCATTGAGTAAGCTCTGAAGATAGGTTCGGGATTTTTCATTTTCAAATCCCACATTTTGAATTTATCCCAGTCGCCTTTATATTCGTCCTCAACTTCAATATCTTTTCCGAAATCAACCTCTATCGGAGGAACATCAATCTGGATATATCCTCCCGAACGGAAGTCAAGTTTTTCACCTTCCGGAAGTTTAACAATAAACTCTTTGATAAAAGTAGCAACATTTTTATTCGAAACCACCTCGCATTCCCATTTCTTGATACCGAATATCTCTTTCGGTACCTCAATTTTCATACTTTCCCTGACCTTCACCTGACAGCCGAGTCGCCAGTTATTCATCTGTTCCTTACGGGTAAAGAAACCTGTTTCTGTCGGCAATATCGAACCGCCGCCTTCGAGAACACGCACTTTACACATCCCGCAGGTTCCGCCTCCACCGCAGGCAGACGGCAGAAATATCTTCTCAGCCGAAAGAGTTGACAGCAATGACGACCCGGGAGAGGTTACAACCTCCTTTTCGTCATTGATTGAGATTGTTACATCACCCTGTGGCGTAAGTTTTTTTCTGGCATAAATCAATACGGCTACAAGTAATAAAATAACCGTTAAAAAAACCACAACACTTGTGAGGACAACAGTTCCGATTCCTGCTTCAAGTAATACCATTTCTTTATCTTGTTTTTAGATTTATATACTTTATAATTTTATTCCCATAAAACTCATAAATGCAATACCCATAAGTCCTGTAATAATAAAAGTAATTCCAAGGCCTCTTAAAGGTGCAGGCACATTTGAGTATTGTATTTTTTCACGTATTGCAGCAATTCCGACAATAGCAAGCAGCCAGCCCACTCCCGAACCAAGTCCGAAAGCAGTGGCCTGTGCAACACTTTCGTATTCTCTCTCCTGCATAAAGAGTGAACCGCCAAGGATAGCACAGTTAACGGCAATCAACGGAAGAAATATCCCGAGCGAGTTGTAAAGTGTCGGGGTAAATTTCTCGACAATCATCTCGACAAGTTGAACCATAGATGCAATAACCGCAATGAACATTATAAAACTCAGAAAACTGAGGTCAACATCTGCAAAACTGTCGCCAAGCCATGAAAGCGCACCGGGCAGAAGAACATATTTATTCAACAGGTAATCAACCGGAACCGTAATAGCCAGCACAAAAACCACCGCAATACCAAGTCCCATTGATGTTTTCACGGTCTTCGACACAGCCAGATAGGAACACATTCCCAGGAAATAGGCAAAGACCATATTGTCAATAAAAATCGACTTAATGAATATGTTAAATAATTCCTGCATTTTTTATATCTTTTAAGTTATTTTCTTCTTGTTTATCAACTATTTATCCTCAATCAGTTCTTTGTTTCTCGACCTTTGAACCCAGATTATAATTCCAACCGTTATCAGAGCCATAGGAGGAAGAATCATCATACCGTTATTTTTATAACCAATGCTGTATAAACCGATTTTTTCCATTACGGGATAATTGAAAATAGTTCCCGACCCGAGCAGTTCACGGAAAAAGGCAATAATTATCAGAATTATACCATAACCGGCCGCATTACCAAGACCGTCAAGGAATGAAGGCCAGGGTTTATTTCCCATTGCAAAGGCTTCAAGGCGTCCCATCAGGATACAGTTTGTAATGATAAGCCCCACAAATACCGAAAGCTGCTTGCTGACATCATAGGCAAAAGCTTTAAGAACCTGATCAACAAGGATTACCAGAGCTGCAATTACAACAAGCTGCACAATAATCCGTATCCTCGGCGGAATGGTATTTCTCATAACAGAGATAATAACATTGGCAAGTGCCAAAACAGCCATAACCGATATTGACATAACAATTGCCGGCTCAAGTTTGGCAGTCACGGCAAGAGCCGAGCAGATACCGAGTACCTGAACGGTGATTGGATTCTCCTTATTTAGAGGATTAAAAATGAGCTTTTTGTTTTTTGCCGAAAATAGAGGCTCTTTCTGTTTCACTTCTTCACTCATGATTATATATTTTATTCTGTTTTTTTATTCAATTTCGATATTTTAATTAGTGACATGCTGCTTAATGTACGGAACATAATTTTCCAGACAAACCTTCAGCATCTCCGAAACACTATTACTTGTGATGGTACCTCCCGAAATGGCGTCAACACCATGTATCTGTTCGTTTGCCGGCAGGGTTGCAGCTCCGCCTTTAACAACTTTAACGGATGTAAAGCCGTATGAATCGTCAAAGATGGTTTTTCCGGCAAATTGCTTTTGAAAAGCGGAAGTTGCAATCTCGGCACCAAGACCCGGTGTTTCGCCTTTATGTCCGAAAGTCACACCATAAACCGTTTTAAAGTCATCCAGTAGTGATATATTCCCCCAAATAGGGCCCCAAAGTCCTTTTCCACGTAAGGGGATGATATAATATGTTTTGTTTTCATAACTGCAAACATAAAGCGGAAAAACAGGTTTTTCGTTTCCTTTTCCCGATTTCAGTTTTTCCAGTTTTGACAACTCCACTTTCATATTGATATCAAAAGGTCTGATATCTCCCTTTTCAAACGATTTACTGCCTGTTTTGTATAAACTGACAACCTCACCTTCGGGAGTAATGGCCAACTCCTCGGTGATATACTTGTCATAAAGTTCTTCGGCATTACTTTTATCCGATTCAATATTTACCGATTTCAGAATGTCCATAATTTTTTCGGTACGTACATTCTTTTCCTGATATGGCTTCAGGACGGTAGCAGCAAACGACAAAATAGCTGCAACCACAATAACCATTACAGCTGCATAAGTAAAGATATATCTGTTAGTAAACATCTTTTTATATTTTTCTTTGTTTTATTATGCTTTAACTTTTATTCTTTTCAGTCTTCTCTTTATGTTCGACTCAATGACGTAATGATCAATAAGCGGAGCAAAAACGTTCATCAGCAGAATTGCCAGCATCATACCTTCGGGATAAGCAGGATTGACAACCCGTATCAAAACAGCTATCATCCCGATAAGAATTCCGTAAATATACTTTCCTTTATTTGTCTGAGCGGCAGTTACAGGGTCGGTTGCCATAAAAACGGCTCCGAAGGCAAAACCACCCATAACAAGATGATAATAAGGAGGAAGATTCATATACTCATTTGCTCCTGCCCAGTTGAAAATAAGCCCCATCAGTAATCCTCCGGCAAAAACCGAAAACATAACACGCCAGCTTGCTATTCCCGTTATTAAAAGGATTACTGCACCAATGAGTATTGCAAGTGTGGATGTCTCACCGACCGAACCGGGAATAAAACCGTAAAACATATCGTTAAACGACGGCAATTGATCGAAATGGCCGGTTAGAGCATTTCCGAGAGGGGTTGCACCGGAATATGCATCGGCCTTATCGGCAATCCAAACCTTGTCGCCCGACATATCCTGAGGATAGGCAAAGAAAAGGAAAGCTCTTGCCGTCAACGCAGGGTTCAGAATGTTCATACCGGTACCTCCGAAAACTTCTTTACCGATTATCACAGCAAAAACAACGGCTATAGCAAGCATCCACAACGGAATATCCGGCGGGACAATCAAAGGTATCAACATTCCGGTAACGAGGTAACCCTCATTAACTTCGTGACCTCTAATCTGTGCAAACATAAACTCTATTCCGAGTCCAACCACATACGAAACAACAATTATTGGTAAAACTTTCAGGAATCCGAACCAAAACGACTCCCAAAGGGTTGTTGATTCTCCGAGTGACAGAAAATGCTGATAACCCACATTCCACATTCCAAAAAGCAGTGCCGGTATAAGAGCTACAACGACAACTATCATCATACGCTTCATATCCATTGCATCCCGGATGTGACTCCCTTTAAATGTTACCTTGTCGGGAACAAATAAAAAAGTTTCAAAGGCATCGAAAGTTGACTCAAATTTCTCAAACTTCCCTCCTTTTTGAAACTGAGGTTTTATCTTATCAATATAATTTCTTATTGCCTTCATTTATATTGTTCGATTATAAATTTACTTTCAAAAAATTCAATTTTTAAGTTCTATTCCATCTCTTTTCTGATAAAATCAAGACCTTCCCTAACGATGGCCTGCATCTCCGTTTTTGAAGGATCAATAAATTCGCATAAAGCGAAATCCTCTTCGTCAACTTCATATATTCCGAGATGCTCCATCTGGTCAATATCCTTAATAATAATTGCCTTGAGCAACTGCATCGGATAAATATCCATCGGAAAAACTCTCTCATACAGACCTGTGAGTACAAATGCCCGGTGTCCTCCGTTAAGATTTGTATCGAGATTATATTTCCTGTTCGGCGTCAGCCACGAGAAATATGATTTGGAATAACTGTATTTATTAAACCGCGGCATTGCCCAGCCGAGAAACTCGAAATAGTCACCCTCGGGAATAACAGTTATCTGACTATCATAGAAACCGAGATAACCATCCCTTTCTATTTTACTACCGGTCAGCACGTTACCGCTGATATACCTTACATTGGCGTTTTCGTCAACCTGACCGGCGACAATCTCCGAAACCGACTGCCCCGCTATTACTTTATAATACTTAGGGTCTTTGGTCTCGGCACCGGTAAGTGCGACTGTCCGTGAGGCATCATATTTCCCTTCGAGAAAAAGTTTCCCAATCGTCACAACAGCCTGCGGACCGGCATACCATATAACTTCACCCTTATTAATAGGATCAATATGATGAATTTGTATTCCGACATTCCCTGACGGATGAGGTCCGGAAAACTTATTGATTTCAACACCTTTTGTGTTTGAAAAGAGTGATGATTTTGTCTTTTCGGTGTGTATATTCAAATAAACTTTTCCGGGCGTCAGTTTTTTCAAAATATCAATTCCTGCCTGAAAAGCTTTTGCTTCCTTTTCGATAATAAAATCAAAATCGGGAGCAAGAGGTGCTGTATCGAAGGCCGACACGACAATTGCTTTGGGTGATTGCCCGGGATTGGCAATTACCGAATACGGCCGCTGCCTGATATTTGCCCAAACGCCGCTTTTTAACAATTTTTCAATCGCCGCCTCCTTTGAAACGGAAGCCGGGTCAGCCTTTCCGAAATCCAAGGAATCCTGCTTCCCGTCGGCAGTAATACGAATCTCAAGCATTTTTCTTTTTGCCCCGCGATGAACCTCCTCAACCTTACCGCTGACAGGTGATGTAAAAATGATGTTATCGCGATATTTATCGAAAAAAACAGGTGTTCCTGCCTTTACCGTATCGCCCTCTTTTACAAGTAGTTTTGGAAATACACCAACAAAATCGGGTGGCTTGATTGCGAATTTTTTAGAAGTAACCTCCGAAACCGTTTTTTGAGCTTCGCCCAATAGTTTTATATCCAGGCCCCTCTTAATCTTGATATCTTTCGACATATCCTTTAGGTATGTGTTAAGTTTTTATAATTAAATATATTGAAATCTATATATAAATCAAGATGCGAAATTATAAAATCAAATGAAAAATCAAAGTAAAATTTTACTCTATTTTTAACAAATTGTTAATTTTTTCACACAGCAACATTGCACATATCATATAATTAAATAATAATTAGGCATTTATAAAGATA
>CAYOZZ010000213.1:0-1557 GCA_964408535.1 uncultured Bacteroidales bacterium | reverse complement strand
AGGATAAAAAGTAAAATAGAAATTCGTTTCATAATTTTAAAATTGTTTAAATGATTTTATACTGGAAAACTTATTATTACCTGACATACATTAGTGTTTAAAGGTTGCAAAATTAGCAAAAGAAAGGAGGTTGCCAAATTTTTTCTCTATCAATAGTAGAAAGTATTAACAGGAAAAGGCTGCCTAAAACCGGCAGCCTCACCTTATGCACTATGAATTTTACGAACTAATGTGTTATGCTTGCATAATTCGGATTTGACATTGTTTTATGCTTTACCTTTTAATTATTTGTTTTACAATAACACCTTTTGTTGTTTCAACTTTAATAAAATATATACCTTCTTTATAATCAGACATATCAATTTTGCAGTTGTTATCTCGGATATCTGTATCAAGTATAACTTGTCCTATGTTAGTATATAGTTTAATACCTGTAATTATAGTTTCCGAATTTATTTTTAGTAATTCGGATACGGGATTAGGATAAATTTTTATTGATGCGAAACGATTTTCATTAATACCTGTAATCGTAATACCTTCGGTATTTGAAGGGGCTGACTCAAAATCGCAATATACAGCGGTTATTTTGAATTCGTGGTATCCCAAACCAGGATTATTAAATGTATAAACTGTAGAGGTCTGAGGTTGTGTATTCAGAACTACAAAGTTGCCGTTTTCAAACGAATGGTAAATATTGTATCCGTCAAAGCCTTTAACACCATTCCAGTTTAATATAATATTTCCTTCATCAAAAGTCAATGTCAGATTTGTAGGAGAAGGCATTGCAGGTATTGTTACGGCTAAAATATCAGACGGTTCAGATTCTCCTTCATCATAAACTGCAGTTATTGAATACTGATAACTTGATTCAGGTGGAAGACATTCATCTGTATAACAATAATCTGTTGTATACTCAATAAAAATTCCGTCTCTATATATATTAAAACCCAGTAAAGCCTTGTTTTCATTGGGGATAAATTCGGTTTTACTTCCTTTATATCCCGAACCGATATCCAATTGACCTCCTGAAGCGACAACTTCGGATTTAACTAAAGGTGTTGCCACATTTTTTCCATCAGCTGTTGACGAAACATATCCCGCAATATTCCAGTTATAGTCCAGTCCGTATTCTGCTGACATAGAAACCCAACTTGAGGCATCAAATGAGAGCATATCGCCCTTATATTGAATTGCCGGTCCGGCATCAACACCTGCAGGGTTTTCTCCGTCTGGATGCGTAACCTCATAACCGAACCAAAGCTCCTGAGAAGCATCAATCTGAACCGGAGTATTAAGTGTTACTTCGTTCCACTGCCCGACTGTGCTCGAAACATTCTGAGTCAATAACAGAGTTCCTGCATTAGTTCCTTGCCATACTTTCAGGACGAAAGTAGCCGTTGTGGCATTATCGTAATGATAGTAGCTTATTTTTGTCAGGTATTGTCCGTTGTATGGAGTAAGATCAGATGGTTCCCAGTGAGAAGCAACATAAAAAGTTCCTCCTCCGGTAAGTCCGATACCATCATCGTTATTAACACCGTCATCCCATTCAATCCA
>CAYOZZ010000212.1:0-3508 GCA_964408535.1 uncultured Bacteroidales bacterium | reverse complement strand
AGCCAAATTCTCAGAAGTTATTTTCTTCAGTACGGTATATATCCTGACTGCTCCGGGATAATCACTCGAATAATGATTTGATTTCCCATTAGGATATACCTGATATGGAGACGAAAACAACCGAAAACAACATCCCTGACAAAATGAACAAAACGACCATTGGTTTTATCACCGGAGGAGGTCTAATTAATCCCGTCTTACGCCTTTAGATTTGCAAAATAAAAATCTGAGTTCTTTGAAATATTGTTAATGATGTAGGAATTTCTTTTTTTGCTACTTTTTTTCTTTGTTAATAGCTTAGTTGTACTGTTTTTAAATATGTTATTGCATAATTCGGGTTAAATGTTTAAAAAAATCAAAAATTATTCATTTCAAAATCCGGTTTGCAAAAAAATCTTACCTTTGTCCTTTATTTTTTGTTAAAACAAATTGTGAAAGACTCTTTTGACATGAAAAAAAACAGTTTATTTCTCACTAAATTTGTTGCTGTTGTTTATGCTTTACTTCTTGCCGGCAGTTTATACTCCCAGCAATCAATTTATGTAATAGCAAACATAAATGCAACGAATTATCTTCCGATTCAGGCCTATTCTATACAAGGGGATTCAATAGTTTTCCAGGCTGAATATGGAGTGGCAATTTATGGAGAAGGAGCTGTCGGACTCTGTATAGATCCGGAATCCGGTTTTATTTTTATCACTTACGAATCTTCAAATAAAATTCAGTTGATTGATGCTACTTCGATGACCGGGCAGGGAATTGCCATTGCTCCAAGTGCTGTAAATCTGGCGGGAGTTGCTTACGATACTACATGTAATCATCTTTATACTATGGACAGGGAAACCAACAAACTCTATTCATATTTCTGGGATGCAGCAAATAAAGAACTGACACTGGATTACCAGAAATTTTTGGCGGGTGCTGCCGCCTACGGAATATTTCTTGATGAGATCAACGGAATTCTATATGTGGCAAATGGTTATTCAATTACATATTATAATACTAACGACTGGGCGCTTGAAGGGACAATAGATGATTTTATTCATCCCGGGGTGTTGAATGTTGAAAAAGATATTGAAAACAACTGCCTGTATTATGGAGGCGGGTTTGCATCAAATTATTACCTTACAAAATATGATTTGGCAACCGGTGTGCAAAGTGATGTTTTTTTGAATAATAACGAAGGAATGATGGGCATAACAATTGATCAGCAGACGGGATTAATATATATTACTGTTGGTCAAGAAGGGGATTTTATCAGGGTTTTTGACAAAGATCTGAATATGCTTTACGAAAGTGACGACATTGGTGACCCTACTGATATTTCAACAAACGGAATAGCCTATAATCCACTTAATTTTAACATTAGGGCGGAATTTGACTGTGTTGTCCCCGGAGACAGTCTGGAATTTTCATTATGCTATAAAAATTCATATCCTAACACTGCAAAAAATGTTATTATTGTTGCAGAAATACCACAAGCAACAACCTATATGTCATCATCAGACGGAGGTATTTACGATTCAGCGTCAGCTACTGTGACTTGGAATATCGGAGATTTGCCGGGACAGACTCCTGAAACCTGTGTTTCACTTAAACTTTTAATTTCTCCAAACTTTCCCATTTCATCATATCTCTTCTTAAATTCTACTATTAATGCTTCAAAAATAGGCCCTATGCATGTCGGTGAACTAACGTTAACCGACACTTCCGAAACCTGTATTATTCCATTCGGTTTTATGGAAGGAAGTACATCAATCTGCAAAGGAGATACGGCCATCATCTCAATAACCTTATCAGGAGAAGCACCCTGGGATGTTGTTTATTCAGACGGATCAGCAACCGATACAATCTTTAATATTCAGAATTCAACCTATTTACTGAAAGTAAGCCCGGATATCACTACAACTTATAGTATCCTCAGGATTTATTCAGGAAACGGTATGACAAACACAAGCGATGGAAATGCAACCGTCACAGTCAATCCCGCCCCTGAGATTTCACTTGGTCCGGACACACTGTTACTTGAAAGAGGCAAGTCGGTAACGTTATCTCCGGGAACCGGATTTAATGATTATCTATGGCAGGACGGCTCAACTTTATCCTCTTATACTACAAGCGATACCGGAACTTTTACAGTTAAGGTTTCAGATATAAACGGCTGTGAAAATATTGACAGCACGCATATAATCTATATTGACATGTATATTCCCAATGCATTCACACCCAATAATGACAGTCATAATGATAAAGTGTTTGTAAGAGGTGATTTCTTCAAGGAGATTGATTTTAAAATTTTCAACCGATTGGGTGAAATGGTGTTTCATACAACTGATCAAAGTATCGGCTGGGATGGTACTTATAAAGGGCAAGAACAGGATATGGGAGTTTTTTACTATTATTTTTCAGGAACTCTTTTCGATGGAAGAGTCATTGAACGTACGGGAAATATAACATTAATCCGGTAATACTGATGCTATGAAAAATACTGCCGTGAAATTATTATTGGTATTGGGATTCGGTTTGGCAAGCCTGGTTGCCGGGTCGCAGAATATCCATTTTTCTCAATTCAACAACTCACCTTTACTTTTAAATCCGGCACTGGCCGGAAGTTCAACCCGGTGTTATTTAAGATTGGGAGTTAACTATAAAAACCAATGGAACAAAACCTATGTTACGCAGTCGGCTTTTGCAGATGCAAGGATAGCGCTGGGGAGTTTTAAACACAAAGATGGTCTGGGTATAGGAGGTTTATTCTTTAGCGATAAAGCAGGAGACGGTGATCTGACAACAAATTACGGGATGATGATGATGGCACTGCATAAAAGTTTCAATCCGGATAAAACCGTTTTCGGCAGTCTCGGCTTTAGCTTCGGACTTGGTAATCTGAGCATCAACTACTCCAAATTATATTTCGACAGTCAGTGGAACGGCTTTCTGTTCGATCCGGATTTATCTAATAATGAAGACCTTACAAATAGTTCACTGCTCTATTATGATATAAATGCAGGATTTCTTATGACTTTCATTCGACCTGAAAAATTCAGACTGCGGGCTGGCGGGAGTCTCACTCATTTTCTCGGACAGCAATATTCGTTTTTAGGTCAGGAAATCGAAAGAAGCAGAAGGTACATATTTCATACTGATATGGAATACCTGATCAATGAAAAATATATATTATCACCCTCCGTTATGTTTTCGCTGCAAAACTTTGACTCAGAAACAATAGCAGGAACCAATCTTAGTGTCTCATTTTCAGAATTCAATATTGTTACCGGAATTTGGCTCAGAATCTTCAAAGATATTATTCCTCTTATCGGTATTGAATACAACGGATATTCATTGAACTTCAGTTATGATATCAATATTACGAACAGCTATGTTGCATCACATTATAACGGCGGTCTTGAGTTCTCACTGGTTAAAAATTTCTGTTACTCAAAAGATATGATACATACCCTGGAGACAGTTCCCTGCACTAAATGGTAAATTACTGAAAAACACTACG
>CAYOZZ010000211.1:0-19986 GCA_964408535.1 uncultured Bacteroidales bacterium | reverse complement strand
GCATTATTAAATTTAAAATTTAAAAAGATGATGAAAAAAGCATTGCCGGTATTCATTGCTTCAACATTAATTATTGCAGTATTAACAGGTTGCAATAATGGAAATGAAAAGAAAACCGAAGGAGAAAGAACAGAGATGAATCCCAAAGGAAAATCGGATATTCAAAAAAAAGTAGAGATGTACAAAACGGTTAAACTCACTTCCGACATTTCACATCTGAGCGATAACCAGAAAAAAATGTTAAAACTGCTGTTTAAAGCAGCCAGGATAATGGATAATATTTTCTGGATGGAAAACATCGGGCCTAAAGATGAGTTTTTATCAACAATCAAAGATCCTTATGAAAAACGATATGCGGAAATAAACTATGGCCCCTGGGATGAAATGAACGATCTGAAGCCTTTTATAAAAGGATTTGGCACAAAACCTGCCGGAGCTAATTTTTATCCTCACGATATGACAAAGGAGGAGTTTGAAGCATTTGACGATCCCGATAAAACAAGTCTTTATACAATAATTAAAAGAGATGATAACGGAAAACTGAAAAGTGTCTGGTATCACGAAGCTTATAAAAATGAGATTACCGAAGCAGCGGATTATCTGCATCAGGCAGCTGCTCTTGCTGAGGATAAAGGATTTGCAAATTATCTTGAACTCAGGTCTAAAGCACTGCTTACCGATGATTATCAACCGAGTGATATGGCATGGCTCGATATGAAAAATAACAGCATCGACCTTGTAATCGGGCCTATTGAAAACTATACCGATCAGCTTTTCGGGTATAAAGCCGCCCACGAATCTTTCATACTAATCAAGGACAAAGCCTGGAGCGACAAACTTCAAAAGTATGCAAAGTTCTTGCCTCAAATGCAAAGAGAATTACCGGTTGATCCGAAGTACAAACAGGAAACACCGGGTTCCGATGCCGATTTAAACGCATATGATGTTGTTTATTATGCAGGCGATTGCAATATGGCAGGAAAAACTATTGCTATCAATCTTCCGAATGATGAGGAGGTACAACTTAAAAAAGGTACACGCAAACTGCAACTTAAAAATGCAATGAAAGCAAAATTCGACAATATAGTTGTTCCTATAGCCGACCTGCTTATCACACCGGAGCAAAGAAAATATATAACTTTCGATGCATTCTTTTCAAACACGATGTTCCACGAAGTGGCACACGGTATGGGAATAAAGAAAACAATCACCGGAAAAGGTGCTGTCAGAAAGGTTCTGAAAGAACAATATTCGGCAATAGAAGAAGGGAAAGCCGATATACTCGGACTTTACCTTGTTACCAAACTAAACGAGATGGGCGAGTTTAAAGAGACGAATCTGATGGATAATTATGTGACCTTTATGGCAGGTATCTTCCGTTCTGTTCGTTTCGGTGCATCAAGTGCGCATGGGAAGGCAAATATGATCAGATTCAATTTCTTTAAGGAAAAAGGAGCTTTTAAAAGAAATGATGACGGTACATACTCGATTGATATTGAAAAGATGAAAAAGGCATCAACCGAACTAACACAACTCATACTTAAACTTCAGGGTGACGGCGATTATGAAGGGGCGAAAAATCTTGTGAAAGAATATGGTGTTATTAAACCCCAACTTCAAAAAGATCTTGACAGAATATCAGCACAGGGGATTCCGGTAGATATTGTGTTTGAACAGGGGCCTGAAGTGCTTGGACTTTAATCAAAAATAGTGTTCACTACCGAACAGAGATATGTATTTTACCGGACAAATTTATAATGTGTGATGCTTGCTTATCGTCTCATAACTAATGGTGTTACAAACACTTAGATAAACTGGCATACTTTTCGGTAAATAAAAGGGTTATTATTGGAATTAATCAATTGAATAAACAAATAAAAAAAAGATGAGAAAATTTGTATTACTATTTACAGTACTTGTTTCTTTCGGGACAAGTCTGTTCGCATTTACACCACCCGATGAGGGTATGTGGCTGCCGATGTTTGTTGACAGGCTGAACTATGTTGACATGCAAAAAATGGGTTTACATCTTACGGCAGAAGAGATTTACAGCATTAACAATTCAAGTCTGAAAGATGCTATTGTCGGATTGTCAACACAAAGCAAACCGAACGGGTATTTTTGTACCGCAGAAATTGTTTCGGATCAGGGACTTATGTTTACAAATCACCATTGCGGATATGATATCATACAGCAACACAGCTCATTAGAGCACGATTACCTGCGGGATGGCTTCTGGGCAATGGAAAAAGCCGACGAACTCCCTAATGATGCCCTGACGGCTTCATTCCTGATAAGAATGGCTGATGTTACCGATAGTATCATCCCTTTTCTTAATGACACTATGAGTGAGGCAAAAAGATCGGCAAAAGTCAACGAAATATCAAACCGGCTTAAAAAACAGGCCAGTGAAGACGGTAAATACAATGTAGTTGTTAAAGGATTTTTCGGTGGAAATGAATATTACCTGTTTGTCTATAATGTTTATGAAGATGTCCGCCTTGTAGGGGCTCCACCTTCATCAATAGGTAAATATGGCGGCGATACCGACAACTGGATGTGGCCGCGCCATACCGGCGACTTCAGTATTTTCAGAGTCTATACAGCTCCTGACGGTTCTTCTGCAAAATATTCAGAGGAAAATGTTCCGCTCAAACCAAAACACTATCTGCCTGTTTCAATCAAAGGCGTCGAAAAAGATGATTTTGCAATGATATGGGGATATCCAGGAAGTACAAACAGATATATGACTTCTTACGGTGTGGAATATAATATGAATAAGTTTGCTCCACCGTTTATTGACCTGCTCGGTAAAAAATTAGAGATAATGAAAGAGGATATGGATGCAAGTCAGGAAGTTAGAATAAAATATGCCTCAACTTATGCTTCTACAGCAAACGGATGGAAGTATTACATAGGGCAGTCGAGAGGATTGAAGAAACTGGATGTAGTAACTAAAAAGCGGGAGATAGAAAACCGGTTTACCAACTGGGTTGATGCCGATGAAGCAAGAAAAGAAAAATATGGAGGGGTGTTGAATGAGATCAAAGAAGGATACATAAAAACAGGTGAGGCAATCGGGCCACTGCTTTATATCAATTTGGGTCTTATGGGGCCGGGCATTGTTGGCTATGCACGCAACTTTTCCCAATATGAACAGGAATTGAAAGATGTTAAAGATAATCCCGAAGCACCGAAGCAAACAGCTAAGGGCTTACGTGAGTCTGCAAAAGAACACTTTAAGGATTATAATGCTCCTACGGACCAAAAAATCCTTGCAGGTCTGTATAAAATGTATGCAGACGATGTCCCTCAGGAGCAATGGCCGGATTTCTTCAAAGAAATCAATAAAAAATATAAAGGAGACTTTGATACGTTTGCTGCTGAAGTTTTTGAGAAATCAATTTTTAGCAGTGAAGATAAAGTCAATGCTTTTCTTGATAAACCGAATGCCAAAAAGCTTGCCAAAGACCCTGCCTACAAACTTGCAAATGATGTAATGGGAGCATTAATGGGAGCAGCCGGCGGATATCAGGGTGCACAGACCGCACTGTCGCATGGCAAAAGACTGTTTATTGAAGGTTTACGTGAAATGGACCCGGATATGGTTAAATATCCTGATGCCAATTCTACAATGAGGCTGACTTACGGGACTGTTGAGGATTATTATCCTGCCGATGCTGTTCACTACGACTATGTTACACATTTGTACGGAGTTATGCAAAAGGAAGACCCTGACAATCCCGAATTCGTTGTTGCACCGAAATTAAAGGAGTTGTTTGAAGCAAAAGATTACGGCAGATATGGAAAAGACGGAAAATTAAATGTTTGCTTCCTGACAACAAATGATATTACCGGAGGAAACTCAGGCAGTCCGGTTATCAATGGCAACGGAGAACTGATAGGACTTGCATTCGACGGTAACTGGGAAGCAATGAGCGGTGACATTGCCTTTGAGCCTGAATTGCAGCGTACTATTTGTGTTGACACACGTTATGTACTGTTTATCATTGATAAATATGCAGGTGCTCACAACCTTATTGAAGAGATGACTATTGTTGAGTAGGAATAAAAATAAAGATTAAAAAAATGTTGAGAATATATTAAAAAGATTAATTTTGCACAATTTTATACTGCTTCTTAATTAGTTTGCAGGTCAAAGCAATTAAGAAGCAGTCTTTTCGAAATAGCAATGGTTTATTTCGGTTTTAAATTGGAGAGTTGCCGGAGTGGTCGAACGGGGCAGTCTCGAAAACTGTTGACCGGCTTTGCCGGTCCGAGGGTTCGAATCCCTCACTCTCCGCCTCCACCCGACGAAGTTAAGCGTAGCGCAGACGAAGGCGGGCTTTTTTGTAACCGGAGAAGCCATACGAAATTAACTAATATCTCCTACGAACCAAGAAGAACAAGTCCGCTATATTGAGATTTTTGAATAAGCCCTATCTTTTAAATCCAAATTATGTAATAGCATAACCGAAGGGATACGCCGCTTTATTTTTAATAAAGTTTATATCAATTGATGTATCCTTTCCTGTTCCAAATGTATCCCAAAAATCAGATTTTGAGATAAATTTACTATCAGGGAGCTTATTTCTTAAAGAACCTGTATTCGTAACTGTAATACCTTTTACAAAATTTAACTCTTTAAGCAGTTTTAATAATAATTCACCGTATGTTTTGTCTTCAATATTAATTATTATTTGTTCCATGATATTTTTTCCTGCAAAGTTAGTATTTTTGTAAGTTATGAACAATAAAAAAACAGATTAAATAGAAACCGTATAAAAAATATGAAACAAAAATATATAGATTATTCAAAAGTGCAATTGTTTTGGCTGGTTGCTCTGCGTGTGCTGATTGGGTGGCATTTTCTTTATGAAGGGCTGACAAAACTGATAAATCCCAACTGGTCAAGTGTGGGGTATCTTCTGGATTCGGAGGGTTTCTTGCGTGAGTTTTACATCTCACTTGCCGGTTCACCCACATCGTTGGCCGTTGTTGATTTTTTAAATATCTATGGACTGATTTTAATCGGGCTTGGACTTATTTTGGGGCTGTTTACAAGAATTTCAACAATTGCAGGAATTTTGTTGCTTGCTCTGTACTACTTGTCTCATCCGCCCTGCGTCGGATTCAAATATGCACTGCCGACGGAAGGTAGTTATCTGATTGTTAATAAGGTTTTGATTGAAATGGTTGCTTTGGCTGTCATTTTCGTTTTTCCGACAGGTAGAAAAATTGGAATTGACAGGTTGATTTGCAGAAAAAATAAAAATGATTAATGATGGAAGATAATAATAAAAATAGTGATTCCTCAAAAGGTGGAATAGGAAGAAGAGAGGTTATTAAAAGTCTTGCAACAATACCGGTATTGGGCGCTTTTGCTTATGGGTGGTATAAAAAACGTAACTATGAAAAGTTTTTAAAGGAGTCAATTCTTGAAAATATAAATCTGGAGGCTGTCAATCCTGTTTTTGAAAGGAAAGTCTCCAATAATAAACAAATCCGTCTCGGAATTATCGGCACCGGTGGAAGAGGACGTGCATTACTTAAAGGAGCCGGTTTTTTGCGCCCTGAAATCATTGATGACTGGAAGAAAGGAGCTTCTGAAAATGAAACGGACCACAGATACCGCGATTACCTTGAACAGGAGGATTTGAATGTAATTGTCAACGGCCTTTGCGATATATATGAGGGGAATGCCGATAAAGGCCTGAGGGCCTGTGCAAATATTTACAGGGAAGGTTCGGATGGGAAAATGGGTTCTAAACCTAAAAGATATAAAACCTACACTGAACTTCTTGCTGCCGACGATATTGATGCAGTTATTATTGCCACTCCCGACCATTGGCATGGAACAATTTCAATTGCTGCTGCAAGAGCCGGAAAGCATATTTACAGCGAAAAACCGATGACTTGGTCGGTTGATGAAACGTATGAAGTTGTGAAAGCCGTAAAGGAGAATAATGTTGTCTTTCAGCTCGGTCATCAGAACAGGGAACTGGAGAGTTACTACAAAGCCCGTGAAGCAATCAGGAAAGGTATAATAGGGAAGGTTAATCTTATTGAAATCACGACAAACCGTAATTCGCCCACCGGAGCCTGGGTTTATGATATTCCGGAGGATGCCGGGCCGGATAATATTGACTGGAATCAGTTTATAGGGCCTGCTCCCTGGCACGATTTCAGCCTTAAACGTTTTTTCAGATGGCGTTGCTGGTGGGATTACAGCACAGGTCTTTCAGGCGATCTGTTTACTCACGATTACGATGCAATGAATCAGATTTTCGACCTTGGAATTCCGCATTCTGCTGTCGCTTCCGGTGGTATTTACTATTACAAAGACGGCCGTACTGTCCCGGATGTTTTACAAATGGCTTATGAATATCCCGACCGTGATCTTACATTGTTATATAGCGCATCGCTTGCCAGTAATAAGAGAAGAGGCAGGACGATTATGGGGCACGACGGTTATATGGAAGTGGGCAGCAACCTGAAAATTTTTGCCGATTCGGGTTCGACAAAATACAGGGAAAAGATTAGGGAAGGTATTATTGATCCTTCGGTTCCTGTTTTTTCATATACTCCCGGAATGAAGAAGGTTGATGCAATTACTTCTCCCACGGAACAGTATTTTGCAGGCAGGGGGTTATTATACACATACAGGGGTGGTAAGCGAGTTGATACAACACATTTGCATATTAAAGACTGGCTGGATGCCATTCGCACGGGATCGCAACCGTCATGTAATATTGACCGTGGATTTGAGGAAGCTATGACAGCCCATATGGGGACAATAGCTTATCGTGAAAACAGAAAAGTTTTCTGGGACCCTGACAAGCAGTTGATTATTTGAAAGTTCAAATTCAAAAAATAATAAAATGCAGACAAGACGAACATTTATTAAAACAGCTTCAGCAGCAACGCTGGCAATGTCATTGCCTTTGAGTATTCTTGCTTCGCCCGGTAGTAAACTTATTGGTATTCAGCTTTATACGATTAGGGATGAGGTGAGGAAGGATTTCTCAGGGACATTGAAGAAAATTGCCGAAGCCGGATACAATTCTGTTGAGGCGGCCGGTTATTCCGGCAGGAAATTTTACGGACATACACCTGAAGATTATAAAAAGATATGTGAGGATTTTGGCTTGTTACCTACATCCAGTCACACCTCCTTTGATATGGAAAGTGCCGGTCAGGTAATTGAGGATACTTTGGCAGGAGGGATGTCCTGGGTTGTAATTCCTTCGATTCCGCGTGAAAAAAGAGAAAATCCGGATTCATACAGGAAACTGGCTGACGAGTTAAACCGCCTTGGTGAAAAATGTAAAGAAAACGGTCTTGGTTTCGCATATCATAATCATGCTTTTGAATTTGAAAATATGGAAGGAGAAACTCCTTATGATATATTGTTGAGAAATACCGAGCCTGAAAATGTGACAATGGAACTTGATATGTACTGGATGGTTTACGGAGGCCGCCAACCGATGGATTATTTCAATGAATTTCCGGGACGTTTTAAACTGTGGCACGTTAAGGATATGGATGCTGATCCCGGCCGTGAATCAACGGAAATCGGTTCAGGTATCATTGACTGGCCTGAGTTGTTTGCTGCTAAAGAAAAGGCAGGTATGGAAATGTTTTACGTTGAGCAGGAATCATTTAAAACAGACCCGTTCGAAAGCATTAAGAAGAGTTGTGATTATCTGAAAACCCTGGAATATTAATTGTTATGTTGATTTCATATGATGCCGGAATTCCGTAATGTTTCTGTTGGATGTCCGCTTCATTGGATTAAGAGGGTTGTGGCTTTGCGTAATTGCGTGAAATTATATTGGGAATAGAAAGGATTTATGCACAATTAGAGAAAACGAAAATGCTTTTTTGTATATCAAACTTAAAAGTCTGCAAGATTACGAAAAAGACAAAGGTGAAGTAGTTGAAAAACAGGCGTTTTGGTTGATGATAACATTATGGAAGCGGCTCTTGACTATATGAGACAAATTAAATGGGATTAGATTATGGAATTACAAAAAAATAATTTTGTTTTATATACCGACTCAAACGGTGATGTTAAAGTTGAAGTTTTTTTGCAAGACGAAACGCTTTGGCTTACACAAAAAGCTATTGCGGAATTGTTTCAAGTGAAGCCTCAGAACATTACTATGCACTTGAAAAACATATACGCTGATGGCGAGCTAATAGAAAAGGCAACTTGTAAGGAATTCTTACAAGTTCAAATCGAAGGCAATAGAGAAGTAAAACGGAAACAAAAGTTTTATAACCTTGACGCTATTATTGCGGTGGGTTACCGAGTGAACGGCAAGCGCGCGACACAATTCAGAATTTGGGCTACAAAAGTATTAAAAGAATATATTATTAAAGGTTTTGTGCTGGATGACGAACGATTGAAACAAGCAAAAACAGTCTTCGGGAAAGATTATTTCGATGAATTGCTTGAAAGAGTTCGTTCGATTCGGGCAAGCGAACGCCGTATTTATCAGAAAATCACCGATATTTTTGCAGAATGTAGTATTGACTATAACAGCGAGTCGGAAATTACAAAAGAGTTTTATGCTACGGTTCAGAATAAATTTCATTACGCAATAACAGGACAAACCGCTGCTGAAATTATTTATCAAAGAGTTGATAAAAACAAGCCGAATATGGGACTGACCACTTGGAAAAACGCACCGAAAGGCAGAATTTTAAAATCCGATACACAAATAGCCAAAAACTATTTAGCTGAAAAAGAAATAAAAAAGTTGGAACGAACCGTCTCGTCTTATTTTGATTATGTTGAAAACCAAATAGAAATCCGAAAAGAAGAAAATCGTCCTTTTACAATGGCGGAACTTGCCGAAAGTGTAAACAGGTTTTTAAATTTTAACGATTTTAAGGTTTTGGAACATAAAGGTACAATATCGCATCAACAAGCAATCGAAAAAGCAGAAAAAGAATATGACGAATTTAATAAAACCCAAAAAATTGAATCCGATTTTGACAGGTTTACAAAACAGGTTTTAGATAAAAAGAAGAATAAATAATAATTATGGCATTAAGAACTTTTGAAACAGATTTTAACGAATTTTTACGAAGCAGTATTTTCCGTTTTTCTATCCGTTTTCATAATCAGCCAACAAAAGAGTTAATGGATTTTATGGATAAAATAAAAACTTTGAAAGTTGAAGATAATATTAAAGAAACAAAATTGATAAGATAATTGAAGAAGTGATTGAATAACTGTACAGAACAAGTAGATATATGCAACAAATAATAAATACTGGAATAATAGGTTTCGGACTTTCCGGAAGAGTTTTTCACGCCCCCTTTATCCATACTCATCAGGGATTCAATCTTATAAAAGTTGTTGAACGTCATAAAGAAGATTCGAAAAAGGTATATCCTTATGTTGAAGTTGTTCGTAATTACAAAGATTTACTGACAGATAAAGATATTGACCTTGTTGTTGTTGCAACGGAGAATACTTTGCACTTTCCGATGGTCAGGGAGAGTCTGCTTGCTGGGAAAAATGTTGTCGTAGAAAAACCTTTTACACCGGTATCTTCTGAAGCTGATGAACTTATTGAATTGTCCGAACAAACAGGCAAAAAGATTTTTGTTTATCAAAACCGCAGATGGGATGGGGATTTCCTGACAATAAAAAGGGTTATAAAAGAAGGACTATTGGGTGAAGTTCAGGAGTATGAAGCACATTTCGACAGATATAAACCGCAGTTGATGCCAGGGAAATGGCGTGATGAAAAGAAACCGGGTGGAGGTATTCTTTATGATCTTGGTTCTCATCTTATTGACCAGGCGTTGCAGTTATTTGGTAAGCCTGAAAGTTTGATTGCCGATATCTATGCCCAGCGTCCCGGAAGTAAGGTTGATGATTATTTCAGGCTGGAACTGTTTTATCCTTCAACGAAAGTGATACTAACTGCAGGAATGATGGTTAAAGAGCCCGGGCCAAGATTTATCATTCATGGTACTAATGGCTCATTTATTAAATATGGCATTGATCCCCAGGAAGAAGCACTCACGAATGGAAGGATGCCGGAAGGGGAAAAATGGGGTGTTGAGGTTGAGAAAAATTGGGGTTTCCTGACTACTGAATCTGATGATGAGCAGGTTGACGGCAGAATAGTTACCGAACCCGGAAATTATATGAAGTTTTATGATAATGTTTATGATGTTATAGTAAACAATGCAGAGCAGGCAGTTAAGCCGGGGGAAGCGAGAGATGTGATTCGGATTATCGAAACGGCCTTTGAAAGCAATAAATATGGGAAGACGGTTTATTATTAGATGCTTACAGAGTTTATTAATAGTGGTTTTATTATTAATGTATTGGATAATTGATTAATTTTGTGTTGGATGAGATAACTATGACAGTGGCATAAAGACGTGAAAGATAGGATTATACCAAAACGTAAAGGTTAGAATTTTAATGGTAAATATTTTTTATAGATGAAATAAAATGTAAAATATGAAAAAGCAAAAACAATCTTTTAGTCGCAGACAGTTCATTGGAACTGCTGCCACGGCAATGGCAGGGTTTACAATCTTGCCGAGCTATGTTGTAGGAGGTCTCGGACATATCGCCCCCAGCGATAAACTGAATATTGCAGGTGTCGGTATTGGTGGGATGGGGCACACAAATATTAACAATTGTGCACTCACCGAGAATATTGTTGCTCTTTGCGATGTTGACTGGAAATACTCTGCAGGCGTCTTTGAGCAGTATCCCAAAGCCAGAAAATATTACGACTGGCGGAAAATGTTTGACGAGATGGGTGATTCCATTGATGCAGTTGTTATTGCAACCCCCGACCATACGCATGCAATTGTGGCGGCGCATGCAATGACCCTCGGCAAGCATGTTTATGTTCAAAAACCTTTGACACATACTGTTTACGAATCAAGGTTGCTGGCAAAACTGGCAAAGAAGTATAAAGTGGCGACCCAGATGGGAAATCAGGGTAATTCCGGCGAAGGGATTCATCAGGTTGACGAGTGGATAAAGAGTGGTGTTATTGGCGATGTCCGTAAGGCTTATGCCTGGACAAACCGACCGATATGGCCGCAGGGAATGGAGCGTCCGGCTGAGACACCTCCGGTGCCGGAAACCTTAAAGTGGGATCTCTTTTTAGGCCCGGCTCCCGAAAGACCATACAATCCGGCTTACACTCCCTGGAACTGGCGCGGCTGGTGGGATTTCGGAACAGGTGCCCTCGGCGATATGGCTTGCCATATAATGGACCCCGTTTTTAAATCCCTCGATCTTATGTATCCCGACAGAGTTCAGGCAAGCTCAACGCAGGTTAATACTGAATCACCTCCTCACGCTGAAATAGTTCACTATAAATTTCCGAAGCGTGGAAAACTGCCGGCAGTTGAAGTGACATGGTATGACGGCGGTCTCCTTCCCGAACGTCCCGAAGAGCTGCCCGCCGGTGAAGTTCTTGGCAGAGACCCCAACGGAGGATGTATATTTGAAGGTGACAAGGGTAAGCTGATGTGCGGTGCTTATGGCAGAGACCCGATTCTCCTTCCTTATGATAAAATGGATGATTTTAAAAAGCCTGACCCGACAACACGACGCCCTGAAAAGGAAACAGGACTTAGTTGCTGGAAAGGTGCTCACGAACAGGACTGGATACGTGCTTGCAAAGAAAGTCCTGAGAGCAGGGTGGAAGCTTCTTCTAATTTCAGCTATTCCGGCCCCCTTAACGAAATGGTTGTAATGGGAGTTGTGGCTGTTAGATTGCAAGACCTTAACCGCGAGCTTATATGGAACGGCGAAAAAATGGAGTTTGAGAATATTTCCGATACAGATGAAATTAGGGTTGTAACTTCCGATAAATTTGAAGTTATAAACGGTCACCCGCACTTTGATACAAAGCACGATACGTTAAATGCACTGAATGCTGCCAAAGAGTATATCAAACATACCTATCGTGAGGGGTGGAATTTGCCGGAAATGCCAGGATAATATCCAGGCTGAAAGACTCAAGACTGCAAGATATCAGATTTGAAATTTTGTAGATTTATATGCCCCGTCCTTTAGGGCGGGGATAATTGGAAAAAAAGAAGATAGTTTTGGCGGGATTTTTGAACCTGAGCTTGTCGAGGGACAAAAATCGTGACAAAACAAAGTCATTAAATCAATAGTTAAAATAGTATAATATTGTAAAGACAAGCTATGACTTGTTTCAAAAAAAGTAAAACTATGAAGAATGTTAAATTAATACCGGTAATTTTTCTTGCAATTGCTTTAATAGCCGGCTGTTCGCAGGGAAATAAAAAGCAAACTTCTGAAAAGAAGGATGCTAAAGAAGTTCAGCAACAAGAGCAGACTGCTCCAAACACATTAACTGCAGAAGAAAAGGCGGATGGCTGGGAGCTTTTGTTTGACGGAAAAACAACCAACGGTTGGCGAGGATACAATAAAGAGTCTTTCCCTGAAAAGGGCTGGGTTGTCGAAGACGGAACATTGCATGTTCTCGGCTCAGGTAAGGGTGAAGCCGGAGGTGGCGGCGATATCATTACCGAAAAAAAATACGGCAACTTTGAACTGGAACTGGAATGGAAAGTATCAGAAGGTGGTAACAGCGGTATTTTTTATCTCGTGCAGGAGAAACCGGGACAGGCAATATGGAAATCATCACCTGAAATGCAGATACTTGATAACGAGCGCCATCCCGATGCAAAACTCGGTAAAGACGGTAACCGGGCTGCCGGTTCGCTGTACGACCTGATTCCGGGAAAGTTTGAGGCTGTACATCCTGCAGGACAATGGAACAAGGTGAAGATAATGGTTTATAAAGGTACTGTTGTCCACTGGATGAACGGGGAAAAGATACTCGAATATCATCTCTGGACCGATGACTGGAAAAATATGGTGAAAAACAGTAAATTTAAAGATTATCCCGATTTTATGAACCCTGCTTCCGAAGGATATATCGGACTTCAGGATCATGGCGATGATGTCTGGTTCAGGAATATTAAAATTAAAAAACTTTAGTGGTTTTTGTACACCGGAATTAATTTGTGTAAAATAACGGATAAAAAGGATTGGGCTGTTGTTTTGTCGTTATGTCAATTGTACGCTTTGATCACACCGGGATATTGGTAAGCAAAATAAAAAAACGGGAATTTCATAGAGGAAATTCCCGTTTTTGTAAATATGGATTTGCCTTTATTGCAAAGGCTCGACAATCTCAATAAGCTCCGGTAAATCCATTCCGATTTCTTTCAGGAATGAGATTTTCGGAACACCGTTTTTTGTCCATCCGCGGCGTTCATAAACGGCATCAAGCAGCTGCTCATAGCGGTCTTCACGATATTTGCGATGGATTGCGAGCTTTTCTTCGGTTGTTTTTCCTTCCGGGTCAACTCCGATAAGCTCTTTCATTTGTTTATCGTACCTTTCTGCCCTTGATTCATATTCCTCAACGGTGACAGGACCAGCAGCACGGTATGGCTGAGCATCGTGCTTCCTGAGACCGTACCCTCTGCGGATTGCAAAAATACGCTGGAAGTTATAAACCCTCTCCGACTGCTTTATCAGCTCATACTTATCGAAAGGTTTACCGGTAACGGCTTTATAGATAGTTACGTAATTATCAACATGTTCGGGAACTTTTGCGGGCTCGTCAGTCTCTGCATTACCGGCAGGTTCGACATCATTCCACGGCAGTTTGCAAAGTCCCTGAAGTCCGAACCAGGTTCTGAACATCGGGAAATAGTGCAATGCTTCGGCTTTATCCTCAAAAGTTGGAATCTGGTTGTTAACCATATCCATAAAGATAAGCCACGCTTCATCGTGCTGCGGACCTTTGTTGGTCATAGCATAACCACCCTGCTGTGCCAAAGATTCTTTTGATACGTACTGTGAGTACTCAAGACCCTTGTTTTCCATTCCGATATCCTGCATAAAATCGGGATCACCCCAACCTTGCTCGGCAAAATATTTTTTCAACTGACGTACACCTTTACCTGCTATTTTTCCAAATCCTTCGCCTCTTGCAAGTTGATGAAGAAGCTCCATAGCACCGTCTTCATTACCGAAATTGAGTTTGATTCCGCCTGTGCGCTCTTCATTCAGAATGCCGTTTTCGTAGCACTCCATAAGGAACCCCATAATTGTTCCCCAGGTAATTGTGCATATTCCGTAAGTATCGCAATAGAAGTTGGATTCGATTGTGAATTCGGGATCAAATATCCCCATTATTGAACCGAGTGATGAAGCCGATTCATATTCAGGTCCTTCAACCAGCACTTTTTGACCTTTGTATGGCCCTGTTCTCAATTCATAATTGTCAACACCTTTTGCACACGACATATTACAGCCAATCCAGCACCCGTCAGGCATTCCCTGTGTAAAATATTTCTCTTTGTAAATGTCCGAATGGATTTTTGCTGCTTCGGGAGAACTTCCGTATTTGAAGTTGTTAACGGGAAGCAAATCATAATCATTCATAATGTTTGTGAGATGGGCTGTTCCTTTTGTCCTCATTTCGGCCTGCTCGTCATCAAACTCTCTCATCTCTTTGTTGAAACGTTTGCCACGTTCCATAATAGCCTTAAGATCAACAACATTGTTAAGATTTCCTTTTACACCCGGGATTTTGACGATGAGAGCCTTAAGGTTTTTATTTCTGAATACCGTTCCTATTCCGCCTCTTCCTGCCTGTTTCAGTCTGACTTCTTTACGTTTAGGGTCGTAGAAACTGAAATTCAGCATACCAATCAGTGAATGCTCCGCAGCAGTTCCCGTTGAGACAACCGAAATGTTTTTCTTGTCTTTGTCGTTATCAGCATACATTTCGTGAAGGATAGCAGCCAGTTCATGACTGTCCATCGGTTCCAGCGGGGCTTCAAGTATCTGAACCTTGTGATTTACCCCGTCAATGTATATCATAATATCTTTATTTGCCGCTTTACCTTGAATTTCAATACCGTCAAAGCCGGCAAATTTTACAAACGGACCGTAATGTCCGCCGACATTACTGTCAATCGGTATATCCGTTTGAGGCGAAAGTGAAACGACAAGTGATTTTCCTGTTCCCGAGTATTGTGTAATACCGCCAATCGGACCCGAAAAAATATTGATCTCATTTTCAGGATCATCCCATTTTGTTTCGGGGGTTGTGGCATCCCATAAAAGCCGGAGTCCGTAACCTTTCCCGCCGATGAATTTTTCTTTCATCTCTTCGGGTACCGTTTTCTCTTTTATTGTGTTGTCGCTCAGATTTACATATAAAATCTTGTCGGTATAGCCCCTGTACAAAGGTGTAAAATCGTAATCCCACTCTTTGATTATTTTATGGGCCTCCTTCATTTTTTGAATATCTTGCATAACCGGTAATTTTAAAATATTAATAATTTCTTTCTGATTTTCGGCAAAAATAACTGATATAAATATATCTTTGATGAAATTTATTGGAAATTGTCATTATGTAAAAATAAACATATCGCTTTATAATGCGTAATGTGTTAAAAAATAAATAGTTCAATACTAAAAGTGTAACGTCAATCATTACTGATATGAATAATAGCGAAAGAGAAGAACCGTTAAAATATTATTTCGGGAAATACGGATTTGATGTTTCAACAGTAAAAAGGGTTGTCACAGGAGAAAAGTATTTCGGACTTATGCTGAATGACGGGCGGATAGGTGTATGTGCTACTCTCAAAAGGAATGCCGGGATTGAGGATATGAATGATATGTCATTTCCTGATCTTGAGAATCCTGATCACCGGCTTATTTATAATGCATACCTTAATGCTTTGTTGAATTATGAGGCGGATTATAGTGATGAGAAGGATATTTTTGACTTTGTTAATTTTGGGAATTACAAAAAGGTGGTAATGATTGGTGATTTTAAACCCCTGGTTAGGAAATTTCAGGATGTTGGGTTGAGTGTCAGTGTTTTTGATTTGTTTAGTGATAGTGATGTTATAATTCCTATTGAACTCAGGGAAGAGTACCTCGGTGAGGCTGACGGAGTTATTCTTACGGCTACAAGTATTTTTAACGGTACTTTTGTTGATATGTTGAGAAGTGTTAATGAAAACTGTGAGGTTTTTATTCTTGGTCCCACGGCAATTCTCGATAAAGAGATGAAAGAATACGGAAATATTAAGGTTGTTTTCGGGACAATATTCGAAAGAGACGATAACCGTGTTCTTGATGTTATAGCGGATAATTACGGGACAAGGCATTTTCAGAAATTCGGTAAAAAGGTTTATATATGACGTTTGAAGAAATAAAGAAAAATCTTTCCGGTAAGGTTGTTGGTATTGCAGGTGCCGGTGGTCTCGGCTCGAATTGTGCTGTTGCTTTGGCGCGAACCGGCTTGGGGAAACTTATTATCGCCGATTTTGACATTGTTAGCGAAGGAAATCTGAACCGGCAATATTATTTCCGTAAACAGATAGGTCAAAAAAAGGTAAAAGCGTTGAAAGAGAACATCATCGCAATAAATCCGGAAATAGAAGTGGAATCGTATGATATTAAACTTGACCATGATTTAATTGTCACTCTTTTTACTGATTGTGATGTGATTGTAGAAGCGTTTGATTTAGCTGAAATGAAGAAGATGATTATTGAAGCGGTTTTGAGTGAGTTGCCTGATAAACCTTTGGTTACAGGTCTCGGAATGGCCGGTTGGGGTGACAATAATTCCGTAAAATTCAGAAAGGAGGGAAATCTGTATATTTGTGGTGATGAAAAATCGGAGATTTCGGAAGATAATCCGCCGCTTGCTCCCCGAGTTGGGATTGTGGCCAATATGCAGGCTAATGTGGTTCTGGAGATATTGTTGGGGAGAGGTTGATGGTTTTGTGGTTTTTAGTGAAATTAATATTGATAAAGGATGAAAATAACATTAAATAACAGACAGGAAGAGTTTAAAGATTTTGATAAGTTGACAGTTCAGCAGTTAATTGAAAAAATGAATTTTACATTTAAGTTTCTGGTAACAAAAGTGAACGGTAAACTTATTAAAAAAGAGGAAAGGGAGAAAACTTTTGTTCACGACGGAGATGAAGTTGCTATCATACATTTGATTAGCGGAGGGTAGTGTGATTGAGAGTTTTAGATGACGGAACAAAGCTCAATGGCTCCAAACCTGCGCCTAAACTTCCGTGGACAAAGGATGGGAGTAGGAAATACTTATGTGATGTTTGAGTGAAAAACGGTGGGATAAATAAACTTTGTTGGTGTTAAGTTTAGGTGATATTACAGGATGAAGAAGAGATGTTGGATTTATTAAAAAAACGATAAAGATATTGTGAAAAAGAAAATATTCGCACCGGCATCGAAAAGCTATTTGCAGCGGGCTATGGTTATTGCCGCTTTGGCGGAGGGAAGGTCTGTTCTGCGAAATGTTTCCTGGTGTGATGATTCTTTGTCTGTAAAGGCGGTTATTCAACAACTTGGGGCGACAGTTACTGAATCTGGAGGTAATTTGATTATCGAATCAAGAGGCCTGAATATCCAAAAACCGGAATTTAATGTTGGGGAATCGGGTCTTGCAGTCAGGATGTTAAGCCCAGTCCTGGCATTAAGTGGTAAGGATTTGATAATTAACGGGAAAGGCTCTTTGTTGAATCGTCCGGTAAATGTTATTGCTGATGCTCTCAGGCAGACCGGAGCGGAGGTTACAACGAACGAAGGTAGTCTGCCGGTAAATATACGAGGACGGATTATGCCGGGTAAATTTGAAATTGACTGCTCCCTCACATCACAGGTTCTAACCGGTTTACTTATAGCTTTGCCTCTTGCTGATGACGATTCGGAAATCAAAGTCAGGAATCTGAAAAGTAAACCTTATATTGATATGACCATTAAAATAATGAGAGATTTTGGAGTTGGGATTAAAAATGATGACTATCGTACTTTTTTTGTAAAAGGAAATCAAAGATACCTTGCTACGGAATATGAAATCGAGGGGGACTGGAGTGGTGCAGCCTTTTTACTTGTGGCGGCTGCAATAGCAGGAGAAGCTGAAGTTTTGAATCTTGATTACAGGTCAAAACAAGCTGATAAAAAGATTGTTGATGTTCTGAAAAGTGCCGGGGCTGAGGTTTCGGTTAAAGAGAAATCTGTTTTTGTTAAGAAAAAGAACCTGGATGCTTTTAAATTTGATGCAACTGATTGTCCCGACCTGTTTCCCCCGCTTGTCTGCCTTGCAGTTGCCTGCGATGGTATTTCAATTATTAAAGGAGTATCCCGTTTAAAGCACAAGGAGAGTGACAGAGCGGAAACCCTGCAGAAGGAGTTTGAGAAAGCCGGTGTTAGAATAGAAATTGTTGACGACAATATGAAGGTTTACGGTTCAGGGATTTATGGGACGACTATTGATTCGAGAGGCGATCACCGCATAGCAATGGCTGCCGGTGTGATGAATCTGGTTTCGGAAGGAGAAATAGTAATAAATGGGGAAAATGCTGTCGGTAAATCATATCCGCACTTTTTTCAGGACTTGCGAAATTTATTCTAACTAAACCGTATCACTTTTCGATAATTGCTTGCAAATCTTTTACCCCGATTTTGTTAAAACTGTCAAATTCCGCAGGTTCGCCTTCAGCAATAGCTTCAGGAATATTTTCAATCAGTTTGTCCCATTTTTCCCTGTTCAGGCTTTCGATAAACCCGGCAAATTCTTCTGCTTCTTCATTTTCCGGTAGGTATTTGTAATACATATTTGCAATCATTTTGAGCATATCCAGATATGGTTGAAGATCAGTTGTTGTAGATGCCTCAACACTGTCAATACCGGCAATTGCTACTTTACTGATGGAATTGTGTTTAAGGATTTCGGTTTTTAGTAAAAGTTCTATATCAAAAGCAAACTGTTTTTCAATTGTTCCCGGAAGAATTTTTCTGACGTTATCTGCCGTAAAAGCTTTAAATCCGCATTGTGTATCAACGATGAAATTTATGGGGGAAAGCAACCTTTTCCAAAGATATATGAATAGTTTTCCTCTTGTATTTCTGATTCCATGTTTAATAAATACGGATGTATCTTCACGCCTTGAGCCGATTGCCGCATTTTTATCTTCATTGATGATTTTTTCAATCAGCAGTCCAGCTTGTCCGAGATGAATTGAAAGGTCGGCATCGGTGTACATAATTATGTGATTATCCTTCTCTTCCCTTGAAGCAACCCACATTCCGTATTCAATTGAGCCTCCTTTACGGCTTTCATCAGTATTTCTTATCTGATTTACAAAAGAAACTCTTTTTTCAATAGCATCTTTCAGAAACAAAACTTTGACGTTATCTTTATCATATCTTTCTTTCAGGATTTTTTTTGCAATCCGTCCGCTATTTTCAGGACACCCGTCATCAACAACAATCATATCCCACGAAAAGTTTGGCTTACCGTCAAACAGCCAGTTAAGTTGTTCTATTTTCTTCATAAGAAAATCTTCTCCAAAAGGATGTTCTCCGGATGTTAGAATTCTCTGATGCTCTTTATAGATTGCAAAAACTACTGATAAATGTATTTTTTTCTTTATTGTTTGAAGTGCTTTTTTCGACTTGGCAAGTTTAATAGCAAGATGTATTATAAAGGAATAATCATCTTTCCGGCCGGATATTGTTTTTTCAACCTCTTCAATTTCAACATAAAGAGAGGCAGATTCTATTATTTTATCCGCTATCTCGGTAACTTTTGACAAACTGCCGGTATCAGTAAGATTTATGGAAACCGGCAAATCTCTGTTCATGTTTTCTAACAGGCTTTGTATTTCTTGAATCATCTCTATTTGGTTTTTGCAGGTGTAAAAATATGCAAATATTTTATTGCCAGTAAAATAATTATTGAAATTTAGTGAAACCAAATGGTCAACACTCCGTAAAAACCGGGTAGTTTAAATTAAATATTAATAAATTTTGAAGTGATGAAATTTTTAAACTCTTTAATCCGAAAAATGCTTGCCGCCGGGATTCTGATATTAATCGGAGTT
>CAYOZZ010000210.1:0-16490 GCA_964408535.1 uncultured Bacteroidales bacterium | reverse complement strand
CAACTTGTTGGTAACAACACCGGTAAGAAGCAGTGATTAACCTGTTTTGAAAACATCCACGAATTATACTAATTAACACGAAATATTATGGATACTGAGGAATTTTTATATCATAATTTAAAAAGAAGATAAGCCCGGGGTAGAAATCGTAATAATTCTTTTGTTCGTTCTATCGGTTCAAAACCGACGAAAAGGTAGCCACTATGAAATGGCACTGTTTTAACCGGGCACTGCGTGCCGTTTGAAGGATATTTATTGCTGTTTCGGTTCAAACAGTGCCACCCACTCACTCAGTCTGATAGAACCCCAAGAATCTTTGTGAACCTTTGTATCTTTGTGCCTTAGTGGCAAAATCAGAAAAACAAATTTTCACTTTTCTCAATCTGTTTTAAAATAGTTTTGCGTGAAGAAAATGAACTTCAACATCTAACTTATCACCCCCGATCCAAGCAGTTCATCCTCCTTGTACCAGGCGGCAAACTGTCCGGAGGTTATACCGCGCTGCGGTTCGTCGAAAACGATATAAAGTCCGTCATCCTTTTGGTGCATAACGGCTTTCTGCAGTGCCTGTCTGTAACGTATGCGCACAAGATATTCGCCGCTTTGTCCGGGTTTCAGTTGCAGGCCGGGACGTATCCAGTGTATCTCGTCATTGGGGATAAACAATCCTTTTCTGAACAATCCGGGATGTTTCTTTCCCTGTCCCACATAAATAACATTCTCCTTAATGTCGGTTGCTATGACAAAAAGAGGCTCTGCGGTACCTCCCACATCCAGCCCTTTGCGCTGTCCGATGGTAAAAAAGTGTGCGCCGTTGTGGGTGCTCAAAACCTTACCGTCTTCTTTTTTATATTTCCTGTCGGTACAGAGTATTTTCAGTTTTTCATTTTCATCGCCGACATTTTCAGCAAGTTTTGCTTCATCCGGCACACTCGCACCTGCAATCTCAATTATCTCACCTTTTTTCGGTTTCAGCTTTTGCTGAAGGAAGGTGGGCAGGTCAACTTTTCCCACAAAGCAAATACCCTGCGAATCTTTTTTATCTGCAGAGGCCAGTCCCTGTTCGTGAGCAATACGGCGCACTTCGGGTTTCAGCATATCGCCAATGGGGAACAGTGCACTTTTTATCTGCTCCTGCGAAAGCTGGCAAAGAAAATAGCTCTGGTCTTTGTTGGGGTCGGTGCCGGCAAGTAACCTGTAACAGGTTTTGCCGTCTTTTGTTATCTCCTCCTTACGGCAATAGTGTCCCGTCGCAAAATAGTCGGCTCCAATCTCATTTACCTTATCAATAAAAACATCGAATTTGATTTCACGGTTACACAGCACATCGGGGTTCGGAGTCCGGCCTTTTTCATATTCGTTAAACATATAACCGGCAACTTTATCCATATAATCGTCACTCGAATCTACGATATGGAGAGGGATTCCCAGCTTTTTGGCAACGAGTTTCGCAACGATGATATCCTCTTCCCACGAACAGTCGCCACGCAGGGTAACACTGCTGTCTTTCCAATTAATCATAAAAAGAGCCTCAACATCATACCCCTGTTGCAGAAGCAGATATGCCGCCACACTGGAGTCAACTCCCCCGGAAAGACCTATGATGACCTTTTTTTTCATTTTGAAGTGTTAATCTGCAAACCTGCTGAAACAGACTTTACGACTTTTACGGATTTTAACGGATTACTCCTTTTGCTTTGATTTTTCTTCGAACTCTTTAATCAACTGTTCCGGAGTTTTCCCAAGATTCTTTATTGAAACCTCGGCATCATCGGCAAATTCATCATCCGGATATTTCTTTAAAAATTCCTGGTAAATCTCTCTTGCTTTTTGAAGATCACCAAGGTTGTTTTCGTAAACATATCCCTGCAAAAACAGACATTGCGGCAATTTTTTATAGTCGGGATACTCTTTGATAATTCTTTGGAACAAGGTTATAGCCTGTTGCGGACGGCTCATATTCATTGCAATATCGGCAGCCTTAAAAAGGAAATCAGGAGCCTCTTTATCCGAAGGATAGTTATCCACATAATCAATGTAGGAGTCAATAAGCACTCCGGCAAGTTTTGTTTCGCCCGGCTGTGAAGCAAAAAATGCTTTCTCCTGCTCTTCTATTGCCGATTTCATTTTCTGCTGAGGGGATGAACACGACGCAATTATAATCCCCAAAAAAATCAAACTTAAAACTTTTGTGTATTTCATTTTATATATCATTTTAATTTATTGACTGTTTACCGAGAGACTCTTCATCAAATTTTCAACAAACCCGGTTTTCTTATCTTCTTCTACCCTTTTTCTTTTTCGGGAAAATCATTTTATAATCAACATCAATATTGCCTTTTGAGATATCGGACAGTTTCCTTTTTAACAAGATTTTGCGGATGTTGGGGATTCTGTCAACGAAAAGTATTCCTTCAAGGTGGTCATATTCATGCTGGATTATCCTTGCCATCACCTTGCTGAATTTATCATCGTGATACTCAAAGTTCTCATCATAATACCGTATTCTGATATCCGGCCGGCGCATCACATCTTCACGAATATCGGGCAAACTAAGACAACCTTCGTTAAAGCTCCACTCCTCCCCTTTTTCCTCAACTATCTGCGCATTAATAAAGACCCTTTTAAAACCCTTGGCCTCAGGCACCTCTTCACCAAACGGAGAAGCGTCAACGATAAACAATCTGATATTCCTGTTTATCTGAGGAGCCGCCAATCCGACACCCGCAGTCGCATACATTGTATCAAACATATTTTCAATAAGTTCATCCAGACCGGGATAATCCTTTTCAATATCCTCCGATATTCTTCTCAGTACCGGATGTCCGTATGCTAAAATCGGTAAAACCATAAAAATCGAATTTTATTTCATTTCAAGATACGATTGCAAAATCAAAACAGCGCTTATTTTATCAACCAATGCTTTATTCTGCCTGTCCTTTTTTTTCAACCCCGCACTAATCATAGCCTGACTTGCAATTTTCGAAGTAAACCGTTCATCAGCCATCTCAACAGGTATTCCGGGTATCTCTTTTTTTAATTTCTTAACAAAAGGAGTTATAAACCTCATTGACTCCGAAGGCTCGTTATTCATCTGTTTCGGCTCTCCCACAACAAAACACTCGACATTTTCTTTTGAACAATAATCCTTCAAAAAAGCGATTATATCCTTCGAATGAACTGTCGTCAACGGGTTTGCAATCATTTGCAATTCATCGGTCACTGCAAGCCCAACCCTTTTTCTTCCGTAATCAATTGCAACTATTCTCCCCATATCAATATTTATAACAAAAAAAACGGTGCAAAATTATAAAGAAGTTTCCTTTCTTTGTAAAAATATAATACTTTTGACTGCAATTATTTATAAATATGATTGAAGAATTAAAACAAAACATAGAAAAAGCGTGGAACGACAGGGGTTTGTTATCATCTGACAAATATAGAGGCAGTATCAGGAAGGTTATAGAATTGTTGGATAAAGGTGAAGTCAGGGTTGCAGAACCTGCCGGAACCGGATGGAAAGTTAACGAGTGGATTAAAAAAGCCGTCATTTTATACTTTCCGGTTCAAAAGATGGAAACAACAAAGGTGGGACCTTTTGAATTTCATGACAAAATAGATTTGAAGAAGGGATATAAAGAGCTTGGGGTGCGGGTTGTGCCGCATGCTCTGGCAAGATACGGCGCATACATCGCAAAAGGTGTTGTTATGATGCCTTCCTACATAAACATCGGGGCTTATGTTGACAGCGGAACTATGGTTGACACCTGGGCTACTGTCGGCTCGTGTGCACAAATCGGAAAAAACGTCCATCTGAGCGGCGGAGTGGGAATAGGCGGAGTGCTTGAGCCTGTTCAGGCTGCTCCGGTTATTATTGAAGACGGGGCTTTCATCGGTTCAAGAAGTATCGTTGTCGAAGGTGTCAGGGTTGAAAAGGAGGCTGTTCTCGGAGCAAATGTCGTAATAACAAATTCGACAAAAATTATTGACGTTACGGGGAATCTGCCGATTGAGATAAAAGGACGCGTTCCGGCAAGGTCTGTGGTGATTCCCGGTTCTTATTCAAAAAAGTTTAATGCAGGAGAGTTCAATGTTTCCTGTGCATTGATTATCGGGAAAAGAAAGCCGTCAACGGATTTAAAGACATCGCTTAATAAGGCGCTCAGGGATTATGATGTGGCGGTTTAGGCGGTGAAGGGTGAGTTTGTAAAAAACATAAATATAAAAAAGTAAGCGGGATTGAAAAGAATTCTTATCATACAAACTGCATCAATTGGAGATGTGATACTGGCGACGCCCGTACTGGAAAAGTTGCATCATCATTTTCCTGATGCTGAAATTGACTTTCTTCTGAAAAAGGGAATAGAAAGGCTTTTTGACGGGCACCCTTTTCTTCACGAGATTTTGGTGTGGGAAAAGTCAAAGGATAAATATAAAAACCTGAAAAAACTGGTTCAACAGATTAGGGAAAACAGGTACGATGCTGTCATTAACATCCAGCGTTTTGCATCAAGCGGACTGATAACCGTACTGTCGGGAGCCAAACTGAAAGTCGGCTTTAACAAAAATCCGTTTTCACCGCTTTTTAACATCAGGATAAAACATTCGATACGTAACAGCGAAATACATGAAACCGAACGAAATACGAATCTTGTAAAACGCTTTACGGATGACAGGGTATTTCCCGTAAAGCTTTATCCCTTACCACGTGATTATGCAAAGATGTCGCAGTACAAAACAGTGAAATACATTACAGTTTCGCCTGCATCTCTTTGGTTTACAAAGCAATATCCCGAAGAAAAATGGATTGAATTCATTAAGGAAATTGACGGTGAAACAAGGATTTACTTTCTCGGATCAAAAAGTGATTCCGGTCTGTGCAAATCAATTATTGACAAATCGGGACATGAAAATTCGATGAACCTTGCCGGCAAATTAAGCTTTCTGGAATCGGCTGCATTAATGAGGGATGCGGTAATGAACTATATGAACGACTCGGCTCCGTTACATCTTGCTTCTGCAGTAAATGCCAAAACAACTGCGATTTTTTGCTCAACAACACCTTCATTCGGGTTCGGACCTTTATCCGACGATTCGGTTGTTATTGAGACCAAAGAAGAATTAAAATGCAGACCCTGCGGACTTCATGGGCTTAAAGAGTGCCCCGAAGATCATTTTAAATGTGCAATGACCATTGACAAAAATGAACTTTTAAAACGAATGGAATAAATGGATATGGAAGACGATATAAAAAAAGCTGTAAAGGTTTTAAAATCGGGAGGAACAATCCTTTATCCTACGGATACTATCTGGGGGATCGGATGTGATGCAACGAATAAATCGGCTGTTTCAAAAGTTTATAAAATAAAAAACAGGTCTAAAGATGCGAGCTACATCATATTGTTGTGCGAGGCATCACAACTGAAGGAGTACGTTAGCGTTTTGCCGCCGATAATCTGGGACCTTATTGAAAGCATTGATAATCCGACTACCATCATCTATTCGGGAGCAAAGAACCTTGCAAAAAATGTAATCCATAAAGACGGCAGTATCGGGATAAGGATTGTAAAAGACACTTTTTGCAGCAGACTTATTAAAGAGTTTGGAAAACCGATTGTTTCAACATCTGCAAACATTTCGGGCGACCCTGCACCCTATGTTTTCAGGGATATTTCAGACTTGATTAAAAAGCGGGTTGACTATATTGTGGAGTCGAACAGAAATATGATAAAAAAGACAAAAGCATCAACAATTATCAAGCTGAAAGAGAGCGGGGAATTTGACATAATCAGACAATGATAAAAGCAGGATTCATACAATTCAGACCGGAACTCGGCAATCAGGATGCAAATATTAAGAAACTTAAAAACCTGATACCGGCAGCAAAGGATGCCGATTTAATTGTTTTGCCGGAGCTTGCCAATTCGGGTTACAACTTCATATCGAAAGAGCATGCCTTTGAAAATGCAGAGGAAGCGGAAAACAGCAGATTTACCGACTTTCTTGCCGGAGAAGCCCGGAAATACAATCTGAATATTGTTGCGGGAATCAATGAACGCGAAAACGGCAAGCTTTATAATTCGGCTGTTCTCGTCACACCGGAGGGAATATCCGGCAAATACCGTAAAATCCATCTTTTTTGGAACGAAAAGGATATTTTTGAAAAAGGCAATCTCGGACTTCCGGTTTTCGACCTCGGGTTTTGTAAAATCGGAATACTTATCTGCTTCGACTGGATCTTCCCTGAAGTATGGCGCATCCTCGCCCTGAAAGGTGCCGATATTATCTGCCACCCGTCAAATCTTGTTCTGCCTTATGCGCAGCAGGCCGTCCCGGTTCACGGAATGATAAACAAAACCTTCAACATCACTGCCAACCGCTACGGAACGGAACGTGATGTCACTTTCAGCGGAAAGTCAATTATCTCTGACCCGACCGGAAAAACAATGATTACCGCCGCTCCCGACAAGGATGAAGCCGGAATTGTTGAGATGGATATTGAGAAAGCAAGGGAAAAAATGATAACTCCGCGTAATCACGTTTTTAACGACAGAATTCCGGAGGAGTATTCTCAACTGATATCCTGACGGATACAATCAAACGGAATTTTCAGTCCGGTTTTTACGGGATTAGAACATCCCTTGTTAACACTTTTTCGGTCAAACTATTACATAATTCGGGTTGAAGGGATTAAAGTTCCATCTTTTTATAACCATTAAGGCATTAAGAGAAGTTAAGATTTTTACAAATCCCCGGATGACCGGAGCTTATGCAGAGGACTTTATCATTACGCCATACAAACGCCGACAGACATCCGGAGATTTGGGAGGAATTATCAGAATGACAAAATAGATTTTTTAATCTTTTCAACTGCCTCCATAAGTTGCTCTTCGGAAATAACCAAAGGCGGAGCAAAGCGGATAATATCGCCGTGAGTCGGTTTTGCCAGCACACCGTTTTTCGACATTTCAACACATACATCCCAGGCTTCTTTACCGTTTTTCGGCTCAATAATAACAGCATTCAGCAATCCTTTTCCTCTGACAAGCTTTATCATATCCGAGTCAATCTTTCTCATCTCATCCCTGAAGATTTTACCAAGCTTTTCGGCTCTTTCGGCAAGTTTCTCGTCTCTGACAACCTCTAATGCAGCAATACCGACACGGGCAGCAACGGGGTTACCGCCGAAAGTCGAGCCATGCTCACCCGGTTTGATAACCAGCATTATATCATCATCAGCCAAAACTGCCGAAACGGGATAAGCTCCCCCTGACAATGCTTTTCCAAGAATAAGTATGTCGGGTCTGACATTTTCGTGGTCGCAGGCAAGCAGTTTACCTGTCCTCGCAATACCCGTCTGAACCTCATCGGCAATAAAAAGCACATTCTTGGCTTTACACATATCGTAAGCCTTTGAGAGGTAGCCCTCGTCAGGCACATAAACACCGGCCTCGCCCTGAATAGGCTCAACAAGGAATCCGGCAACATTGGGGTCTTCAAGAGCTTCTGCAAGAGCATCAAGGTCATTGTAAGGAATAGTTATAAATCCCGGAGTGTAAGGTCCGAAACCTTTGCGTGCATCAGGGTCGGTTGACATTGATATAACTGTAATAGTTCTTCCGTGGAAATTATTCTCACAAACGATTATTTTCGCTTCATTTTCAGGAACTCCCTTTTTCTCATAAGCCCATTTGCGGCAAAGTTTCAAAGCGGTTTCGTCACCTTCGGCTCCGGTGTTCATCGGAAGTATCTTATCATAACCGAAATACTCCGTAACAAATTTCTCATAAACACCGAGCGAATCGTTGAAAAACGCTCTTGATGTCAAGGTTAAGGTACGTGCCTGATTAACCATTGCATCAACAATCTTCGGATGACAATGACCTTGGTTCACAGCCGAATAGGCCGACAGAAAGTCGAAATACCGTTTTCCTTCGACATCCCATACATAGGGGCCTTCGCCGCGTGATAATACAACCGGCAGCGGATGGTAATTGTGTGCACCGTATTTTTCTTCGAGAGCAATAAGCTCTTGTGAATTTAATTTTTCCGACATATCTTTATAAATTTAAAATGTTAAACAAAGAAGCGTGCAAAAATATCAAATATTGTGGTAAACGGATGGAATGATGAAAAATATTTCAACCTGTCTTTTGCATTAAGAGTTTAAATAACTAACGGATTAGTCGGAATAATCCCGGTTTATCGCAACCCTTCCGGGATTTGTATCCTTTGTGAACACTTTTTCGATTATGCCATTGTATATTCCGGGTTCAATAATTACAGAAAATACTGAAAAAGCCTGTAAATAATGCTCATAGCAGCACCAAAAATAGTGTTGCCGGAGTAAGAATCCTGTAAGTTATCGTCGTTACCGTCCGGTTTGCCGGGACTTAAATCTTTTCTATTGCCATAACTGCTGTTACCGGCTTCATTACTGTTATTATTATCGGGAAATTGCACATTATGTATGCTCCGGTCACTAACAACAGAATTTGAATTAATCACCGGTTTTTCGACTTTAAAAGAGACTGTATCCGGCTCATTTGCAGCTATTGAGCCTTCCAAAACAAAGATTGCAACTATAAACCCAACAGAAGCAATTGCGAAAGTCAGCCTGATATTTTTATTGATTTTTTTCATTTCTATATAAATAAGACGCACAAAATACAAAAAAATTACAACCGGGGCAAAAAATTATTTTTTCACTAAACTATTAATAAACAACAGAATAAACCGTTTTATTAAATTAATTTCAAAAAAATATTTAATTACAATTGTCACGGATAAGAATATTTATACATTTGCACCTGTTTTAAAACAATAAATATTTTTACTATGGCATACGTAATAACAGATGATTGTACTGCATGTGGTACATGTATTGATGAATGTCCGGTTGAGGCAATCTCAGAAGGTGATATCTATGTAATTGACCCTGACATTTGCACAGACTGCGGTTCTTGTGCTGATGTTTGCCCTGTTGAGGCTATTCATCCTGAAGAATAAGACTTTTTTCTTATTTGAAATTATAAAGTCCCTCGGTGAGGGACTTTTTTTATTTCAGCTCTTTCTTCAGTTGCGATGCCCACTTTTTAACCCTTACCTCCGTGAGTTCCGGTTGGCTGTCCTCGTCAATAACAAGTCCTACGAACCTTCCGTCTTTTTCGGCTGTCGAGCAATAGTATTTATAGCCGTCAACGGGCCATTGACCTACGACATTCGACTTATCCGGCAACCGGCAGAACAGTGTTCCGAGACCGTCGGCAAAACTATCGGGATATGTCTTCTGGTCGCCCAGCCCGAAAAGGGCTATTGTTTTTCCCGAAAGGTCCATCTCAGCAAGTGTATCAATAAAATCCTCCCAGTCGTCCTGCATATCACCTATTCCCCAGGCTGAGGTTCCGAATATCAGATTATCATATTTTAAGATATCTCCGGTTGATATATCTTTAATATTGTAGATATCGGCATTTCTTTTACCCAATTCATTCCGAAGCATTTTAGCAACTTTTTCAGTTCGTCCCATTGTTGAACCGTAAAAAATTCCAACTTTTTTCATAGTAGTAAATTTGTCGAATAATTAACTCTATTCCGGTATCCGCCAGCTAAAACCTGCGTTTATATAGCTTGTCGTACTCGTAAAACTTTTTCCTCCCGAGATATCCAGCTGGATATTATGTCCAAATACATACATAAATCCGAAATCCATATTATTTGTCGGCATATTATTATGATCGAAACTCCCATACATTTCCGCATAAAAAGAGGCTTTGTTAAAAACAGTATAAACAAAAGCTCCCGACCAAATAAAAAAGCCGTCGGCACTTTCCCCGTTATAGGCAAATCCGAAATTATAAATAAAAGAAAAGTTTTTGCTTAAAGTATTTGCTGCAAGTATTCTTGCCGTCGGGTAACTGTAGGTAGGATGAAAACCATCCTTACCAATATGGCGCATAGTCATATCAGCCTCGAAACCCAATTCCGGCAAAATCCCCTTCCCTTCAAACATTCTGAATTTTAACCCGACTGAAATCGGATTTACTCCGCTTGTTACGGAATCAATATCAGTATTTTTCGGTGTTATTTTCTGCTCCCTGTATGATGCTGAAAAGCGTAACTCAAAATTATCAAACAATCCATACCTCAGCAATGTTTGTCCCAGATACAAATCTCTCGTATCTGCAAAATCCGTTGATTCCTTTTGATATAAAACTCCTGTTTCGATCTGAAAAAACCTTTTCGGTACGACAACCGGAGCAAAACCGTATGTCGGCCTGTCGGTTGATAATGCCGGAATACTGTCGTTCTGTGCCCGGGCTGAAAATATCACAAGATACACAACTGTAAAAACCAGAATAAACTTCTTCATAATTCAAATCATTTTATACATAATAATCATAACTATTTGATTCCGACTGAATCGTATTCTTTCGTTCTTCAGTTCTACGTATCACTTCCCTTTTTTGTTCAGACGACAGAAACATCCAGTCCGCCGCTTCCTGCATCGTCCTGAAACACCCGATACAAATACCGTTATCATCATATCTGCAAACCTGAATGCAGGGATTCTTCACTTCACTCATCTTTCCGATTTATCAGACAACAACAATCAATACCGGGTTATGTTCATTCCGTTGCCGGCAGAACTTTTCTGCAAAATACGTACATTTGCGGCAAATAAAATGACTTTATGTTAATTAGCAAAATAAAACATCCTGATTGGGCAGATAATCTGACGATTTATGAGGTTAACTTACGGCAATATACAAAAAGCGGTACAATCAAAGAATTTATGAAGCACCTGCCACGTTTGAAAGAACTCGGTACCGGCATTCTTTGGTTTATGCCTGTACAGCCTATCGGGAAAAAAAACAGAAAAGGCACTCTCGGAAGCTATTACTCGATAAAAAACTATACGGAAGTAAATCCCGAATTCGGAACTTTGGGTGACTTCAAAAATATGGTTAACGAAATTCACAAACTGGGAATGTATGTTATAATCGACTGGGTGGCAAACCATACAGCCTGGGATCATCACTGGACAAAAGAATATCCCGAATATTACGACAGGGATAACGAGGGTACTTTCAAACCTCCGTTTCCCGAATGGGAAGATGTTATCCACCTTAATTACAACAACCCTGCTCTTTGGGATGCAATGATCGGTGAAATGAAATTCTGGATCAGGGAGACAGGTATTGACGGTTTCAGGTGCGATATGGCCCATCTTGTACCGACACTTTTCTGGAACCGTGCAAGATATGAACTGAACAGGTCAAACAGGCTCTATTTTCTGGCCGAGACCGAAAACCACGACCTGCTTGAGTATGCCTTTGACACAATATACAACTGGAAACTGCTTCACGCAATGAATGATGTGGCAGCAGGAAAAATCACTGCCGCTGAGCTTGGGAAAATAATTCAGAATGAACTTGAATACTTTCCGAAGAATGCCTCACAACTTAACTTCACATGCAATCACGACGAGAACTCCTGGAACGGTTCGGCAATCGAAAGGCTGCATTATTTTCTTGAACCTCTTTCGGTTCTCACATTCACCTTACCGGGATATCCGTTGATATATTCGGGTCAGGAAGCCGGAAATTACAGGAAACTGAATTTCTTTGATAAGGATTTTATCGAATGGAAAGAGGATAAGATGACTCCTTTTTTTCAAAAACTAAATGAATTAAAAAACAGATCAAAAACCCTCTGGCAGGGAAACTTTAACATAATCGAAACAACATCGCCGGAAAGGATATTTGCATTCAAACGTAAAGATGGCGATTCGGAAATAATTGTACTGCTAAACCTGTCAGGACAAAAAATATCCTTCAGATTACCGAAATATGAGAATGCGGCAGCTTTTCGCAACTATTTTAACAATTCAAATACCTTTATTTCCGGAAAAAGTGATATGGAGATATTACCATATGATTATTTTGTATTGATAAGGGATTAATCCTGTCTTAAACACCATGAGTTTTATAAATTAGTGAATTAGCCGGCAAAACTACGGTTTAGTGTTAACACTTTTTTGATTTTACTATTGCATAATAAGGGTGAATTTTATTTCCTGTTTTACCGGGGAAAATTATATCTTTGAAGCATATTTCAAAACGGTTTTAAATATACTGACATAAAATGAAAATAAAAATATTTGCATTTACAGTTCTGTTAATATTTTCGGCAGGTTACCGTATCCCTGCATACGGACAGCAGAAGGGAAATACTCCCGACACGGTAACAACTGACAAATCAATACCCATACCGGTTGAAAGCATCAATTATGAAATAGAAAAAGTTCATAAAAAGATGATAAGAATGGGATATGAACTTGAACCTGACCCTGCTGTTACAAAGATTGACATAACCATTGACAATTATTCCGAATTCCTGAAAAAGGAAGCTGATGAATTCAGGAAGTTTAATCCGAACAACCTTTCCACCTATTTTCTTGAAAGCACTTACCGCTCGTGGGAAGGTTTTAACAACAAACTGATTGGGATGAGGAGTATTGTCAGCAGCCATTTACAAACAATTCAAAAAAACTTTAACGAACTCACAAAGATAAAAGACACCTGGGTATTAACTTTAATGAAGGAAAAGAACAAAAATCTTCCTGAAGGACTGATTAACAGAATTGAAAACGTGATAAAAACAGCTGGAGAAAACATCCGTAAATTTGAAGAAAAGAGACTCTATTTACTTAAACTTGAAGATGAAATTACAGACCTCATAACATTCAACAATAGTATAATTGAAGATGTTGTACGTCTTCAGCAGTTGAAAAGAGATAACCTGTTTAGTGCCGTATCGCCTCCGTTGTGGAAAGTCGGTCTTAGCAGTGAGGATGTCAATAATCCGAAACACCGACTTGGAAAAGCCTGGCACGAGAATGCCAAGAATATGATGAATTATCTGAACACCGTTAAAATAGGCTCACTTATTTTGACCGTTCTTATCATCACGCTGATATTTTTCACATTGAGATGGAAATACACCTCACTTGGTATTGACGACTCCGAAAGCGGACACAAAGGTATTATGAGGATTCTTGACGACAATGTTTTCATAACGCTCGGTTCAATTATGCTTGTCAGTTACCACCTTCTTTTCCCGTTCCAGCCGCTGGTTTTTTCTAATCTTCTGACACTGCTGCTGCTTATTAATATGAGGTTTATTCTTGCCTCATTTATTGACCCCGAGGATAAAAAGATTATTGTTAAACTGATAGTGTTGCTGATTATAAACAATCTGGAAATATTCTTTTGGTATTTCGGTAATTTATCAAGATACTACCTGCTGTTCGAAGAGATACTCGGAATCGCTTTACTATACAAATATCTGAAGCCGTCATACTGGTCGGGATTCAAAAAAATGAGCGACTTCAAAAAATTCGCAAGGATTCTGGCCTATTTTGTGGTTGCATTTTATCTGTTTGCGTTAATTGCGAATCTTTTCGGATTTCTTAATGTTGTGGTTCTCTTCTCAAGAGTGGCTATCCATGTCCCGGAATTCACGATAGTACTTTTCGGTATATCCAAAATCACAAAAGCGGTTGTCAGAGCAACAATTGAGATAGGGAAAACCGGAAATTTACCCGGAATGGAAAAATTTTGGGACATAATCGAAAAGAGGTCAATGCAAATCATAAATATCCTGATAATCGGATACTGGTTTTTCTCCTTAACCGTATCTTTTGATATGGCAAGACCTATAATGGACTGGCTTGCCGGTTTCGTTAACCAGGAAAGAACTATCGGCACAATCACAATTTCAATTAGCCAGTTATTAACCTTTATTTTAATTCTGCTTATAGTTTACGGATTTTCAGTATTTTTCAGAATTTTCGTTGAGGGCGAACTGCTTAGCCGCACAAAGCTTTCGCGCGGTGTGTCTGCTGCAATTTCCGTAACCATAAGATATTTTGTTGTCTCTCTCGGTATCATATTCGCCCTTTCGGCAGCAGGTATTGAGCTTAGCAAATTCAGCCTTATAGCAGGTGCTCTTGGTGTCGGTATCGGTTTCGGATTACAAAATATTGTGAGTAATTTTATTTCAGGTCTAATCCTTATTTATGAAAGACCGATTCAGTCAGGCGACACTATTGAGGTTGAGAATCTGATGGGCAGAGTTAAAAAGATAGGTATAAGAGCCAGTAATGTTGTAACCTACGACGGTGCCGAGGTAGTAGTTCCGAACAGCAATCTCATCTCGAACCAGCTGATTAACTGGACATTATCCGACAATAAGAGAAGAGTTGAGATAAAGGTTGGTGTGGCTTACGGTGCCGACCCCAATGTTGTATTGAAACTATTGAAAAAAGTAGCACTTGACAATGACGAAGTTCTCAAAGATCCCGAACCGAGAGCTTTGTTTGATGAATTCGGTGACAGTTCGCTCAACTTCAGGCTGCTCTACTGGGTTCCGTTTGAAAGCGGAATCGGAACAAAAAGCGACATCTCAATAGGAATATACAACATCCTCGCAGAAAACGACATACAGATTCCATTCCCGCAGGTTGATGTACATATGATTGAGAAGGAAAAGAAGGAAAAGAAGAATGAACAACCGGATTCATAGTTTATAAATATAACAAATCCTGCCTTGTCATACAAGCAGATTCCGCAACAATCCTATTGAAACCTGAATTGCCTTTAACCAGTAACTCAGCACACCGGAATACACGCATAAGACAAAAAATATGTACGGTAAATTGTATAAAATTCAAATTTTTATCTTTTCAATCAGTTTATTTACCTTTGCCGAAAATTTGAAGGATTGAGGCAATACATAGAAAAACCGGTTTTTAAAGTCATTTCGGAAGCTGCCGGAGAGATGGGTGCCCCGGCATATGTGGTTGGCGGGTATGTTCGCGATATTATACTCGGACGCGAGTCGCACGATGTTGATGTTGTTGTTGTCGGCAGCGGCATTGAACTTGCAAAACGTGTTGCCGTAAAAATAGGCAAGGGTGTTAAAGTCAATATCTTTAAAAATTTCGGAACTGCAATGATAAAGGTATCAGGCATTTCGGAATGGGAGCTTGAATTTGTAGGAGCCAGGAAAGAGTCGTACCGCCGCGATTCGAGGAAACCGGTTGTGGAAGACGGAACCCTCGAAGACGACCAAAACCGGCGTGATTTCACCATCAATGCAATGGCCATCAGTCTGCAAAAGGAAGACTACGGTACCCTGCTTGACCCTTTTGACGGAATGGGCGATATCAAACGAAAGATAATTCGCACACCTCTTGACCCCGAAATAACTTTTTCCGACGACCCGCTAAGAATGATGCGGGCTATACGCTTTGCAACACAGTTAAAATTTGATATCCTTCCCGAAACTTTCGAGGCGATTAAAAAGAATGCCGGCAGAATCAAAATAGTCTCAAAAGAAAGAATTGCAGATGAACTGAACAAGATAATCCTTGCTCCCGAACCTTCGGCAGGATTCAGGCTGCTTGATGAAAGCGGACTTCTGAAGATTATCTTCCCGCAGATGAGTAACCTTAAAGGCGTTGAGGTAAGAGAGGGAAAAGGGCACAAGGATAACTTCTATCATACTATTAAAGTTCTCGATAATCTGGCAAAAAACAGCGACAACCTCTGGCTGCGGTGGGCAGCTATACTTCACGACATAGCAAAACCGGCGACAAAGAGATACGAACCTGAGACAGGCTGGACTTTCCACGGCCATGAGTTTCTCGGGGCAAAGATGGTTCCGGCTGTTTTCAGGAACCTGAAACTACCGATGAACGACAAAATGAGGTATGTTCAGAAGCTGGTCAGATTGCATTTAAGACCCATCATTTTATCGGAAAGCCATGTGACCGATTCGGCTATCAGACGACTTCTTTACGAGGCCGGTGATGATATTGACGACCTGATGCTGCTTTGTGAAGCCGACATAACATCAAAAAATAAAGAGAAGGTCAGGAAATTTCTTGATAACTTCAAACTGGTACGCCAAAAACTGATTGAGGTGGAGGAGAAAGACAGGCTGCGAAACTGGCAACCGCCGATTTCAGGCGAAATCATTATGAAAACATTTAACATTAAACCCGGTAAAGAGGTCGGCGATATTAAAAATGCAATCCGTGAAGCTATTCTTGACGGTAAAGTTAAAAACGATTATGATGAGGCTTTCGGCTTTATGATTGAGCTTGGAAAGGAGATGGGGCTGAGACCGGGAGATTAGCGGTAATTCTCAGGATATATTTTATTATATTCCTACTCATAATCTCACTACTTTCTTATTAATACCGGCTTGTCAACAATTTAACCCGGTTTAAAAGATTGAACACACTAAGGCTCAAAGGTTCACAAAGGCGGGATTTCCTATTAGCAGAAAGATTGTCCATATATTTCCAAGCGTGGACGCTTGGGACATAGGTGTTTCCGTTACGGGAGAAAACGATGGGCGCTTTACCAAACAAATTATTAAAGCTAATTAGACTGAATTATTAGTCTAATGTAGATATA
>CAYOZZ010000209.1:0-4389 GCA_964408535.1 uncultured Bacteroidales bacterium | reverse complement strand
ACAGAATACAGATTTATATATAATTACTTAATAACAACCTTAAAAACCCCCAAACTTCTATCCATAGACTCCATTTTCAGAAAATATATTCCATTTTGAATATCCGTTATTTCAACCGTCAGTGTTTTACTGCCCGGTTGAAAATCCGTCTCTTTTATAATTTGTCCGAAAATGTTATAGAGTAGTACTTTCTTAGTCAGATTCAAAACAGATTCGGTACATTGTATTGTAACTACATTGTGTGCAGGATTAGGAAAAACCGAAAAATCTTTATTGAACTCTTCTGAAATGCCGGTAAGGTTAACGGCAATTACCAAAGGTTCCGAAAAATCACTCTCTCCGCAAACATTAACGGATTTTACTTTTAAGATCACCTCTCCCGAAAATGAAGGAACGAACATAACTTTTATCTTTGTAACAGTATCTGTGGCAAAAACCATCGCTGCCGAATCGGGTGTCAGTTCCCAAATATAATCATTGGCATTGATAGCTGTAGTTTCATAAAAAGCAACCAGGGAGGTTGATGTATTTATCACAGAAGGTCCGTCGGGTGATTCGGGAATCTCGGGTTCATAATCTACTTTGATATAGTCCTGTTTTAAGATTTCATCGCTGTTAGTCCCGTCCGAAACTATCAGTGAAACATCATACTGACCCGTAGAATTGTAAGTTACGACAGGGTTTTGTTCTGTTGATGATGCAGGCTCACCACCGGGGAATGTCCAGTTCCATGATGAGATATTGCCTGTTGAAAGATCGGTAAACTGAACCTGACTACCTTCACAAATTTCAAAAGGATTACCAATGAAAGCGGCATTAAGCAGTGATTTGTCAATATAAACACCATCGTGACGAACATTATATTGCAAAACGGAAAGTTCATTTATGTCGGGATGAAAATCCACACCTGCATCCCAGAGGTAGAGTGAGCAATCGTAACTACCTGACATATCAATTGCACCTCCTGATATATCTGTTATTCCGTCATTGTTGAAATCGGCAATAAAAGGATTCATAAAAAAGGTTGAACCGCCTTCAACCAACAGCGGCCAGCCGTTCATCACGGTTCCGTCTCCGTTATAACCGAGATATTTGCCATCACTCGTATTGTCATCCCACATAAGTTCAATTTCATTGTCCCCATCAAGGTCGGCAAGTATGACCTGTGTATTTATTGACCAAATAAGTGCCGTAGGCCATCCCGGCAGGTTATTTCCCCCGTTGTCCCAGACATAAACCCTTGATGCAGGTGTTCCGCTTAAAACCTGGTCTCCGACGGCAACATCCGGGTTTCCGTCGCCGTCAATATCACCAACGGCAGGAGGGCCGTAAATCCATTGAGCAGTGTATCTCGGCCAGCCGTCCAATAGGCTTCCGTCGTTTTTTAATACGTGAACAGCGCCGTTACCGGCTGATAATGAATGGTCGCCCACGAGAATTTCCCTGATTCCGTCTCCATCCATATCGGCAAGAACAGGTGTAGAATATGAAAAAACCCTGTCGTTTCCCATTGTGTAAGGAAATCCTTCGAGAATATCACCGTTGACATCAACGGCAAAGACACTGTAATATGATTCACCCACAATCTCAGGAATATCATCTCCGGTAATATCACCAACGGCAACTGCTGAGCCCGGAATATAATCCATTTCGACCGGAAAGCCAGGATATGTAGTTCCATTTCCGTAATAGGCACAAATATATCCGGTCGGATAACTTCTTTCCTCAACAATAATTTCCATTATATCATCTCCGTCCAAATCGGCCAGTACGGGAGTTTTTGTAGCTCCTCCGTTTAAACTAAAAGGATTTCCGTAGGTAAGTGTACCGTCTTTTTCAAAAACATAAACCTTGCCGCTACTTCCTGTTCCGGCAGTTGCAACCGAAACGACAACTTCACCTTCGCTGTCGCCGTCAACATCACCGAAAGCCGGAGCTCCGTTTGACGGAAGTGCAAGAGACTGTGGCCAGCCGTCAACAACTGTTCCGTCAATGTTAAAAGCATAAACTTTTTGCCCGATACAGTAAACAATCTCATCGTCGGTATCCTCATCCAGATTGCACCAAACACCACCACGGTTCGAACTTCCGTTATAGACAACCGGCCATCCGGGAAAAATTGTAATATCTTTTGATGATTCCGTGTTGTCAATTGCCGTCGCAACATCACTGCCGACAAGCACTTTATTGTTGACATCGGGAATAGCCATCTCTTTATAAAATTCAGGCAGTTCCGAAAAGTCAATTACTTTAGTTTGTGAAAATGTTAATGACCAGGCATTAACCAATAAAATAATCGGAGCAAATTTAAAAGCAGTTGTTTTCATAATTGATTGTTTTAATTTGTGGCTTAAAAGTACAAATAATTAATAAGAAATTGAGATATCCTTAAAATATTTTATTTAAATTTGTCAGAAATTACCTGATTAAAGTGAGCAGTAAAAGAAATATAGCACTTCTATTCACCGGTTTTGTTATCATATTTATGTTTTTGAATCCTGCTGCTTTATTTGCAATTAAAAAGAAAACGGAGGATAAAAATCAGATTCGGCAACAACTTAATAACTGCAAGAAGTTGTTAGGAAGGGATAACAATCTGGCGAAAATGTATGCTCTTGAAGCTTTAAAGCAATCAAAAGAATCAAACAGTAATCACTTTCTCGGAGAGTCATATTTTTATCTCGGACTTTTGGCATATTATGACGATAAGTATAATACTGCTCTGACCTATTATGATTCGGCACTGATAGTTTTTGATGAGGAAAAGGATAAACCCGAAATCTCGAAGGTCTATTTTCAAATTGCAAGATCAAATGCTTTTTTATCAAATTATGATAAGGCAATTATTTTTATAAACAAGAGTATAAAGTTGAAGGAAGAACTCAATGATAAAAAGGGGCTGACAATGTGTTACAATTTTCTGGGGAATATGTATCGTGTACAAAACAATCCCGAGAAGGCACTTGAGTATTTAAACCGTTCGTTTAAATATCTGGATATTGAGTCTGACACTCTTCAAATGGCAGGTCTTTATTGCAGTTTAGCCGATATTTTTCAGATGAAAAATAATAATGACAGTGCGATAAAATATTATAGAAAGGCTTACGATATTTATCTCTCATCAGGCAATCAACGGTTTATTGCCGGCACAAAACACAATATCGGTAATTGTTTGTTAAAGAAAAAAAATTATACAGGTGCGCTGGATCATTTACAGGGAGCATTGAACATTTACAAAGAGTTGGATGAAAAATACGGAAGTGTTACTACTTTGCTGGATATCAGCAATGTGTATAGTGCACAAAAAAAGTGGCACAAAGCAAAACAGGTATCTCTGGAAGCATTAAAAATATCTTCTACAATTGACAACGACAGATTAGTAAGCAGGATTTATCTGCAACTTTCAAAAATTTACTCATCTATGAATAAACCCGACTCAGCATATTACAATTTGCAAAAATACATTGAACTGTATGAAAAGATATTTACAACCGATAAGGAGAAGATTGTACAGGAGATGGAGCATAAATTTAAAATCAGCGAAAAAAACAGGGAGATAATAACACTTCAGGCAAAAAACAGGGAGATAAGAGACCGGTACCTGATGATGATACTTGTCGCAGTTTTACTGATTATTATAGTAGCAAGTTTCCTTGTCAACTATACCCTGAGGAACAAATCATTAAGGCAACGGAATGAGCTGTTACGCAACGAAAAGATGCTCCGCGAAAAAGAGGATAAACTGAAAGAGCAGGAATATACGATTCTTAAAAATAAGCTTGAGACCAAAAATAAAGAACTGGCTTCCAAATCGCTTGAACTTCTGAGATACAATGAAACATTAAGAACAATAACGGATAAACTTCAGTCGATTGAAAAATATGTTGCAACTGAACATAAAAAAGATTTATTTGTCCTGATTAAAGAGGTTGAGTCATTTTCAAAAGATAATATGTGGAAAGAGTTTGAAACAGCCTTCAAAAATGTTCATACCGAATTTTATGATAAGTTGATTGAACAGTTCCCGGATCTCACCCCGTCGGAAATTAAACTTGCAGCTTTGCTCAGACTGAATTTTTCAACCAAAGAGATTGCTGCCGTTACCTTTAAGTCGGAAAGCGGAATTAAAAGTATCAGGCACCGTTTGCGTAAAAAATTGGGTCTTGAATCCGATAGCAATTTGATTACCTTTCTTCTGAAACTTTAACCCGGATTATGCAATTTTTCAAAGACACAGTAGTTTTAATATTATCTCTTCTTAAAAACAACCGCTTCCGACAAATAGTTTTTCGGATTTATTTCGGATGAGATAATACTTCCTTTAAACTTTGCTGCTATCTGACCTTCATCAACACCCATTGAAATCAATGTTTGAGAAACGGCATCCGT
>CAYOZZ010000208.1:0-3604 GCA_964408535.1 uncultured Bacteroidales bacterium | reverse complement strand
ATTTTTCCGTCTTTTTTAAAATCTCCCTGTCTTTATAAACAGAAAACAAAAAGTATTGAATTCATTGGATAAAGAAAATATGGTTGACCTGATCGGAAGTTGCAAAAAGGGGAACAGGTCTTCTCAATACAGGATATATTTAATGTATTCGGACGCAATGTTTTCAATTTGCAGACGGTTCATTGACAACGATGCTGATGCTGAAGAGGTGTTGCAGGATTCTTTTGTGAAAGCTTTTACAAAAATCGGGAAACTGAAAGAGGAATCAAAATTCGGAAGCTGGCTGAAACGGATTACCATAAACGAATGTGTTAATTTCATCAACAAAAAACGGATTGTCTTTGAGGAATTTAATGATAACACATCTGAGGCGGCAGATGAAGACGAAACGGAAGTTGAAATCAGCCCTGAAATTTTGAAAAAGGAGATAGAAAAGTTACCCGCCGGATGCCGCGTCATCTTCAACCTTTATCTTATTGAAGATTACAGACACAAGGAAATTGCGAAAATGCTTAACATCACCGAATCAACATCAAAATCGCAGTATCAAAGAGCAAAACAGTTGTTGAAAAGCAGACTAACAACACTAAAAAATGAAAGATAAATTTGAAAAATCGGTAAAAAAAACAATTGAAGAAAACAGGACATTCCTGAAGGATAAGGAAGTTGCCTGGAAAGGAATTGAACATAAAATCCAAAAGGTTAAAACAAGAAGACTTTTTACCAGACTAAGTATTGCCGCCACAATACTTATAATTGCTGGAATCGGGATATTGATAATATCGGCAAACCGTAATTCAAAAGCGATAAACGACTATTACTGTGAGGTGTCGTCGGAGCTGTCACAAACCGAGTTCTACTTTGCTCAAATGATTGAACAAAAAATGGAAGAAGTTGATAATGAATCAATTCCCGATAAAGAATACTTCAGTCCCTTTTTTGATGAAATTGACATACTTGACAAACAGTATGAAGAATATAAAAAGGAGCTTGCCGAATTCGGTTACCAGGAGGAATTAATCAGGGCAATTATTCTGAATCAGCAGCAAAAGATTGATGTATTAAACCGGTTATTAATCGAAATTAAAAAAATCAAAAATTATGAAAACAGGAAAAAAAGTTACAGGATTTAGCATTGCACTATTTCTGTTATTTATTGCATTCACGGGTTATTCACAGGATAAATTAATAACAAGATCAAAAACCATTGAAAAGGAATATAAAGAAACCGTAAAGGATATTGATGTGTGGAATGCATTCGGCAATATTGAGATAAGCCGCTGGGACAAACCGACACTAAAAGTCACCGTCACTGTAAAAGTACTTGCCTGGGATGAAGATGACGCAGAAAGGTTTATCGGGAAAATCAGCCCTGAGTTCAAAATGGAAAATAATGAAACAGGAAGATATTCATTCAGTTCAACAACCAGCCTTTCAAACATAAAAAACATCTGTAATTGCAAAAAAGACGGAATCGTTTATGCACCCTGGTTTAAAAAGAATGCCGAAGTAAAGAAATACAGCATTAACTATCAAATAAAACTTCCTTCATCCGTTGACAATATATATATTGCCAATAATTTTGGAAATGTCACAATACCGGATTTCACCGGAACCCTGAAGATGTATTTAAGAAACGTGAATCTAAAAGCAGGGAAACTAATCCTCAATAAAGACAAAAGTACAATCAATATCAGATATGGGAAAGCTACTGTCGAATCATTGGAAAATATTGAATTTTGCAGCTATTCCTGCAAGGAGATAAACATTAAAAATATAACAAATGTAAAAGGCAATACAAGGTTTTCCACTATCAACATATCTGATGCAAAAGATTTTGTTATCACTTCAAAAAATGATAAAATCAGTATTGATAATCTCGAATCGCTTGAAGGAACAGGGAATTTTACGGATATTGCAGTCAGACACTTGTACAATTCGCTCAAATTCTACGATAAAAGCGGTACAATTGAGATTGAAAACATTGACCCGGCATTTAAAACCATCTCCCTTGCCGGACAATACAATGACTACATTCTTAATTTGGGCAAACTGAATTACATCCTGAAGGCCGACCTGGAGTTTACTGATTTTGAAGGCCCGGAGTCCATTTTGTCACTCGAAAAAAGAGAGGAGCTTATCAGTGGTGCAAACACTTTTGAGAAAACAATCGGTAAAAATGCAGATAAATCAACTGTCAGATTAAAATGCTCTAACTGTAATATTGAATTGAAGTAGCGATTATCATATCCTGCACAAAAACCACAACAATCATAATTATCTGCATTCCGGTTATTCCAAATCACCGTTTCCTGTTAGGATCATCAACATCATCTACCAACAATGTCAATACTCCGGCAAGTATCATTGAGGCTCCGCCGAGGATAAGAGCATAAATGGCATGACCTCCGGCAACATTTTTCACAAAGAATCCGAGAATACTTGCTGCCAGTATCTGAGGTATTACGATAAAGAAATTAAAAATTCCCATGTATGTACCCATTTTGTGCTGTGGTAATGAACCTGTCAGGATTGCATAAGGCATAGCAAGAATACTTGCCCAGGCAAAACCTACTCCCACCATTGAAACGATAAGCATATTGGGGTTGTTAAAGAAATAAACCGATATTAATCCAAGGCCTCCAGCTGTCAGAGCTATCAGATGTGTAATCTTTCTGTTTGTATATTTTGCCAAAACCGGCAACAGGAATGCAACGGCTGCTGCAAATCCGTTATAAACCGCAAACATCACTCCTACCCAGTCGGCACCCTCGTTAAAAAGTTTTGATGTGGAATCTTCAGTACCGTAAATATGACTTGTCACAGCTGCAGTGGTGTAAATCCACATTGCAAAAAGAGCGAACCACGAAAAAAACTGAACAATGGCAAGCTGCTTCATAGTCTTCGGCATTTTAAACAGATCATTGATAACAACTACAAAACCGTTTTTATCGTTTCCGGCATTTATCAGTGTTCCGGTAATAATTTGCACAAAACCGAAAACCAACAGTCCGACACCAAGTATATACAGTTCAGCTTCAAGTTTATAATAATAGACAAGATAAGTCAGAATCGCACCGGTAATAAACCACAAAAAACTGCTTTTGATAAATTTCGTTCCGGGCAAAATTTCATCTGCCTCCTCTACCGATTTTTTCTTTACAGGATCCTCCTCTCTGAATGCTTCAAGCTCTTCGGGTGAATACTCTTTCGTTCTGATGACTGTCCATAGCACTGCTAAAAAGAAAATTGCGCCACCAATGTAAAATGAAAATTTCACTGACGGAGGAATTATCCCTTCGGGGGCAGTATTCTCAATCCCGAACCAGTTTGTCATCATATAGGGTAATGCCGACGCAACAATGGCACCGGTGCCGATAAAAAAGCTTTGCATTGCAAACCCTTTCGTTCGCTGCTCCGACGGAAGCATATCTCCAACAAAAGCCCTGAATGGTTCCATAGAAATATTAATGGAAGCATCCATTATCCAAAGCATTCCGGCAGCTATCCACAAAGCAGGTGAGTTCGGCATAACAAAAAGTGCTATTGAAGCAAGGATAGCTCCGGTCAGGAAATAAGGTCTCCTTCTGCCAAGACGTCCCCA
>CAYOZZ010000207.1:0-1995 GCA_964408535.1 uncultured Bacteroidales bacterium | reverse complement strand
CTGACCGTCTTTAGGATAAATATTCCCGCTTTCACGAGCAACCCTGACGGTAATGTTCCCCCCCCTATCCATTGCTTCATAAGCATTTTGAAAAAGATTATGGAATACCTGTGCTAAACGTTTCTTATCTGCGCAAACCCACAGGTTTCTTTGAGCGTAAAACTCAAACTTAATCCCATCATGTTCCCATTTCTTACTGTATTCAGCTATTATATCTTGTAAAAACAGGGAAATGTTGATTTCTTCAGGTTCTAACTCGATAATTTTAGAAAACATCAACAATTTCTCGGATAATTCTATTATTTTTCTCCCATTTTTCTTTAACACGCCTATCATTTTATTTCGTTCTGCATCATTAAGTTTATGCTGTTCCAACAAACCGGTATACCCTACAATAATCTCCATCGGGCTTTTGAGGTCATGGACTATTTCATCAGCAACCTTGCCCAATACGCTTAACCGGTCTTTAAGCATTGCCTGTTCATATTGTTTATGCAAAACATATGAGTCAATAGATGCCTGAATCAACTTTTTCTCCAACTCATTATTTTCTTCCTGTAACTGGCAGACCAGTTCAACCTGTGAACGATGAATGCGGTTGCGCTGAATTATTTCATGCACATAAGGAGTTATTTCTTTCATATTTAAAGGTTTAGTAAAAAAATTCTCTGCGCCATTCTTTAATGACTCTAATGCCACCTCTATGCTTGAATATATTGTTATCACAAATATAAGTATTTCCGGATCGGCTTCCTTTATTTGCCTGACCAGATCAAGCTGACTGCTGGTAACAATATTAATATCGAGAAAAACAGCTTCATAAGAATGTTTCTTTAGTGACTTCAAAGCCCCGAACATATCATATACGCTATCTATCCTGTATTTATATTTTTTCAGATAATATATTATCAAATCATGAACTGATTTACTGTCGTCGATGATTAATATCCCATCACGGCTGGTCGTATTGATGCCATCGGCATTCTGTCGCAAATGAGCGAATACCTCCTTGAGTTCCTTGAAATTCTCCAAATCTATCATTGTTGTCTCGTTACCATATTCTACAGCACCCGTATTCACCAGATTTGTCATTCTTTTTATGATGTACCCGATTTTTCCCACATTATACTCGATGACCTGACAACATTTGTTAAACGCTGATTCGTCGCGATACGCATTTTTTCGCAACAACCCTGAACTTGAATTTATCGCCTGCAAGGGCGAATTCAATTGATGATGAAGCGTGACCACCGCCTGATTTATAGACTCAGCACGCTCATTATTCACCTGCATGGTAATATCTTTCATAGCAACTATTGTATGTATAACCCCAAACACCGGCTCTGGAGGGCGGTATAAACTTACAGCAACTATTTTTTCCGTCTCATCAGCCGGTTTCAACCGGTATGCCTTGCCATCCAACGAAATATTTTGTGTTATATCGTTTAAGAAATCCTCATTGAAATATTTTTCACATTCATATATTTTTTTGTCGATCAAATCTGATTTAGATAAGCTGGTCAATGACTCAAACCCATCATTAACAAACCTGATAGTCAAACTGTTGTCTAAAAAAATAATACCCAACTGTATTTGAGCGGCTAATTCCTGTATAAAAAAACAGTCTTTGAAACTATTCATGCAGATTATCCTCCTTCAGACTTTCTTCTCATCGGTATTTCCAGCCATGTCTTAAAAAAACAAAGTAATACTTAATATATACCGGACATTCTGTATGAAAAAAATCTAAACTCTTATTATTCTAAGCACAGATACGATACAGCAGCGGATATTTCATAAGAAATATCAGAGAAAACATTAAAGACAAATTTAATTGTTCCGATAACTAATAATTTTTCAAGAGAAACGCTACCATCTTCTATTACTTTTTAAGTGTCTTTTGTGATATAATGCGTTCATAACCACCAAATGCGTACGGGACAGCTGAAAAAACATGTGGAAAAAACTTATTCGTTCAAGAACCGCTATTATTAT
>CAYOZZ010000206.1:0-4526 GCA_964408535.1 uncultured Bacteroidales bacterium | reverse complement strand
ATCTTCTTGATGATAAGGGTGAGCTAATGGTCGGTCCGTATCAGGGAACGGTTGCCTGTATTAAACTTGCGAGGGACACCGGTGTTTGCTGGGCTGCAATAAACAGAGGTCAAACGGTAATCGTTCCGGATGTCCATAAATTTCCGGGTCATATTGCCTGTGACTCAAAAACAAATTCGGAAATTGTTGTTCCGGTAAAAGATGAAAACGGGAAAATTATTGGTGTTCTGGATGTTGACAGCCGTGATTTTGATTCATTTGATGAAACTGACAAGAAAGGTCTTGAAAAAATTGTTCATTTGATTTTATAATTTATGCAAATGTTATAAAGTAGTTTGCGAGAAAATTCCATATCGTTACAACTGCTATTGCGAGTAGCTTCGACAGATAGAAATGTTTGTTGTATTTGCTGTGAAGCACCCACAAAATCAGAGTATTAATTGCAAGCCCGACCAATGAAATCAGAAAAAACTGAGTATATTCCAGTCCTATTTCAGGATCGTGACTATGAAATGTCCAGACCCTGTTCAGGAAATAGTTTGTTGTAGCAGCAAATGTAAAACCGATTGCATTGGCGAGGTATTTCGGAACTTTAAACCACTCCTTGAAAACATAAGTTGTCCCGAAATCAACAAATAAACCTGAAAATCCTACAACTCCGAATTTAACAAACTTCCATAAAAAATCCCAGGTTAAATATTGCGACATAAAAAATTCATTTTGGGCAAAACTAACAATAAATTAAAAATCCGAACCGCTATTCTGTTTATCAACAGGTTTTGTCGGCTTTTCATTAAAAACATAAATAAACCGGAACGACAGCGTGCTATTATACTGATCACGGGTTTCGGTATATTGGCCATACCAGTCGTAAAAATCACGGGTACGAATTTTTGCCAATGAGTATGAATAACGAATGTTAAATTTGATTTTTTTATATATTCTGAATTTTAAATCAACAAGAATATTAAAATCATTTTTCTTGTATGTTCCGCTGTTTAATGTTGTAGTTTCGACCAACCGGTTATGTTCCCACTCCTTGATACCCACAAGTTGCCCGTACGAAAAACCCACTCCTGCCGTAATCCTGTCGCGGTCAGTGTACTGAAAAAGAACCGGCACGCTAACATAGTTTAAATCAAGTTTATAAGCTCCGTTGTAAACATGGTCGAAATGAATCGTATCACCATTAACAATCGTGGTATCGGGAATATATACATCATTGTATTGTGCCTTCTGTTTTGCTCCTTTTTGGTCAAAAAGTATTTCAAGACTGACAGACCAGTTTCCGGCAAACGGAATCGTCGCTCCGAGTCCACCGTTAAATCCGGGTTTCTTAAATCCGTAAACCTCATCTCCGTCAACCTGGGTCAGGTTTATTCCGGCAACTCCGTATCCCTGAATTCTCTGCCCGTAACCACTACTGATAAGGAAACCGGAAATAGCTGCCAATATTATAATCCTAATTTTAATTTTCATAAAATCTTTATCCGTTTTAAGGTTACAAACGTAATAAACTTTTAGAAATTTTCTACCTTTAAAAAAAATACTGTTTTTAACAGGCTATTGCATAATTCGGGTTTAACAATTAAAAATAATTAAGAGTTGATAATTTTTATTATATATTTTTGCATTGAAAGTAAAAAGATAAAATGACAAGCATTAGGCAGTATATCTTTTCCGCAATTACTATTGTAGTCCTTGTGACAGCCGGGTACTTCGGCTATAAATATTACAGGGTGTATAACAATCCTTCGGCATCCTGTATTTCGGCAATCCCGGGAAATTCGGCACTTTTCATCGAAATGAATAACCCTGTTGCTACTGTCAAAAAGCTGACAACAGTTTCCGATCTTTGGAGCGAACTTACCGGAATTAACGAGATTAACAAGCTTAACGGGCAACTCGAATACTTCGATTCTCTGACAGAGCATAATGAAGAATTATGCAACGTTTTCTGCAATCACAAAATGGTTATTTCCGTTCATCCGGGCGATTCTCTTTCATCCGGATTATTGTATATTGTTAAAATACCTCCCGGCAAACAAGATTATTCGGCCGAATCACTTGCCGAATTAATAAATGGGAAACAGAGTTACACAAAGTATAAAGAAGTAATTATCAGTGAGATATCTCTGTCTGAAAATAAAAACACATTTTCGTTCACTTCATACAAGGGGCTTTTAATCGGAAGTTTCAATAAATTGTTAGTGAAAAAATCTATTGAGAGACTTAATTCGGAGGTTTCTTTTGAAAATGATAACAGCTACCTGAAATTGCGAAATACAGCCGGCAAAAAAGTGGATGCCAATATCTATTTTAATCTTGAGTATCTCGACAAACTGAAACCGAATTTATTAAGCAGTAAAACTCAAAAAACGACAGGTAAGCTGACTGATTTCGGACTATGGACCGAGACAGACCTCATAATAAAAAAGGATGAGATACTTCTTAACGGCTACACAATTGCCTCCGATTCGCTGTCGCAATATCTCTCCTGTTTCGGTCAGGAACCGCAAAGTATAAAAGCACCCGGGATTTTACCCTACAACATTTCACTGTTTTTAGACCTGAGTTTTCAGAGTTTCGGAAAATATCTTGCCGGATACAAAAAATATCTGAAAAAAACCGGCAGACTTTCAGACTATGAAGCGGGATTAAAATCAATGAACCGGAAATACGGTATTAAACTTCAGAAGCAGTTTTTCTCCTGGATAACCGACGAAACCGGTATTGCACTTGTTTCAGGTAACAATAATCCTCCTGAAAACACTTATGCCTTTTTTCACACAAACGATATTAAAAATGCTATCAAGCTGCTTGAGAATATAAGTGAAAATGTATTAAAACATTCGAAAAACAAGAAATTTTCGCGTGAGTACAACGAATATTTAATAAGACGGATAGACATTCCCGGATTATTGCCGAAGTTGTTCGGTCCCTGGTTTGCAGGAATAAAAAAGAACTATTACATCGCAATTAAGGATTATATTGTCTTTGCTAATGACCCGGAAAGTTTAATGCATCTGATAAACTCTTTTTATATCAGAAAAACACTCGCCGAAAATTTCAATTATCGTGAATTTTCGGATAATATTGCCGAAAGCTCCAACATCTATCTCTATTGCAATGTAAAAAAATCAACCGGTGTTTTTGTTCCTTTACTGTCGCAAAATCTTAAAATGATTATTAATGACAATTTAAAGACAGTTACTACCCTCGAAGGTTTTGCCGTTCAGTTTAGCTATATCAACAAGATGTACTATACAAATGCTTATCTGAAGTATAACCCCGATTACAGGGAAGAAAATCCGACAAACTGGGAAACAGGGGTTGATGCAAACATCAAGGGGAAGCCGTACCTGATAAGAAATCACAAAAACGGAAAGTTAAACATTATCGTTTTTGACGAACATAACAATATGTATCTGATTGATCATCAGGGAGTAATCAAGTGGAAAAAAGCCCTGCGCGAAACCCCTGAAAGCGACGTTTTTCTTGTAGATTATTATCAAAACAGGAAATATCAATATCTGTTTAACAGCAGGAACTACCTTTATCTGATTGACCTTCTCGGGAATTACGTTACAGGATATCCTGTCAGACTCGAGACCTCGGCTACAAACGGCTTGTCGGTATTTGACTATGATAATGACGGGAAATACCGTCTGATGCTTGCACTTGAAGACAACAGGATTTATGATTATAATATCAAAGGAGAACAGGTTGAAGGGTGGAACAAAATTCAGATGAAAAAGAGCGTGCCTTATCCCGTCGAACATATCAGAGCAGGCGGTAAGGATTATTTGCTGGTTACCGATAAAAACGGTAACGTAACCATAACAAACCGCAGAGGCGAGACAAGAATAAGGATGAAAAGGAAATTTGTCAGGGCTAAAAATTCCGTTTTTTACAAAAATGAAACGAACAGCAGAAAGGGAATATTCCTGACGACCGATGAAGCCGGAAAACTGACATACATCAGTGCAAAAGGAAAAACAAAAACAACGAGTTTCGGCACCTTTTCACCAAACCACTTTTTCCTTTATGAGGATTTCAATGGTGATAACTCAAAAGATTTTATCTATCTTGACAACAGGAGACTTACCGTTTTCGACAAATTCAAAAAGGAACTTCTAAGCTACACCTTTGACAATAAGATAACCGTAAAGCCGGTATTTTTCATAACCGGCAATAAGCGATACCTTGCAATAACCGACTCCGGGGCACAGGAGGTGTACATTTTCGACAAAAGCGGCCGCGCATTCTCAAATATGCATATTTCAGGAACAAGCGGTATTGCTACCGGCAGCCTGAACAATGACGGCAAAGCAAATTTAATAATCTGCTCAGGAAAAACAGTTTACAATTTTCAACTTTTTAATTAACTACCTGACAACAATCTTTTTTATCTTGCCAAAGGAATCCGAACCAAGGCGCACTAAGTATATTCCCGGTTTCGCATACGACAAATCAATATCATAAACGTATTTACCGTTAACATTTTCAACTCTGTTGTTAATAAG
>CAYOZZ010000205.1:0-8496 GCA_964408535.1 uncultured Bacteroidales bacterium | reverse complement strand
TTCTTCCGGGCGCTCAGCCTTTTGCGCAAACCTTACAGGTTGCCAAACCTCACTTCTCAACCTTTCAGGACTCATTATTGACGAGGGAGCGACTGAGCGAGGGGGCGAGGGAGAGACTGAGAGACTGAGAGACTGAGAGACTGAGAGACTGAGAGACTGAGAGACGAAATGAAGAATCGCTCCTTCGCTCTTTCGCCCTTTCGCCCTTTCGGCCCATCGCTCTTTCGTCCAATCGCCCTATCGTCCAACCAAAATCCTCTTAACCTGGTTCTTCACATTCTGCAAAATAAATAAAATTTAAAAGACAAAGAGATTGAGAGACAAAGGACATAGTGACGCAGAGAAAGAGAGAGGTTTAATATGTCCACTTCTCCGGGTGAATTGCCATATTAACAAGTTTGCCAAGGATTTTATCATATTTATCAAAAAGGTTTAAATAGGTATCCTCATCAATATATTTACATGCATACGAAAAATCAAGCCATACCTGAGTTTCCGCTCCTTCTGCTTCTGAATCGGATAGTTTGGCTATGAAAGATTTCGGGTATTTTCTTTTGCGAAAACCTTCGGCCAGGTTTGCACAAACAGAACGAGAAGACCGTCTGATTTGATCAGTCAGGGAATACTTTTCTTCTTTTGGAAATTTCTTTGTTAATTCAAAAATCTCCATTGATGTTTCAAAAGCCAGTTGATAAGTCTCAAGATCTTTGTGTGTGCGAATTTTCATAGCATAGATTTTTGATTTTAAATTAATGTCTTCTCTTCTTTTCCCCTTCTCCCTGAGTCCCTCAGTCCCCTTTTCCCTCAGTCCCCTTTTCCCTCGGTCCCATCTTCCCTTTCTCTCTCTGTTCCAACTCACTCCTCACTTCCTAATACCAACCAGCACCCCTTTACCAATATTCTTAAGCCTCTGCCATACCAGCTCCTTCACCCACGGCAAAGCCTTATCGTTCCAGCGCTGCGGATGAAATGTGAACATTATCTTAGCAGGTAAACGGTTTTCCTTTGCTGCATTTATGATGTCGTTTGTGGAATGGAAACTAATTCCGTTCAGTGATGACTCTACCCTATCACGAACACTAAATTTATTACCGTCCCACATACGTCCGGTGTCTGTCAGATATAAAATATCTTTAAAATCAATATCAAAATAAGGTTCACTTTCAATACCATAATCCTTGTAATTATATTTTTTCCACAACTCCTTATTATCATATTTTGAAAGCGGAGAACCATCCATACAAATAGTCTTTATTGGAGTTATATCATTCAATAGTTTTAAATTCTTTTCAAACCGCTTTATTGCACAATTTAAATCTCCTTTACATTTTGCAAGGTCATCATAATGGTATCCGGCTTCATGACCCATTGCAGCAATCTCTTTTACAATGTCAGGTTTAAAACATTTATCCAGAATCCTGAAATAATATGTTCCCTTTATTCCATATTTATGCTGAATCTTAGCAAACTCCAGTGCATTCTCATACCTCGCCTCCACATCATGGCGTAAAACGGCGACTTTAGGTTTATCGGTTACATAACAATTGTTAACGGTAACAAAGCTATAACCGGAATCAACCAAAGCTTTTATTAGCTGCTCGTGTGTATTTATTGTGAAATCCATTTCTTTAGAGATGAGAAAGTGAGAAGTGAATTTATTTATTTACAAAATTTTTCCGGTGAATTCATCATTGAAATATGCATTTTTCTTATTTCATCATATCCAGACATTAATTTGGAATAAATTTCCAAAGCAAATTTATATGTCCTCTGATAAACTATTAAATCCCGAAAACTATTTATTTGTGCCATACTTTTGTATTTAATGTTAAAAACACATCCCGTTCACTCAACTTCTCATCGCTCAACTATCTCCCCTTTCCCCTACCTAAACCGCTCTTGATACTCAGGATTTTCTTTCATTATCCTTACACTTTCAGGATAGTTTTCGACAAACCAGACAAGAAATGATGTGACATCAATTTTATCGTCAAGTAATTTTTGCCGCCGTTTTTGAAAATCTTCTTTCAGGTTTGAAGTTGATAACAATTCTTTTACTTTACCAAGCAATTTATCAAAATCGTCAGGTTTAAACCCAAATGTCAGGTGATATCTGTGTTGCTCTTCTTCAAGATAGGAAATCCTCCCCACAAAGCTGTTACATCTTATCGAAGGGGTACCCAAAACCGCCGCTTCACTTGTCATTGTTTGACTGTCACCAATAAACAAGCCGGCAAAATATATTAACGAATGAATCTTATCTAAAGAAATGCTTAACCGATATTTTTCCAACTCCGGTTCAATATTTCTTTCAGTTGTAATAAAAATTTTACCGTGAGGTTGAAGATACTCGACCAACTTCAATTTTTGCTCTATCGTTAAACCGGTTGCTCCGACATCATGATGAGCCTTAAATACGTTAAAGCGTAAGACAAAAAAAGTATCTTCTTTTTGAAGTCCAATTTCCTTTAAAACCCCCTCATCAGGTTTAAATCTGTTAGGATGGAGATAAGCCAGTTCATGAAATCCAGGGTAGTAAACAGTATCCTTTCTTTTTCTTTTTCCTTTCAGAACATCGGGAGAAAGAAGAGTATCACAAAAAGGATGTACAAATTTTACAAAAAAAGGTTCAACATCATCGTCATCGTCATCAAGGATTATTGACTTCATTTTTGATATCTTTGAAATCTGTGCAAGAGTAAATGATGTGCCTATCCCGATATCAATTTTATTCTTTCTTATTATTTTCCAAGTCCTGTAATTAAAACCAATTTGACTGAAAATTTTACCTGAAATTGAATCCGGTTTTCTCCCAATAATAATATACGGTATATGAAACGAATCAAGTAATTCTATTGCAACAGGGATATCTTTAACTGTAACAACTATTTTATGCCCCCTGTTTATTAAGTCGTGATAAAGATTTTTAAAAAGGTGCACATGGCCGGGATGACCTATGTCAATCAGAATTTTCAGTTGCAAAACAAAAACTATTTATTCTTTGTAAATATACTAAACACTCCGTTTGCCCTCAGAGTCAAACGGACATTAAAAAAGCTCCTGCTATTATCCTGAATGTGCAAATAGTTACTTACCGACAGATACTCTATACCAAGCGATGAACTAATAAAAACAGACGGAATATAATTAATATCAATTGATGCTCCGAACATATTTTGGCTTATACCGACAGGAAAATCAGTTTTTGTATAATCATAATGGGTTTCCAAATCCTGCTCTCGTTCCCTTTGATATTGCAATATTGCCGAGAAATACACCTTTGACAATTTAAATACATCTACCTCTATTCCATAATTTTCAAATCCGTTCTTAGGAAACCCTATACTTTTACCGTAGAATGTATAATTTCCATAAGTGTAAAACGAATTGTATGTCCAGTTACTAATACGGGTATAGAACAATTTAATCTGTGACAGTGGAATAATGTCAGCAAATGCAATATTTGACGTAAAACCGATCCTATCGGGATATTTTGATCGCAGTTCCTTTGTAAAATCCATATCATCAATCAGGAATTGTGCATAAACCGACATTTTCCTGAAAGGTCTGGCATATATTTCTATAGCGGATAATGCATTTGCATTACCCTCCTCAAGGCCTTTACGGTCATTCATCTTAGCAAGAAACAAAATATTTACAGGATTAATATAGGCAGGAACAGGAGCCTGATCTTTTCCACCGTAAAGGATACTTTCCGAAAAAGCAAACTTAAAGTTTTTTGAAAAGGATATTTCGAGTCTGTGAAATGAAATATACCGTTTATACCAGTCATATTGCGGAATACTGTCCTCACGGATATCATAACCGTATTTATCTTCCAGTCTGGTTGTAGAAAATGAATATTTCAGTATTTTATTAAACAGGGAAAATGAAAAATTATCATAGGAATAGGGATTTGGCGAACGTATCAGACTGACAGAATTCGTCAAACCGAAATTACGGCTTAACCTCCCATAAAAAACATTAAAGTATTTTGAATTATACTTCATATAAGATGTTGAGGCTCTGCCATATACCTTATTCTGTAATTTACCTGTCGTACCAAAATACAACGTATCATCAAGATAATCCGAACTTGCAGTATATCCGTACCAAACAAGAATATTTTTATAATTATACGAACCGTAAAACGTACCGTCAATCGAATAGTCGAACTCATCTTCCTGCTGTTTCAGAGATCCGTTTCCCGTGGCTCCAAGTAGTAATCGCCCTTTCGGTGTTTCGTCAGGTAAATACCGTTTTAAATCTTTTTTTAATACCGACGACCAGTAGTCATCATTGTCAACATTTTTCGATATATCAATTGCTTTATAGACCTGTCCGGCTGTAAAAGGTTGATTCAAAGGATGGGTTATATCAATTTTACCGCTGTTAATAAGATATTCTATGACTTTATTATATGTATTATCAAGATAATAGGGTGAGTTATCCTGAGAATAAACTGCCGTTGCCAAAAAGAATATTACAACCGGAGTTAATATATTTTTCATTACAGTTGTATTTTAATAATTTAAAATAACATAGGTATTTCATTAATACGTTTTATTGTATTTTCATAATCAAGACCTATTATTTCGAGATACCACTTCAAAGAGTTATATCGAGGTTTGTTTTCTTCATAAACAAGATTCAATGCTTCTTCGCGCGTGATCATACCTTCTCGTATCTGATTACTTCTGAACGTATCGTTTTCGCTAAATCCGGCAACACGTGTATAAATATAATTGTAAAAACTTGCCGTACCATCACCTATACGCCAGGTGGATTTTGTGTCCACAGCCTTTTCCCAATCATATTCATTTATAATTGTATTTTCAATATGCTTTTCATCCCATTGTACATAATCGAAAAGGTGGTAATAATCGGTCTTTGGAGTAAAATATCTTGAAGCAAAAGACCCGAGCGAATCAATTACGGACTGATTAATATAGCCGGGACTTTGCAAAACATTTTTACCGACAAAAGCAAACAGTTTTAACTTATTTTGCAGTGATAAGGAATAGATTCTCTTTTTATCAAACTGAGGTTTTAAACCTGCAAAACCCGTCTTAAAATTTGTATTTTCCAGTTCGTTAACACCCCATATCTCAAGGTTAATTCCAAGTTGTTTTTTAATTTTATGGGCATAATAAAAGAAAAACTTATCACCGGCCATAAAAAGAGGTATCATTCCGAGAGCCGGTTTCCTGAGCCAGGCAGTAATATTATTTCTGATGTTTTTTCGCTTCCAGTGAATGTCAGCGGCAACAATAATATTCTCAACCCCGAGTTTTCCGCAAATACGAGCCACGTTTCTTCTTGCGAGGTCGGTAACCATACCCCAGTCATAAGTATATGCCACTGCATTCAACCCAAGCTCTTTTTTTATTACATGAAGAACATAAGTGCTGTCGCGACCACCGCTCAGCGGAATCAAAACCTCAGGCTCTCCGGAACTTTTTCTGTAAGGTTCGACCAGTTTTTTCAGTTCATCAAGCGGTTTCGGCTGATTTTTTTTCTTATAATTCCTACAATAATTACACTCTCCTTTCCCGTCATATTCAATATAAGGAAATGTCTCAGGCAGCAGGCATTTCGTACATCGCTTCAACTGCTTAATTCTCTCAACCGGATATTGCAACAGAGCTTTTTCTTTTTCAGCCTGCGGATTCAAATGAATTACATTTAAATCCACCACTGTTGATAATTGTTCTTTATGAGGGTCTATACCGTTTACCTCAACCGGATACTTTTCCGTATTTAAAATCTCCTTATCGTCAGATGTGACATCCGAAAAGGAAAACTCAGAAATAGCAAATCCTGATAATGAAATAATTATCCCGTTATCAGGTTTTATCTGTTTTAATTCATATTCTCCGATAACCGAAAGATTCGTCTTTCTTTCAAACTCACTTAACATAAACCGCTCGGAAGCAAAAAATAAAATATCCTTACCGTTATGAATTGTATAAAGCGATCCGTTATTTGTTGCCAGTACAAACTTATCAAGATCATTAAATACCATTGCAGTTGCAACAGTACCAAAAACGTGGTTTACCGAATCCGAAACGGAACTTTCAAGCGATTTACCTTTTAATATATTTGCCCTGACAAGAGCCAATAACACTTCGGTATCAATTTCATTTTCACGATTAATCTCAGGATGATTTTCCCAAAGAGTATCAACATTCACCACTATTCCGTTATGCACACCTATAACCCCATCTTTTATAACCGGCTGATTATTAGCATCGTTCAATTGTGTACCGTTAGTAACAAGGCGGGCATGTCCGAATCCGAAAACAGTTTCATTATCAAAGCCGAATGTATTTTCCAATGCCTCTTTTACCTCTTTTTGTTTAATCAAACCGGAAACCGGAACCGGACCTTTCAAAACATTAAGTTTTCTATCTTTTGAGTTAAAAAGGCAAAGGCCGGAGGAATCCTTACCCCTTGTTTCGGATAGAACGGCTAACTTTAAAAGAGAATCCCGCAGGAATTTTTTTCCATAACCCGAATCTTTACCTGCTATAACACCAAATATTCCGCACATAGTTATTTTATAAGATTGTATTTAACAATTTGCCTTTTTATTATATTTTTAGTTTTTATTTTTAACATATTTACCGTCCATTTTAATCCCGGATCAAAAAAGGTATCGGGATGTGCGTTAATCATAACCTTATCGGGCAGCATACCGTTTTTTATCAAATCCGTCAAATGAAACGTGTTGTTAATAGGAATATCGAATTTTGATATTACTTTGTCTCTTACGCTCACTGATGTATTGTTCCATCCCCATCCGTTATCAGTAATATAAAACACCTCATCATAATCAACATCAAAACAAGTAGAGCCGATAATTCCATAATCTTTATAGTCATATTTCTCCCAAAGTCTTTTACTGTCCCACTTTGACAAAGGGCTTCCATGACGGCAAATTGTTCTTGCAGGAGAAAATTTTCTTATCTTGTTTAAACTTTCCTCAAAATGCTTTATCGCTTTTTCAAAATCACCTTTCGTGATACTTAAATCTTCATAATGATATGAAACTTCATGACCCAATTCATAAACCTTTTTTAATATTTCGGGCTTAAAAACCGAAGGTATGATTCTGAAATAATATGTTGCCCTGAAACCGTTCTCTTTTTCAAGTGTTGCCATCTTTAACGTGTTCAAAGGATACCGGTCAACATCGTGTCTTAATATCAGTATTTTACCTTCTTTATCAGATGTTAAATAATCCTCAAAAGTGATTATTTTATATCCGGTTTCACGGAAAACATTTAACAGATTAATAAATATATCAAAGGTGAAGTCTTTCATATTTAGCTTAATAATTTATTGATAACTTCATCTAATTTATTGATAACTTGATTTTTTACAATTTTGGAATGGCTCAAATCAGGTTGATTTTTATTTGAAGTTATTACTTTATTTACTAATTCATCAGGATTTCTTGAATGAAACATTCTTTTATCAGTTATCATTTTTTTATCAACAGCAAGTAATCTGGAACCGGCAAAAAAAGAAAATGCAGGAACGCCAAGACAAGCGGCTTCTCTTGCCAAAGTACCGGCACCGGTGATGACGGCATTAGAATAATAGCAAGCATCCAAACCGTTAATAGGCGCATCAGGCATAAAAATATTTTTTAATCCTTTTGCATACTCCTTATCTATGCTATATTTTGGTAAATAAAGGACATTTATACCTTTCTCTGTTAGTCTTTTTAATATAGCATGAGTTATTGATATATTTGAATCCTTGTTAACATAATTTGCAAAAACATTCTCCGGGCGCACTAATACATAGTTTGTAAACGGTAATTTATTTAGGAAAGCGGCATCCGGAATATAATCGGCTATATAGATATCTTCTTTAAATCCTTCATAGAAAATAAGCTTTCTTTCTTTTAATCCCTGTTTAAGTAGTATTTGTTTATCAATTGCCGTAGGGAAAAAGGCAAAATCAACGAATCGTGCATAAGTCCATTGTGGAGCAGTATCATTATCACCAAATGCAATAGAGCCCTTTCCTCTTAACCAGGATGACAAAATCGCCTCTTCACTTCCGTTTGAGATACTTACGTCATAAATTGCATGTAAATTGTGAACCTTTACAAACCTTTCAAAAGCATATAACAATTTCGTCAATTTGTTTTTACCATATTTATTCCCGATTTTTATATACTCCGAATTTGTTTTTAATTCAAAAAGTTTAACCGTTTCAAAAAAATCACGAACAGTAAAAATAGCATTATAATTACTTTTATTCAACCCGGAATAAATTCCAAGTTGGAAATGAACCTGAGGTACATTTACTATATCAAACCATATTTTAATTGCCATAAGCTATCTTTTACGTGCTAAATAAGGCAATAAAATGCCCATCATTAAAAAAGGAAGAGGGTCATTAAATGAAAAAACGGCACATACCTTCCTTTTAAATAATGAAGATATGTATGTTTTTAATTTCAGTCTCCCTTGTAAAATA
>CAYOZZ010000204.1:0-9677 GCA_964408535.1 uncultured Bacteroidales bacterium | reverse complement strand
TTGTAAATGTTTATAAGGATAAGTTGGAAAGTATTAATTAATAACATAAAATAATGAGCAAAGAAATATTAAATCTCGAACCGAAGGCTTTATGGAAACATTTTTACAGCCTTACGCAAATTCCCAGACCGTCGAAAAAGGAAGGGAAGATAATTGAATATATGAAAAAATGGGGCGAAGACCTTGGCCTTGAAACCGTTGTTGATGAAATAGGTAATGTGATAATAAAAAAACCTGCTACCCCCGGAATGGAAGACCGTAAAGGGATAATCCTGCAGGGACATCTTGATATGGTACCGCAGAAAAACAGCGATAATGATCATGATTTTGAGAAGGACCCTATTGATGCTTATGTTGACGGTGAATGGGTGACCGCACGAGGTACGACACTCGGTGCTGACAACGGAATGGGAGTGGCGGCTGCAATGGCTGTCCTTGAAGACGATTCAATAGCACACGGACCTATCGAAGCTCTGTTTACAATTGATGAAGAGACCGGAATGACAGGTGCAATCAACCTTAAACCCGGTTACCTTGACGGTGACATCCTTCTTAATATGGACTCGGAAGATGAGGGTGAACTTTATATCGGTTGTGCCGGTGGAATTGACACAAATGTCAAATACAATTTTAAGAAAGAGCAAACTCCCGGGGGAACAAAAGCTTATAAATTGGTTGTTAGAGGATTAAAGGGCGGTCACTCCGGTCTTGATATCCATCTCGGAAAAGGGAATGCCTGTCTTATTATTAATAAGGTAATGAATGAAGCTTTCGAGAAATTCGGTTTAAGGATTGCCGAAATTGACGCGGGAAGTCTTCGTAATGCAATTCCGAGGGAGGCAACGGCAACTGTTGTTATTCCGAGTGAATATGAAGGTGCGTTCAAAGCGTTCCTGAGTGATATTCAAAATTCCGAAAAAGAGGCTTTGAAAGATATTGACCCTGATTTGGAAATTTTAGCTGAGGATGAGAGTATCCCGAATTTTGTTATTGATAAAGAGACACAACAGGGATTACTTAACGGTGTTGCCAATTGTCCGAACGGGGTTCTCGCCTGGGATGCCAATCTGCCGGGTGTTGTCGAAACATCTTCAAATCTTGCAATTATAAAAACGGTCGGTGATTCGATGGAAATAGCCTGTCTTACACGTAGCGGAGTTGATGCCGAAAGAGACAAATGGGCTCATAAGATTGCTGATAATTTCAGGGAAAACGGTGCTGAAGTAAGCCATGCAGGTGCTTATCCAGGATGGAAACCTAATGTGAATTCCGAGATACTTGATACAATGAAAGAGGTTTACAATAATAAATTCGGTAAGGTGCCGGAAGTGAAGGTCATTCATGCCGGTCTTGAATGCGGTATTCTCGGTGCTACATACACAAACTGGGATATGATTTCATTTGGCCCGACTATCAGATTTCCACACTCACCTGATGAGAAAGTAAATATTAAAACTGTTCAAAAGTTTTGGGATTATCTCGTGGAAACATTGAAGAATGTACCGAAAAAGTAAATAATTATTGAATTTTAAAAAAGGTCCGGTAATTTGCCGGACTTTTTATTTTTTTCTGAAAAAGTTATATATCCGGTCGGCTTTTTTCTTTCCTATCCCCTCCACTTCAATCAAGTCCGAAACATTTGCAAGTACAATGTTTTCAATAGTTCCGAAATGTTTCAGTAATACCGTTGCCTGTTTTGGGCCTAACCCCGGAAGGTTACGGATGAAATAATGTCTTTGATTTTGAACTGCTTTCGGTTTTATTCCTGTTTTTCTGATAAAATAATGATGGCCGGACTGTTGTTGTGCAGCCATTATCATTAATCCGGCGGTATCCTTTTTTCCCGACGACCTTATAACAGGTATTTGCCACGATAGGGTTATGGAAAGTAAGGCACCTTTTATTGATTCCGGTTTTATATTGTGATTACTCCCGAATGGATTGCCTTCGACAATGAATAACGGTAACATACCTGTTTTTCTGAGCTTTGCACACTGCTCAAACAATCTGCCGTTAATTATTGATTGCACAAAGTCCGTTTTTGTTTTCCTTTCAATGATTATGCTTTCATTAATGATATAATCACCGGCATAAAGTTGTGTAAATGACAGATTATAAACTTTTGGTTTTAATAAATCAGGGATTCCAGATTGCCTCTCGCGGTTGTCCGCAATAATTGTGATACTCATTTATTCCTAATTAAGGGTTTAAGGGATAAAAAATAAAAGTTTCAAATGGTGTTTATTAATTTTAACTATTTTTGTTTCATAAAAACATTAATAAATTATTATGAGAAAAATATTTTTACTGCCAATTCTTTTCATTTTATACATTGTTCAAGTATTCGGTCAAATTGATTTTGAACAATTAAAAAAGATAAAAATGGGTATTGAATCTGATAATTCGGTTAATGAACTTTATTCCCGAAGATCGGATTATATAATAAATGATTATGGAGATGCTCCGGGCTGGTCATGGACAAATGAATTTGGTGGAACAGGAGTTGATTATTCAAATGATATTATTGTAGATGAAAATGGAAATTTCTACATAACCGGTGGATTCTCAGGAGAAATATCAATAGAGGGCAATAATTATATAAGTGAAGGTGACTGGGACGGAATAGTTGCCAAGTTTGATATTTCAGGGAATTTTATTTGGGTAACACAGTTTTTTGCTGCTGGATACGGGAAAGTTATTCCCAATGATATTGATATTGATACCGAGGGGAATATATTTATTACAGGATATTATACCGGTATTGCAACAATAGGTGATTATACTCTTCCCGATAACGGTTCACAAAGTTTGTTTTTTGTAAAATTAAATAATAACGGAGAAATTTTGCTTGCAAAAAATAACGGGGCAAATCAGTGTACCGGGTTGATTGTTAATACTGATGATTCCGGAAATATTTTTGTTTTAGGAACTGATGGGGCATTCTCGGGATGGGAACATAGTAGTCTTGTGCTGAAGTATAGCTCTTCAGGTGATTTGTTAGAGTCATTTTATACAAATCAAGCATTTAATAATATGGTTGTTTTGGATAATTCGGTTTATTTTACCGGAGCAATTACAGAAGCAGGGTATATTGATACTGTTTGGGTTGAACCGACAAACTCCGGCAATCTCTTTTTCGCAAAATCTGATTTAAGCTTCTCCTTTGAATGGGTAGAAGTTGCAGAATCTACGGGTAGTGGTTTTAGTAATGGAAATTCATTATTTTATGATGATAACGGAAATTTTTATATTTCAGGTAACAAGAAGGGTGAAATGAGCTTTGGCGATATTGCTTTTGAGTATAATTCTTATGGTTTTTTACTAAAGATTTCATCTTCCGGCATACCTATGTGGGGACAAGATGTTTTTATTAATAATAGTAGTATTAAGGTAGATATTACTGGTGGAGCAGGAAAATTATTCCTGAAATATGTATTTAATAGCACATATTTATATGAATATGATGTTGAAAACGGGAATATAATAAACAATACAACATATTATTCTCATAAAATAAATAGAATATATTATTGTTCTGAAAATCATATTATTGGTGCTACTGGAACAAAAAACGATCTAATTTATTTATTGCGTATAAATGATAATTTTGCCGAAGTTTGGTATAAACAGTTTGGTGGAAATTCGGGAAATGCAAGAGTTAGCGGGATGGTGTCTGATAATAATGCAAATGCTTATATTTATGGATATACTACAAATGATATTGACTATTTTGGACAAGTACAGGATAAGGGATTGTTTTTGGCAAAGCATAACAGCTCAGGTGATGTTATCTGGAAAAGGACATTGCTTTGCGATGATTACAGTTTAAGTTCAAAAGGAAGTTATATTTCTATAGATACGGTTAATAGCTATATTTATATTACGGGGACTTTTTATAGTGAACTTACAATTCCCGGCTACACAGTGCTAACACCTGCAATTTCAGGGAGTGTTTTTATTATAAAATATGATTTTGACGGAAATTTTATCCTGGCTATACAGGAGGATTTTGATGGCAGTGACCTGTGTTTGTCTATTGATAATGCCGGGAATACTTTGTTTAGCGGTGTTTTTTTAGGTGAGATTAATATTGGAGGTATGACTTTGATCTCTGATGGTAGTATGGATATTTTTATTGCAAAATACGGAACTGACGGAGCCTTGCTTTGGGCAGTCAGAGGTGGAGGAGAATCAAATGAATACAGTGGTCTAGTGGCAACTGACAGTGACAATAATATTTATTTTACGGGAGAGTTTATTTCGGAAAATATTACATTTGGTAATTCTCAAATATCTCTTCTTGAAGGAGATGGTAATATTGTCTTTGCAAAGATAAATCCTGAGGGTGAGGTTCTCTGGTTAACATCAAAAGCAGGTTCCTCAATTTATTATGGTGACTGGTTTTGTTGGCCTACTGGAATTAAAACTGATAGTGAGGGCTATATATATATTAAAGGGTGTCATACGGATTCAACATACTTTGATGACTTCTTATTGCTAAGCCCTGATTATGAGTATGGCTATTTTATCGGAAAATTCGATCCTGATGGTAATACGATTTGGGTAAATTCAATCAGAATGCATATGTGGGCATCTGATTATAACCAAATGGATGTGGATAGTCAGGGTAATATTTATATGGGTGCTCAGGTGAGGAATTATCTGGAATTCGGTGATGATTATGTATACTACCCCTCTGAAGGAATGATGGATATTTTTATTGCAAAGTATCAGACTAATGGTGAGTTGGAGTGGGTGAAAACAGCACAGGGAGGAGGTGGGACTGTTGGTATTCAAAGTGTGGCAATTTTGGATGTGGAGAACATTATGATAGGAGGGCACTATTCTGGCTTTCTTTCATTTGGCGATGAACAATTGTATTCAAATAATACTCATGGTTTTGTTGCAAAATTAACAGGAGAGAACGTAATTATTGAGAACAGCCCTACTTACAATTTGTTTAAAGTCTCACCCAATCCTGTTAGAAAGTATATTGTTATTGATTTTGCTGTTGAATCGGATATTAAATCCCTGTCAATTGTAAGCGTTAGCGGGAAAACCGTTTGTGATATTCATAACTTAGACGGGAGAAAGAGGTTATTTATTAATGCCGCAGAGTTTTCAAAAGGTATATATTTGGTGAAGGTTAAAGCAAATAAAGGCTATCAAGTAAGAAAAATAATTATCAACTGATTTTTAGGATTTATTATTTATTTTTCTTTGGTAAATATTTTTTCATTTTTTTCTTGTCAATAAATAAAATATACCTATTTTTGCACCCTCAAAAAAACAGGTAACGATGAAAAGAACATTTCAACCATCAAGAAGAAAGAGAGTTAATAAGCACGGTTTCAGGGCAAGAATGGCTACAAAGAACGGGCGAAAAGTTTTGGCAAGAAGAAGAGCCAAAGGCAGGAAAAAATTGACGGTTTCCGACGAAAAACTTGATAAGAGATAATCTTTCAGGGTATTAACTCTGTGAAAAATATAAAGAGGAGATAATTAACGGTTATCTCCTTTTTGTTTTTTTATGCTATTTTCAAATCTTTTAAAGAATTATTCTACTTTTGCCATTATTAAATGTAAAATGATATAAATGCAACTTCTCAGAACCATACTGGTTATTTTGATTGTTTACTACCTTTTTAAATTGGTGGCAAGATATGTTATACCCTTGGTTGCAAAGTATTTTATCAACAAAGCCGCAAAACAATATCAGGAGCAATATCGCGAACCGCCCCGGAAAAAGGAGGGAGAGGTTAGCATTGATTATAAACCTGAAAAGAAAAGAAAACTTGATGATCTTGGTGAATATGTTGATTATAAGGAGGTGAAAGATGAATCTGATTAAAAGAGTTCTTTTTAAAATATTCGGACTGAAAAATTATCTGAAAATAATCAGCTCATTTTTCTTTATGATGTACAAAGCCGGATTATTAAAAGGTAAGCCCCTTTTCGATCATCACTATTTCGTCGGGAAACTGATTGAAAAAGGAGATTACATTATTGATATCGGTGCGAATCTCGGTTATTATTCTGTATTGTTTGCCGGACTTACCGGTAAAAATGGTAAGGTATATAGTGTTGAACCGGTGAAACCTTACAGGGAAGTGCTGGAACGTAATACGCGGAAATTCGGAAATGTTGAAATAATCCCTTATGCTTTGGGAACAGAGAACAATAAAACTGTCAGAATGGGGATTCCCGACGGGAATAAATACTTTAGTCACGGTCGGACACAGGTTATGGATGAAGAATTTGAGTCGAAATTCACTTTTGAGGTTACCGTAATGAATCCCAAACAGGTTTTCGGTTCTTTGAAAAAGCTGGATTACATAAAATGTGACATCGAAGGCTATGAAGGTATTGTTATCCCTGAGATGATGCCTGTAATTTCAAAATTCTTACCCCTTTTGCAAATAGAAACAAGCGGGGATGCCAAAGAAAAGATTACAGGGTTGCTTTCGGAACTTGGTTATAAGACATATAATCTGGTGGAGTCAAGGCTGATACCTGAAAGTGAGAACAAAGCAAAACCTTTTGGCGATATTTTTTATATACCTGAAAAGAGGCTTGACAGATTGTCAAAAGAGATATTTAAGAAATAGTTATTAATGAAAATTTATATAGAATGAAAACATTCGGTTTTAAGAAATACATTCCGCACATTGCTGCATTTTTCATCTTCCTTTTTTTGGCTCTTGCTTATCTCAGTCCGGTTTTGGAAGGTAAAAAACTTCAGTCGAATGATGTTTCCAATTTTCAGGGAATGTCGAAAGAAATTGTTGATTTCAGGGAGAAGACAGGAGTCGAACCTTTATGGACAAATTCAATGTTCGGAGGGATGCCGGCCTATCAGATATCAACCGAGTATAATGGGAATCTTATCAGATTTGTGGATAAATTAGTCAGGCTTGGATTGCCACATCCCGCCTGGATTGTATTTCTGTATATGTTAGGTTTTTATATCCTTCTTATTGTTTTAAGAGTAAATCCCTGGCTGGCAATTGCCGGAGCAATAGCTTACGGATTCTCGTCATACTTTTTCATCGTATTGGAGGCGGGACATAACTCGAAGGCACATGCCATTGCATATATGGCTCCAGTACTTGCCGGATTTATTCTGACATACAGACGAAAATATATACTCGGCGGACTTCTAACTGTTCTGTTTCTGGCTCTTGAACTGAAAGCCGGACATCCGCAAATAACTTATTACCTGATGCTTGCAATTCTTTTGTTTGGAATTACAGAGCTTGTAAATGCCATTAAGACAAAAGAATTTCAACCGTTTGTCAAGTCGTCTGCAGTTGTTATTGTGGCTGTTATCTTAGCAGTTCTTACCAATATAACCAGTTTATGGGCCACCTGGGAATATGGAAAATATACTATACGCGGGAAAACGGAATTGACTACTGAAAAGGAGAACCGGACATCAGGTCTCGACAAGGATTATGCAACACAATGGAGTTATGGCGTAGGAGAAACTTTTTCCCTTATGATTCCTGATGCCAAAGGCGGTGCTTCGGGTGTGATAGGAAATGATGAATATGCCCTTAGCGGAGTGGACGGCAGATTTAAGGAGTATGTTGCAAACAGTGCAAATCGTTATTGGGGTAACCAGCCGTTTACTTCCGGCCCGGTGTATGTCGGAGCAATAATAATGTTCCTCTTTTTATACGGATTATTCATTGTTAAAGGAGAACTGAAATGGTGGATTTTAGCTGCCACAATACTTTCGGTAATGCTTTCCTGGGGAAAGAATTTTATGCCGTTAACAGATTTCTTTCTTGATTACTTCCCGGGATATAATAAGTTCAGGGCAGTTTCGATGATTCTGGTGATTGCTGAGCTGATGATTCCTATTCTTGCAATTCTTGCCTTAAACGGAATTTTTAATGACCCCGGCAGTTTTAATAAAAAGGTTAAACTGTTTGGAATGCAGGTAAATCCGTTTTATCTCTCTTTTGGAATAACGGCAGGATTATCATTGTTGTTTGCACTATTCCCCGGCGCATTTTTCGATTTTCTCAGCGACCGGGAAGTTCAACAAATCGCAAGTCAGCAAAAATCAAATCCCGAATATGGAAAGCAAATAGCCGAGTTTTTTGCAAATGTGGAGATTGCAAGGGAAAGAATTCTTAAAGCCGACGCATTTCGTTCTTTTATCTTTATTCTTCTTGCAGGTGGAACAATATGGGGTTTTGCTAAGGGAAAGATAAAACAGGGTTATGCAATTGCTATTATTACGATGTTGATTCTCGTTGATATGTGGAGTGTTGACAAAAGATACCTGAACAATGATAAATTCGTTTCGAAATCAAAAGTTTCGGTACCATTCAGAAAGACAAAGGCTGATGAGTTTATTCTTAAAGACAAAGACCCTGATTTCAGGGTTCTTAATCTTACCGTTGATCCGTTTGCAGATGCGAGTACTTCTTACTATCATAAGTCAATTGGAGGATATCATGGTGCAAAACTGAGAAGATATCAGGAATTGTACGATCATCAGATTAAGGAAAAATTCAATATGGCTGTTCTTAATATGCTCAATACGAAATATATTATTCAACCCGATAAGAATAATCAACCGACTGTTATGCCAAATACACAGGCTCTCGGGAATGCCTGGTTTGTTAACGAAATAAAATGGGTGAAAAATGCTGATGAAGAGCTTGATGCCCTTTCGGATTTTGATCCTGCAAAAACGGCAGTTATTGATGAACGGTTTAAAAATGATCTTGAGGGATTTACTCCTGTAAAAGATTCCACAGCAATGATTAAATTGATTAGTTATGCCCCTAATCATTTGAAATACCAGTCGAACACCCATAAGGAGCAACTTGCGGTATTTTCCGAAATTTATTATCCAAAAGGCTGGAATGCCTATGTTGACGGAGAGCTTAAACCGCATTTCAGAGTAAATTATGTTTTGCGCGGAATGATTGTGCCTGCCGGTAAACACCTTATTGAGTTTAAGTTTGAACCTAAGGTTTACAGCATTGGAGAGAAAATTTCATTTGCAAGTTCATTACTCGTTATTTTGTTGGTGTTGGGATATATCGGTTTTGAAATAAAGAAAAATATAAGTGCAAGGGATGAATGAGAAAAGTCCTCGTCATAACATATTACTGGCCTCCAAGCGGAGGTGCCGGAGTTCAGCGATGGCTGAAATTTGTTAAATATCTTAGAGATTTCGGATGGGAACCTGTCATTTACACTCCTGAAAATCCGGAGGCTCCTGCCATTGATTATTCTTTGCAAAAGGATATTCCCGAAAATCTTACGGTTATAAAAAGAAGGATATGGGAGCCATACTCATTATATAAAAGAATTACAGGCCTTAAACAGGATGAAAAAATAAAAGCCGGATTTCTTTCTGAGAAGAAAAAGCCGTCATTTGCCGAAAATCTGGCAGTCAGAATCAGGGGAAACCTGTTTATTCCTGACGCCCGTAAATTCTGGATAAAACCGTCAGTGAAATTTTTAACCGAATATTTGAAAGAAAACCCTGTTGATGCAATTGTTTCCACCGGTCCGCCGCACAGTATGCATATGATTGCTTTGGGAATAAAAAAAAGGTTAAATATTCCCTGGCTGGCCGATTTTCGCGACCCGTGGACAAATATTGATTTTTACGGGGAATTGAAGCTCTTGAAAGTTGCTGATAAAAAACA
>CAYOZZ010000203.1:0-2864 GCA_964408535.1 uncultured Bacteroidales bacterium | reverse complement strand
GCGACAGTAAAAAATATCAAATATCCGATGGCAGGAATGGCAAGTGAGGAGGTTACACTTGGAGTTTATGACCTTAAAAACAAAAAGACGGTTTTTCTGAAAACCGGTGAACCGAAAGACCATTACCTGACAGCAGTGACCTGGGGCCCGAACGAAAAATATATCTATATTGCCATTTTGAACCGTGACCAGAATCATCTGTGGTTAAATCAGTATGATGTTGAAACCGGTGATTTTGTAAAAACATTATTTGAAGAAGAAAACCCGAAATATGTTGAACCCGAACACCTGCTTTTCTTTCTGAAAAATTCGTCGGGACGGTTTGTATGGTTTAGTGAACGTGACGGATACGATCATCTATATTTGTACGATACCGAAGGTGAGTTAATAAAACAACTTACAAAGGGGAAATGGGTTGTAACGGAATACCTTGGAACCGATCCGAAAGAGAAAAAAATCTTTTTTCAGGCGACGAAAGAAAGTCCTCTTGAAAAAAATGTTTATTCCGTTGAGATTAAATCAGGTAAAATTACCCGCATAACTCCCGATCATGGAACACATTCGGTTATGATAAACGAATCGGGAGAGTATTTTATTGATTCATACAGCAGTACCGATGTGGCGCGCGAAATTAAAATAGAAAATTCAAAAGGCAAGGTTATTCAGACATTGCTCGAAAACAGTGACCCCCTTGCCGATTATGAAACCGGCGAGATGTCTATTTTCACACTTAAGGCTGACGACGGTTCCGATTTGTATTGCCGGATGATAAAACCTGCAAATTTTATTCCTACCGAAAAATATCCTGTAATAGTTTATGTTTACGGCGGACCACATGCACAGTTGGTTACAGACTCCTGGCTTGGCGGAGCAGGATTATTCCTTAATTATCTGGCGTCGGACGGTTATGTGATATTCACACTTGACAATCACGGTTCGGCTAACCGGGGCAGGGATTTTGAGCAGGCAGTTTTCCGTAATCTCGGCACCCTTGAAATTGCCGATCAGATGAAAGGTATAGAATACTTAAAATCACTTGATTTTGTTGATCCTGACCGTATCGGTGTTGACGGCTGGAGCTACGGTGGTTTTATGACTATCTCGTTAAAATTACGGAAACCTGATGTTTTTAAAGTCGGATGTGCCGGAGGACCTGTGATTGACTGGAAATATTACGAAGTTATGTACGGCGAAAGATATATGGACACACCCGAAACAAATCCCGAAGGTTATGATACTGCCTGTCTGCTGAATTATACTAAAAATCTGACAGGTAAGCTCCTGGTAATTCATGGGACAATGGACCCGACTGTTGTCTGGCAGCATAGTCTGAAATTTATTAAGCAATGTGTTACCGATGATGTTCAGGTTGATTATTTCGTTTATCCGGGACACGGTCATGGTGTTGGCGGCAGAGACCGTCTGAATCTGAACAAAAAGATTAAGTTGTATTTTGATGAGAATTTGTAGTAATTCAAACCTTAATTTTTTCAATTGAAAACGGTTTTCCGTGGGATGGAAAGACCGTTTTTACTCCCGTTTCTATAAGCTTTTGCCAGCTTTGCCTCAGAAGGGGTAAATCTTCTGCAAAAACAGGAAGTCCGGGACCTTTACGGAATGGGAATCCGTTCATAGCCATATCTCCGACAAAAGCTTCACCGGAATCAAGGACAACACTTACGGAGCCAGAAGAGTGTCCGGGAGTGTAAACAACTTTTCCCTCAATCCCATATTCCGACAAATCAAAACCCTTATCGTCAATTGAAATATCAACCTTTACGGTTTGTATTTTTACTCTTCCGCTTGTCAATCTTGAAAAATACCCGAGAAATCTTCCCCAGCGTGTAACGCCCGGCGGAATCAGGATTGTTCCGTCTTCAAGACAACTTTTTTCAAACTGATGAAGCGCGGTTTTAACACCCGTTTCTTTCACAAAAATTTGTGTATTGCCAATATGATCCCAGTGTCCGTGAGTATGAATGATAAGGGAAGTCTCTTTGATATCAATTCCGGCTTTTTTAAAATATTTTTGAATAGTGCCGGCTTTATTCGGCACTCCCGTATCAATCAGTATTACTCCTTTTTGCTTTATCAGAAAGCAGTTGGTAAAACCCACGGGAATAGTATGAATCATAGCCGGAACCATTACAGTAAATCATTGGAGAGTAAATTTTCAACAATTTTCTTATCCTTTTTCAATTGCTCTTTCAGTTTCTCAAGGCCGTCGAATTTAATCTCATCCCTTATCCTGTCAACGAAATAAATTGTGATTTCATCACCATAAATATCTTTGTCAAAATCAAGGATATGCACCTCGGTAACAAGACCGTCAATACCTATAGTAGGGCGTGTTCCGATATTGCCCATACCTTTGAACATTTGACCGTTCCATTTCACCTTGCAGGCATAAACTCCTCCGGCGGCAATCAGCTTATACTTATCTTCTATCTCAATGTTGGCGGTCGGGAAGCCTATTGTACGACCGATTTTGTTTCCTTCGACAACAATTCCCGTAATGGAATAATCGTATCCCAGCATTTTGTTTGCTTTACGAATATCTCCCTCCATCAAAGCGTTTCTGATTTTTGTGGAACTGACGGCAACTCCGTCAACATACTGGGCTTTAACCTCCTCAACCCTGAATCCGAATTTCTTACCAAGTTTCTGAAGATTGTCAAAATGCCCTTCCCTGTTGCTGCCGAAGTGGTGATCATACCCGATTATCAACTCTTTAACTCCGATTTTGTCAACAAGATATTCCTTAACAAACTCCTCTGATGATGTTTTGGCAAACTCCTTTGTAAAAGGAATAATCACCAAGTTATCAATTCCAAATTTATCCAGCAGGTCAAACTTTCTTTCAA
>CAYOZZ010000202.1:0-3765 GCA_964408535.1 uncultured Bacteroidales bacterium | reverse complement strand
AGTTCTATTCCAAGATAATCATAGACAAATTCACCGGGCAAAAATGTTGAAGGTACTTCAGGATATTTGTCATATAAAAAATCCAGCCCCTGAACCCAAAACATACCGCCATTATCAATATAATCCATAATATCCTGATTCGCAGTCTCATCTCCGTTCCAGAAATATAATGATGCGCCGTCATTACCGGTGTACCATATAACAAGGTTAAAAGGAGCCATATATTCGTAACTCGGGCCAGTCTGGGCAGTTACGGCATCCCAAAATCCGAATGTGTAACCTGCGCTTGTAATGGCTTGTTTCAGGGTGTCAACCCTGTTGTTTACTGCGTTGTCATTAACGAGCAAAATACTCATCTGGGCCTGCGAAGAATAGAACAGTCCCATCACTAATGTTAACGTAATTAATAGATATTTTCTCATAATTGAAGTTTTTTATTGTTGTTATATTTAATTAATAATTATCATTTTATTTGTTACAAAAGTACTGTTAATCCTGACATTATAGATGTAATAACCGCTTGAAAGTCCCAAATCCTTAATTGACAGCTCGTATTTATGGTTTCCTTTCGCCTGCATCCCGAATTTACGGTTGAAAACAACTTTTCCGAAGATATCATAAACCGATAATTCAACGTCCGATGATTCCTGTAATTCATAGGAGAATGTTGTAAATTCAGATGCCGGATTCGGATAGTTTTGATAAACATTAATGTCCGGCATACTGTTTTCATCCGTACCTACAATCGAATGGAAATACTCAAGTACCTCATAAAACAGTTCTTCCGTATTTTCGGGAGTATCTATTCTGGCGGTTTCAACTGTAAAAGTCAACAGTTTTGAAATACCGTGAATATTATAAACGCCTGCATAATAGTTGTCATAAACATACCCCTGCGGCCCCATCTTGTAGATTCCCTGAGCCGATGGAGTTATTGCCAATGCATCAGCATACCAAAGAGTGGAGTACACCCATTGTACTGGTGTCATAGAGCATATCGGATTTCCCGGAACGACATCAAGCTGTGGAACTCCCTGTCCGCCGTCATCGGCATACGTTTGAGCAAAATAACTCGAAACGCCCATATAATCATAGATAAACTGACCGGCCGAGAAATTATCGGGAGCTGCTCCGTAAATATCGTAAAAGAAATCAAGACCCTGGAGCCATACGATACCTCCGTTATCAAGATATTGCATCAGAGGTTGGTTAAATTTATAATTGTTTGTATCGCTGATATCCCATAATTTCAAATCAACACCGTCGTTTCCGGTGTACCAGATTACCACACTGTAAGATGACAGAGTATTATAATCGGGAAAATCATTAGTGATTACAGTGTTATAGATATCATAAGTATATCCGAGGTTTGTCAGAGCAGTATCAAGTTCAAGATATCTGTCAACTCCGTTTGCATTATCATTAACAAGAAGTATCTGATAGTTGTCACCCTGATTTGAGATTGTTATTAAAAGCGAATCGGCAACGCCGGAGCCGTCGGTTGCTTCGGCTTTTGCCCATACGGTACCGTTTCCGGCAGGTGTCCCTGTTGCCTGTAACAGTCCGTTCTGATCAATAGTAGCTGTGGCAGTGCCATCCACAACGCTCCATAAAAGATAGGGGTTTGTTGGATTTTCCGGTTCCACATTAGCAAGTAACTGAAGTGTTCCGCCCGGTTCCTCAATGGTTGTTTCACCGTTTTCAGAATAGACTGTTATGTTGGTAATCAGAACTATTCCCTGGTTTGAAATTGTAATCATTAGGGAATCGGCAACACCTGACCCGTCAGTGGCTTCTGCTTTTGCCCATACAGTTCCGTTTCCGGCAACAGTTCCCGTTGCCTGCAGCAATCCGTTCTGGTCAATAGTTGCTGTGGCTGTTCCGTCAACCACACTCCATAAAACATCCTGATTTGTAGCATAATCTGGAAATACTTCTGCCAAAAGCTGCAAAGTACCTTCGTCTTCTGTTATTGTTGTTTCACCGTTTTCACTTACCACATTGATATCCGTGACAAGAAGATCTCCATTTGTTGCCTCAAAGAAACTCAGAACCTCCGAGAATAGTTCTTCAGTGTTTTCAGGTGTGTCAATTCTTGCCGTTTCGACGGTGAATGTCAGAATTTTTGTATTGCCCGTAACATTATAAACAGCAGCAAGATAATTATCAAAAACATAACCCTCGGGTCCCATTTTATAAATTCCCACTGCATTATCGGTTATTTCGAGAGCGTCGGCATACCAAAGAGTTGCATAAGTCCATTCAACCGGTGTTAGTGTACACATAGGGTTACCTTCAACAACATCCAATTGCTCTACACCTGTTCCGCCGTCGTCAACGTGTGATTGTCCAAAATACGAGTATATGCCCATATTATCGTAGATAAATTGTCCGGCAGAAAAGTAATCGGGTGCGCTTCCGTAAATATCATACAAAAAATCAAGCCCTTGTAACCAGACAATTCCTCCATCAGACATATATTGCATTAGCGGTTCGTTAAACTTGTAATTATTGGTATCACTTACATCCCATAATTTTAGGTCAACTCCGTCATTTCCCGTGTACCAGATTACTACATTGAAGTCCAGCAAGGTACTAAGGTCAGGGAATGTTCCGGTTTCAACCGTGTTATAGATTGCGTGTGCATATCCAAGATTTGTGAGTGCCGTATCAAGTTCAAGATATCTTGTAGTTCCGTTTGCATTGTCATTAACGAGGAGTATTTCAAAATCGGCACCTTGGTTCGAAATAGTAATCATTATTGAATCTGCGACATTAGACCCGTCAGTAGCTTCCGCTTTTGCCCATACTGTTCCGTTTCCTGAAGTAAGACCTGTTGCCTGCAATAATCCGTTTTGATTGATTGTAGCCGTGGCGGTACCATCAACAACACTCCACAATACTTCAGGATTTGATGCATTGGGAGGCTGAACATCTGCAAGAAGTTGCAGCGTTCCGCCGTTTTCGGTAATTTCTGTTTCTCCTGTTTCACTTGAAACAGTAATGTCTGTAACCAGTATATTTCCCGAGGTTTCTTCAAAAAAGGTCAGAACATCATAAAATAGGTCTTCGGTGTTACCAGGCGAGTCAATTCGTGCTGTCTCAACTGTGAAAGTAAAGATTTTAGAATCGTTGTAGATATTATAAACTCCTGCATATAGAGTATCGAAAACATAGCCCTCAGGCCCTAAGGTGTAAATTCCGTAAGAATTTGGTGCCATTTCGAGTGCATCAACATACCACATTGTGCTGTAGGTCCACTGGACAGGTGTAAACGTGCATATCGGATTACCGGGAACAACATCAAGCTGTTCAACACCTGTTTCGCCATCATCAACGTGTGATTGTGCAAAATAGGATGAAACACCCATATAGTCGTAAATAAACTGCCCCGCATTAAAATAGTCGGGCGCTGTTCCGTAAACATCATAAAAGAAATCAAGACCCTGAAGCCATACGATGCCTCCATTGTCAAGATACTGAATCAGAGGCTCATTGAATTTATAATTATTCGTGTCACTAACATCCCAGAGTTTTAATGCGGTTCCGTCGTTTCCGGTGTACCAAATAATGACATCGTAATATGACAGGGTTGTAAAATCGGGATAATTACCTGTTACGGCAGTGTTATAAATGTCGTAAGCATAGTTAAGATTGTTTAATGCTGTGTCAAGTTCCAGATATCTGTCTGTTCCGAAATTGTTATCATTAACAAGAAGGATTTCAAAATCGGCTCCCTGGTTTGAAATTGTTATCAGTATTGAA
>CAYOZZ010000201.1:0-2468 GCA_964408535.1 uncultured Bacteroidales bacterium | reverse complement strand
TAATGACTTATTTACTGTAAATACATATAAAGACCTACATATTGGTGATATTTCTTCTTTTTTTTACTTTAAGGATTTAGACAAGTTTTTAATATCTATTTCAGAAACCGGTATATTCTATTTTGACAGCTTTGAAAGAAGGCTAATTTGGGAAAATGATTATAAAGTAAGTGTTGAAAAATGTGTTGTTAATTCACGAATGGAATTATTGATTGCGGAAATCAGAAGAGAATTTGCTGCTAATAAATCAAAAGATTTGCATATAATTATTCTTAATTCTAAGAGTGGAAAAGCCATTGATGATTTACCTGTTGATAAGACATTGTTATTTGATGATGACCGAATTATTATAGAGAAAGAAGGGAGGTTCTATGAATATGAAATATAACTTATTCATTGTATTCTCAATCTTATTAAGCTATAATTCAATTGCGCAAAGTTGGCCAATACATCAGGCTGATGATCCTGATCATTATTATATTATCAGTGCGGAATTTGGTGAAATCCATCCTGCTGGCGGAACGCCACCAAATACATATCCTGATCATTTTTATCGGGCAATTGACATAAATATTGATGGAAATGTCGAAGTATATAATAATAATTATTTGGACACAAAAATAGTAGATATTGATTTGAGTGATTGTTCAAAAGGTGTTTACTTGCTAAAAATTGTTTTACCGGAAAATATCTACACAGAAAAAATCATAAAGCAATAATTTTATAAGGAACTAATTATCAGATAAAAATCCCAGTCGGGAAGCATATAATTATCATCATAAATAAGGCAGAGATAATCGGAATTTGCAAGTGAGGCGGCAGCGTTAAAAGCAAAGCTAACGCTGGTATTATCTGAATGGGTGAAATCGAAATTGTTTTCCTTTTTCCACTCTAAAGTCCCGTCAGAGCCGTCGTTAATATGAACAATTATCTGGTAATCGTACCTGCCGTTCTTTCTGAGGTAGATAGATTTGATTATGTTTTACAAAATAACAACCTGACGGATTTCTCCATCAGGTTTTTATTGTTTTTTTACAAATTAACCGCTTCCACTGCTTTAATTTCAGGAATTGCTTTAACCATTGCCGATTCAATTCCGCCCTTCAAAGTCATCAAACTGTAAGGACAGGCACCGCAAGCTCCCATTAACTGAACCTCAACAACATTGTCATCGGTAATATTGATAAACTCAACATCACCTCCGTCCTTCTGAAGGTACGGTCTTATCTGTTCAATCACATTCTGAACTTTGCTGATTAACGCAACTCTGTCCTGATCAAGCATAACGCAATAATTAAGTAGTTATCTGAACTATTTTTGTAGGCTCAAGATTGACATTTCTGATTGCCACCTGCTGAGCCGTATTTTGTGCAAGCTCCATAAACGCCTTACCGACCGGCGAATTTTCGTCCAATGCAACCGGACTACCGTTATCACCCGATTCGCGGATACTTTGAACAAGCGGAATTTGTCCGAGAAGGGCAACACCCGACTCATCGGCAAGTTTTTTACCACCCTCTTTTCCGAAAATGTAATATTTGTTATCGGGTAGTTCGGCAGGTGTAAACCACGACATATTCTCAACAAGACCAAGTATTGGAACATTGATATCCTTTGTTTTGAACATACTGAAAGCCTTTCGTGCATCGGCAAGTGCAACCTCCTGCGGTGTTGTAACGATAACTGCACCTGTTACCGGAAGTGTCTGAACCATAGTCAGGTGAATATCGCCTGTTCCCGGAGGAAGGTCAATAATGAAATAGTCGAGGTCGCCCCACAACGTGTCATTTATCAACTGGTTTAAAGCATTTGTTGCCATAGCACCTCTCCATATCAGGGCCTGTGAAGGGTCAACGAAGAAGCCAATGGAAAGAACCTTGATACCATATTTCTCAATGGGGATAATTTTTGTTTTACCGTCCACTTCAGTACCGCCCGGATGCTGTCCCTCAAGGTCGAACATTAACGGAACCGAAGGTCCGTAAATATCGGCATCAAGCAAACCGACTTTTGCACCTGTCTTGGCAAGGGCAACGGCAAGATTTGCCGAAACCGTTGATTTACCGACACCGCCTTTGCCCGAAGCAACTGCAATAATATTCTTCACACCTTTCAGCAGTAGTTCGGTCTCTTTTCTCCTCGTCGAAACAACGGATTCATAATTAATCTCCAGTTCGAGGTCAGGATCAACGTACTTATGAAGGGCTGCAATGCAGTCATTCTTCATAACGCTTTTCAAAGGGCAGGCCGGAGTTGTCAGAACCAAATCGAAACTCACCTTATTCCCCTCAATCTTAATATTTTGTATCATGTTAAGTGTGACCAGATCTTTGTGTAGATCAGGATCGTTGACATGACGCAACGCATCTAATATTTTCTCTTTTGTTACAGCCATTTTATTACCTATTTAGAATCGGTAAAAATAAACAATCAATTACATATAATGTTCGCAAATATGTAATTTTTTT
>CAYOZZ010000200.1:0-11953 GCA_964408535.1 uncultured Bacteroidales bacterium | reverse complement strand
CCTTTGAGTGTACAGGCTACAGAAGCGATTTATGGATGTAAATCGTCAGATACAACAATTATGCAGGTTGAACCGGTTCCCAAGCCCGACGATAATCTCCCTCCTGACCAAACACTCCTGTTCGGCGAAACAATAACCTTGGATGCGGGAGAAGGAGATACTTATAGCTGGTCGGCAGATAATCCGCTTGTCATAATACCCGATCCTACTCAAAGGTATATTACAGCCGGAGGAACACCGGAGCCGGGTGTAACATATACTGTGGATGTTACACTTGGCATATGCTCGGGTAGGGGAGAAGTAAAAATAACCGAGTTCCCAAGATGTAAATGTGATGTCCCTACTGCATTCTCTCCAAACGGAGATAACAATAATGATGTTTTATTTGTCAGAGGCAGCGGACTGCACGATCTGGAATTCAGGATTTATGACCGGTATGGAAAGTTAGTATTCCAGACAGATAATCTTGATTATGGATGGGATGGAACTTTTAATGGCATAAAACAACCGAAAGAAGTTTACACATTCTATCTGAAAGGTATTTGTGAAGATGGCGGAGTTATTGAAAAGAAAGGCAATATTACACTCATCAGATAAACTATGAGAAAACTACAGTTAATAATACCGGTACTATTTCTTTTTACATTCTTGTTTTTACAAATATCAATGGCGCAGGATGTACATTATTCACAAATGTATAATACGCCTCTTTATATAAATCCTGCGTTGACAGGAAATCACAATTGCGATTTTCGGGCAGGTGTTAATTTTAGGCAACAGGCAGCAAGTTTTACCGTACCCTTTGAAACATACACTGCCTGGGGAGATGGAAAATTAACCCCAAGGTTCCTCGGACAAAGATCGTGGATAGGTCTTGGAGGTCAACTTTATTATGATAATGCAGGTGACGGTGAACTGAAGAAAATTCAGGGTATGGGCTTTTTAAATTTCAGTCAGGGGTTTAATTCAGATAACTCCCTTTATGGAAGTATCGGTTTCGGACTCGGTGTTACTAACAGAAGTATTGATATGTCAAAACTGATTTTTGACAATCAATGGGACCCGATAAATCTTGAGTTTAACCCTGATCTTAATTCCGGCGAATCAATTAAAACAAACTCCATCTTTTATATGGACTTTAATTTCGGATTACTGGTTCATCAATTGGTATCCGAAAAATTTCAGTATGAAATAGGTGCTAGTATTAGTCATATTAACAGACCTCAAGAGTCATTTTTCGGTGAACCTAATAAGGTTGGAATGAAATATATTGCTCACGGAGATATTCAATGGCTACTTTCCAACAGGGTTCTGTTAAAACCTGCTGCATATTTTGTTCTTCAGGAAAATGTAACGGAAACAAATTTTGGAGCTAATTTTGTTTTCGGTACAACTGGTGTTAAATTATTGGCCGGTCTTTGGACAAGACTCGGAAGGGATATTATTCCGACTCTTGGAATAGAATATAACTATTTCAATCTTATGTTCTCATATGACGTCAATGTATCGCAACAGCATGCCGCTTCAAATTACAGAGGAGGATTCGAAATATCGCTTGTAAAAACATTCTGTTATTCCACACGTATGTCAACAAAACGAGAACCTTGTAAATTTCTTGAGTTTTAAAAAATACAAAGAATCCATTTGTAATTAAACAATTTTTTCTAATTTAGCACTGTAATTCATTTGCCAATGAAAAGCTGTGCAAAACTAATATATTTATTACTTTTGACATTCCTCGCTGCCGTGTCTTTTACCGACTCATTTGCAGACGATTACTTTTGGATAGGAGGAACCGGAAACTGGTCGGACATTAACCACTGGGCACAGTCATCCGGCGGGACGGTATTACATAATACCCCTCCCACTGCTGAAGACGATGTTTTTTTTGATGCCGGCTCTTTCTCTGCTGAGGGACAAATTGTTTCAGTAAATGCTGAGAATGCAGTTTGCCGTAATCTGATATGGACGGGAGCACTTTATAATCCTGCTTTTATTAATTCCAATTCCGATAACCTCCGTATTTTCGGCAGCATATCTCTTATTGAAGATATGGATTTTGAATATGACGGAACTATTACATTCGAGTCGCCCGAATCAGGAAATACTATTTTTCAGGCAGGACATTCATTTCTGAATAACATCTATTTTGAGGGTATTGGCGGGGGGTGGCAACTGACAGATACTCTAAAGGTTGAAAGCAATATCTATTTTAATCACGGCACATTAAACACAAATGACAAACCGGTATTTTGCAGTAATTTTTACTCCTCAAATCCTAACGAAAGAACAATAATACTCGGATCTTCCCGAATATTTGTATCATCATCCTGGATTTTAAACGGTTCCGGCCTCGACTTTCAATCGGGAACATCAATAATAAATGCGGGAAGTGCTGTAACCAATTTGCAGGGGAACATACTTACATATAATGTTGTGAACTTAACAAACATATCTGCTAATGTTCAGAATAACTCGGTTTATGTTTATTACGACACAATATTTTTTACCACATCGGGAAATGTCAACGGTGACTGCTATATCAATTATCTGGAGTTTAGCGGCACCGGAACTGTAAACGACAGCGACACAATAAAATACGTCATCTTTAAGCAGTTGGGAGCAAATAAAATAAACGGTTCACACTTTATTGATACTGCACGTTTTATCTTCAACGGAACCATCACAGGTCAAAACAGAATAGATTATTGTCACCTCGGAGACAAAACAACTGTAATAAATAACAATACTATCAATTATTTATACGCAGGTGATACGGCAAAAATATACGGCACAAATCAAATAGGACATTCGTTTTACAGGAAAGCGGTTTACTTCCGTGATAATAATTCCATCGAATATGCATATCTGAATTGCGACGGAGATTTTGGCGGAGAGAATAGTTTTGACACTTTAATATTCACTCCCGGATTTCAATATATCTTTGAGTTTGATAAAACGCAGACAATCAACGACAGTCTTGCAATAAAAGGCAGTTGTGAAAAGCCTGTCTGGATTAAATCATCATATAACGGGAAAAGAGCAACTATCAAAAAACTGAATGGTACTGTTTCGGGAGAACATCTTTCGTTACGTGATATTGAGGCAACAGGAACAACTCCGTTTACCGCTTTACAAACTGTTAATCTTGGAAATAATGTAAACTGGAATATTGATGAGCTATCGCCAAGAGACCTGTACTGGGTTAACGGTCAGGGAAAATGGACTGAAAGCGGACACTGGGATACTGCACCCGGTGGCCCCGGAGGTGCTTGTCCTCCTACTGAACTCGACAATGTCTATTTTGCCGGTGCCGGGCAGATTATTGAAGTTGACATCAGAAATGCCGTTTGTCACAATATGGACTGGACAGGTGCTAACAATCCTGTATTTACCGGTGATGACACACTAAATCTGGTAATTTACGGCTCGCTGAAGTTCATTGAAAATATGAGTTTCGATTTTGAGGGTGAAACCCATTTTGAGGACACTGTCGGCGGACAAACGGTTGAGTCTGCAAAGAATCAGTTTCATAATAATGTAAGATTTCAGGGAAGCTACGGTGGATGGACACTTATTGACAAAATCTCCACTTTTGATACGATTTATCACGATCGCGGATCGCTAAGTACTAATGGTGAAAGTATTAATTGCGGTTATTTCTTCGTAAGAGATACTTGTTATAAAGAACTTTATTTACATTCCGACACTATCGTTGCGGGTGGAAGCTCGGAAACAATTTCAGTTGACGGTTCCAATCTGGAATTACATGCCGACTCCTCTGTGCTGGTAACAACCAATGATGATGCAATTATTATCAATAAAAATGCCATAAGACAGATTTATCACAATGTTCACCAGGCCGGAATGAATGCACAATTAAAAAATGAAGCATATTGTGTTTTTAATATAGTTGAGCATTATGGTGATTTCAGTTCAATAAACCTAAACTGTACAATTGATACAGCAACGTTTTATGGAAATTATGGAACCGTTTATGACAGTGATACAATAAAAACAGCAATATTTTATGGCATTAACGGATTACTTACGGGAAATCATGTTGTAGAGATTGCATATTACTATGAGGACGGTAAAGCAAAAGGTTCAAATGAGATTGATACCGCATTATTTTATACAAGGGGATTCATAGAAGGCTCTAATAAAATAGACACAACTATAATTATTGAAGATGCTCTTATACAGGGACAAAACATAATACGAACTGCAACATTACTTGATAAGGGAAGTTTTTACGGAAACAACATATTTGATGACCTGACTCTTACTTATGCAAAGAAATATATTTTTGAACACGATTCAACACAAGTAATAAATGAGAATTTTAATGCTAACGGACGGTGTACAGGCAATATCATTTTAATGTCGGACTTTGACGGAAAGCGGGCTGTCATTCAGAAAACAAACGGAACCGTAGAAATCAAATATGCCAATATTCGTGATATTGAAGCCGCAGGCAACCTGCCTTTTATTGCAAATAATTCTGTTGATCTTGGAAATAACGGTGACGGATGGGAAATTAATACCGCCGAATCTATTGCATTGTATTGGGTTGACGGCACAGGGGTGTGGAGCGACTCTCTGCACTGGGCGCCTGTAAGCGGCGGGCAGGGCGGTTATTGCATCCCGTCACCTGTTGATGATGTCTATTTCGATGACAGCTCATTCTATCAGACTCAACTCGGGAAAGAGGTTACCCTTGATATTGAAAATGCTACCTGTCGAAATATGAGCTGGGTAGGTTCTGACATTTTCAATCCTGCATTTCACGGGCCTGTTGAAGACGAAATGTATATCTATGGTTCATTAATATTCAACGATTCATTAAATCTGAATTATGATGGTGTTACATATTTTGAATCCCGAGAAGAAGGCAGAACTATTGATATGAAAGGTAATTCATTTAACAATGATGCAGTTTTCAGAGGAAGAGGAGGCGAATGGAGTTTAACAAATGACTTTTCCACAGAAGGTAATCTTAAATTTGTTCATGGAAAACTTAATACAAACGGATACGATATTTATTGTAACAACTTTCTGTCAACTGACACAAATCAAAGGGAATTAATACTCGACACATCAAAAGTGACAGCATTAACTGCCTGGAATATCAACACTCAAAACCTTGATATTGATGCCGATTCATCATTTATATTTGCAGGAAACAATATTATTACATTTAATAGTGATTTAACGATTCAATCAAAATATAAAGATACACTTGTCTATAATGACGTTAAACTGATAAATGTTGCAGACCTTACAAACGACAGTGTTTATTGCTTTTTTGATGAAGTACATTTTAACACGGCCGGGGCTATTTACGGAGACTGCACCATTGACACTGCCGTGTTTGAAGGTTCCGGGACAATAAACGATAACGATACCGTTAACTATATCCACTTTTTAATGGCTGGGACAATAAACGGAGGACATCATGTTATTAATTCCGCTCTGTTTGAGGGAGCCGGCACAGTAGTTGGAAATAATATAATTAATTCTGCGATTTTTAATTCCAATGGAAGTATAAACGGAAACAATATTATTGACACTACGATTATTTTCGGGGACGGTGGTATTAACGGAGAAAACGTCTTTAACAGCGATGTAATAATTTATGGCGATGGTAATATTTTCGGCACTAATGAAATTCAAAATTATCTTGAAATACATGGTTTTGCATCCATTTATCAGAATAATAATATTCACGAAGCTCTTTTACTAAACTGGGGAAACTTTGGTGGATTTAACGATTTCGACATACTGACACTCACGCCCGGAAAAACCTACACTTTAACCGACGGCACCACGCAAACTATAAACCAGCACCTGAATGTAAGAGGAAACAATTGCTTTCCGATAACACTTCGTTCGTCAACACAAACCGTACAAGGTAATATATCAATGCCGGAAACAGCCGACACAGTTTCAGGGGATTTTATTATAATGCGTGATATAAATGCAACAGGCGGTGCCGTATTTTATGCAGGAGGCCATAGCAATAACATTTCAAACAATACCGGCTGGATATGGGATGATGCCCCTGACTATATTTACGGGCTTGGATTCGATACTGCTTACCTGTGCAGCGGTGATTCTCTCACAATAACAACGGAAAACTTCAATCCTAATGAAACAACTATATTTCAGTGGAATGACGGCTCAATCGGACCTACCTACACTGTTTACGGCCCCGGAATTTATACGGTATTGGCAATATATTCAGACGATTGCGCTGTGCCCGACCAGGTTTATGTTGAGCAACTACCGTCACCGGTATTGGATCTTGGACAGGATACAACAATTTGCGAAGGACAACAATTTGAAATTAACACATCCGGTAATTACGACGAATATCTTTGGAATGACGGCACAACAGGAGAATCGGTAACTGCAAAAAACACAGGTCTTTACTGGCTTCAGGTTACTGCCGGTAACGGTTGTAAAACGCGTGATTCGGTCTTTCTTAATGTGCTGCCGTCTCCTCATCCTTACCTCGGAGAGGATGTCATAATTCATAATGACGAATTTGTCACTCTTGACGCCGGGTACCCCGGTGGAGATTATTACTGGTCAACCGGAGACACAACACAAACAATCATTGCAAAAGGAGTTGAGGGCGGACAGGAGTATTGGGTCGAAGTATATTATCAGGGATGTCCGGGGTACGATACAATTGTAATTGACGAATATCCTTATTGCACAGCCGATGTCCCGACAGCATTCAGTCCGAATAATGATAATGTAAATGATATTCTTTTTGTCCGGGGTTCGGGAATAATGACTCTGGATTTCAGAGTATTCAACAGATATGGTGAGCTTGTTTTTGAAACCGATGATATGGAAAAAGGATGGGACGGCACAACAAACGGAGAAAAACAAAATGAAGAGGTCTATATCTATTACTTAAAAGCAGTCTGCTTTGACGGACTGATAACTGAAAAAAAGGGGAATATAACATTATTACGATGAATGAAAATTAGCAAAATCAAAATATTATTTTTCTTAATACAGGGCTTCTTTCCTTTGTTATTGTATTCCCAAAACGAAGCTGCAATATGGTATTTTGGGGATAATGCAGGTCTGGACTTTTCCGGTGGCACTCCTGTCGCAATAACCGACGGGCAAATTACTACATCTGAAGGTTGCTCTACAATATCGGATCAAAACGGAGATATTTTATTTTATACTGACGGCGTACATGTATGGAATAAAAACCATACATATATGGAAAATGGCACTCAACTAATGGGGTTCTGGTCGGCAACGCAATCAAGCCTTGTAGTGGCAAACCCTTTAAATAACGGCATCTACTATATTTTCACAGTTGATGGTATGGAAAACTACCTATCCAACGGATTTAGGTATTCTGTTGTTGACCTAAATCAAAACAACGGTCTCGGAGCTGTTACAGATAAAAACATATTGCTTTTTTCGCCATCTTGTGAAAAAATTACCGCAGCGAATCATGCAAACGGTTCAGATATTTGGGTAATAGCACACAAATGGGACTCAAACCAATTTTACAGTTATCTCGTTACATCAGCCGGAATAGAAAATCCTGTTATCAGTAGTGTCGGGCTTCAACACACCGGAAACATTAGAAACTCAATTGGTTATATGAAGGCTTCTGTCCAGGGCGACCGGATAGCTCTTGCTATTGAGACAGCATCAAAAATTGATATTTTGAACTTTGATAATCAAACAGGATTACTGTCAAATTCAATCCATTTTGATTACCCGGGAGCAGGCAGAGCCTACGGTGTAGAGTTTTCACCGGACGGCACAAAACTTTATGTATCTTCCTGGGATAATAATATGCCAATGTTTCAGTTAGATTTACAATCAGGAACACCTGGCGGTATATCCGGCTCCGCTGTTACAATTGCAGCTTATGGCGGTGTGCAGCGCGCAGCACTTCAACTTGGGCCTGACCAAAAAATATATGTTGCCAGAAGATTTAAAGAATATGTTGGTGTAATAAACAATCCAAATGAGGCAGGAACTGCTTGTAATTATGAGGATGAAGGAGTTTATCTTTCGGGTAAACAAAGTTTGCTTGGCCTGCCAAACTATATTCAAAGCTATTTTTCCCCATTTCAGACTCAGGATTTCCTGTTTAATGAAACTTGTGCCGGTGACACAACCTTTTTCAATATCACAAACACAAATGACCTGCTTTCAGTTGCCTGGAATTTTGGCGACCCGGCATCAGGCATTGCTAATACATCATCGCTTTGGTATCCTTATCATATTTACACATTACCGGGTGCCTACACTGTCACATTAATTTCCGAGTTTTCAACAAATACGGATACCGTTGTAAAGGAGATTGAAGTTTTCTCATTTCCTGAAATAAATCTTGGTAATGACACTTCCTTTTGTACAAACGTGCCGTTTCTGCTTGATCCAGGTCAGGGATACAATGAATACTTATGGCAGGACAGCTCAACAAATTCGGTTTATATTGCCAACACATCAGGTTTATATTGGGTGGAGGTTACAAATGAATACGGATGTACTGCAACAGATTCCATATATATTGATTTATTACCATCTCCTCAGATAAATCTCGGTAACGACACTTTGATTTGTTTAGGGACAAGCTTGACACTAAATGCAGGCTCTGGTTTTGATAGTTATCTATGGAACACAGGTTCAACAGACTCAACAATAGTTATTGAAACTGAAGGAACTTACTGGGTAGAAGTTACGAATGGATTCGGGTGCAGTGCAGTTGACTCAATTATTATTGGGATGTATCCGAATTCTGCCGAAGATCTGAATTTAGGAAATGACACCACCTTTTGTTATGGTCAACAGTTTGTAATCAATGCAGGATACGGTTATACCTTTTACGAATGGCAGGACGGATCGAATGATTCTGTTTTTATTGCAGATACTGCCGGTATTTATTACGTTCACGTTATTAATCCCTGTGGTGAAGGTTGGGACACAATACAACTTTCTCTTTTTCCGATAACTGAAATTTCTTTGGGAAACGATACTTCCGTTTGTTTGAGCGACGGATTTGTATTGCTTGATCCCGGAATGGGTTTTCAGTCATATTTATGGCAGGACGGGTCGCAAAACCAAACTTATTACACTAATCAGACCGGAGAGTATTGGGTCGAAGTTATTGACAGCTACGGTTGTCCGGTTTCCGATACGGTTATTTTGGAATTTATTGACCCTAATCCTGATCTTGGAGCAGATACAACAATTTGTAACGGAGAGGAGATAACATTCTCAGCTTCCGAAGGTTTCGTCAGTTACCTGTGGAGCGACGGTTCTGACGGGCTCAATATAACAGTAAGTAATGAAGGTGTATTTTGGTGCGAAGTTACTGATACTATGGGTTGTGTCGGAGCAGATTCCGTCTTGTTGTCATTGATGTTTCCGCCGGATATTTCTATTGGAAACGACACAAGTATCTGTACGGGTGATTCTCTTATGCTTTATGTTAATCCTTATGACAGTATTAACGTCTATCATTGGTTTGACGGTTCGTCAGACTCGGTAAAAACAGTTAGTGCAGAAGGTTATTACTGGATTCAGGCTGCAAATAATTGCGGGAGTGATTTCGATTCGGTTTTTGTTTCGTTGTTGCCCCTACCCTACGTTTTTATCGGAAATGACACTGTCATCGGAATTAAAGATGAAGTCACATTGGATGCAGGTAACGGATTTGCAAGCTACCTATGGAACACAGGGGCTGAATACCAATCAATAACTGTTTCAGACTCCGGCAATTACTGGGTCAGGGTTTCGGACGGAACCTGCTTTAATTCGGACACCATAAATATTGAGATTGTAAGCTGCGACCTGTTCGTTCCCATTGTCTTTACTCCCAATTGGGACAGTTATAATGATTACTTTTATGCTGTCGTTTCTGATGACATAACGGATTTCGACCTTGCCGTTTACAACCGCTGGGGTGAACGGATGTGGGAAACAACGGACATTAACGGCAAATGGGACGGAAAAAAGAATAATACCGACTGTGCGACAGGAACTTATTTCTGGGTTGTAGAATACAAATGTTTATTATCGAATAAAACTTTCACTTTGAGGGGGAGTGTAACTTTGTTGAGATGAAGAATAAGAATCATATAACTTATCTATTGCTGATAATGTTTCTAATGGAAACTTCCAGTTTATTTTCGCAAAACACATTTCAAATAGTATTCGGTGGAAGCAGCATTGATGTTTCTTCTGACATTGAACAAACCGACGACAATGGATATATGATCTTAGGATATTCAAGCAGTTTTGGTGCTGGAGGAAATGATGTTTCATTATTAAAGATAAATTCCGGTGGCACTGTGGAATGGGCAAAATATTACGGAGGATGGAATGATGATGAAGGCCACGATATAAAAAAGATGAGTAATGGAGATTTTATAATTTCCGGAACGACAAATAGCTCTGGTGTCGGCAATAAGGATATATTCATTTTAAGAGTGAACAGTGACGGAGATTTGCTATGGTCGAAAACTTACGGGGAATCATCCTGGGAACAACCCCGTGGCAAAGCAATAGAAGCATCTAACGGAGATATTATAGTAATTGCAACAACTCAATCCATCGGAGCTGGCGGAAAAGATGCTCTGTTTTTAAGAATAAGTCCAACTGGAGATTTACTGATAGATAAAACGTACGGAAACTCTGATAATGACTGGGAGCACGACTATGTCCTAATGAATAATGGAGATATTGTTCTTAGTGGAAGATTTAATCATTCTAATTACGGCAGTTATGGAACATTAATGAGAATTGATGAAACAGGTAATATACTGTGGGCAAAGACTTACAATACATCAGGGTTTTGTAAATTCATCAGATTAAGAAAAACAGAAAATGACAACCTTATTGCGGCTGGCAGGATTGACGGCTATGGTGCTGGTGGAACTGACATATTTGTTGCTATGACTGATGGTGCCGGCAATTTACTTTGGAATAAAACCTACGGAGGACCAGGATATGAGAAAGCAATAGGTATTGCTTTCTCACCTGATCAAAATATTGTCATTTCAGGGTTTACTAATAGTTTTGGTTTTGGATCTAATGATATTTTTTTAATCAAAACCGATATGAGTGGAAATCTGATCTGGGGAAAAGTTTATGGAGGATCAGCAGACGATTATATTTATGGTGGATATGGATTATTGAATGAAAACAACAGTGGATATATAGTGAATGGGGAAACAAAAAGTTTTGGGATGGGTAGTACAGATATGTACATCATCAAAACTAATCTTGATGGAGTTAGTGGGTGTAATGAACAGGATTTTACTCCGACAGTTACTACACCAATAGGTATGGAAAATGATCTGACACTAAGTTCAATTTCAGGGATGATTGAAGGCAATCCAGGCACTACTGTCACTGATGTTACAATGCCCGTCATTGTACTTTGTCCGCTTAACCCACCTGTTGCCGCATTTGAAACTCCAGACTCTTTAATTTGTGTTGATGACTGCATAAACTTTTATGATCTAAGTGAAAATAACCCAACTTCCTGGAACTGGTATTTTGAAAGTGGATCACCAGCAACATCCTCAAACCAAAACCCCCAGAATATTTGCTATCATACTCCCGGACAATTTGATGTAAAGCTTATTGTATCAAATATGTATGGCTTGGATTCCGTTTTATTAGAAGATTATATAACAGTGATGCCTGAACCTGAAGTCAATTTAGGAAACGATACCCTTATTTGTGAAGGTACAGATTTTTCTATCACTCCAGGATCAGAATTTGACAGTTATTTATGGAATACGGGTTCTACTGATTCTATAATTGCAATAGCTGATTCTGGTCTTTACTGGGTGCAGGTTACAAATGAATATGGATGTATTGGGACAGACTCAGTCAATATAAGTTTTTTACCTTCACCGGAAATTAACCTTGGGAATGACACTTTAATCTG
>CAYOZZ010000199.1:0-16065 GCA_964408535.1 uncultured Bacteroidales bacterium | reverse complement strand
TAAAAGATTGCATAGAGAAGGCATTGATACCGGTTTTGATGCCGTCTTTTCGACTGAGCCGGTAATAAAATCATCGGTTGTGCCTACTACAAACGAAAGAAATAAAAAATCAATGGTCGGAACCATTTCCTACCTGCCTGCAATTTTCGGACTTATGGCTGCTTCGGTTGCTATTAGGGGGATTATTGAGAAAGGATAACTCCTGAGTGGGCGCTTGTCTCATCTTTTTTGGGAATAGAGATGTTTGTATGAAATTATTTCCTTTCGTCAATAATCAGAAAAATATCTTCATTATCCCTTTTCATCAGATACTTTTCACGGGCATATCTTTCGAGGGCGGCCGTGTCTGTTTTTAATTTGTGAAGTGTAATACTGTCGTTGCGTATATTTTCGAGATAGTATTCTTTCTGCTTTTTTAAATCGTGAAGCAGTATGGCCTGTTTAACTCTGCCAATCAGGTTGTTACTGTCGAAAAAAGTTATCCATACGATGAAAGCAAGAATTGCAATCACGTACTTGTTTTTCAGATATGGGACAAGTTTCTTCATTATGCATTTTTTCAGAATACAAAATTATAACACAAACGTTTGAAATAAATAAAAGATTGTAAAACTTACTAAATAAAGATTGTTAATAATCATAGGCCTATCTCATTACTAATTTCACGCATAGCCACGATACAAATTTCTACAAACTCCGGAAGCGGAATACCGATATTTTCGCACTCCATAATATTCTCACGTCTGACAGATGCGGCGAATTTCTTTTCTTTCATCCTTTTTATAACGGATTTAGGTTTGACACTTGCAAGTTTTTTATCGGGATAAACAAGAGTTGTAGCCACAATCATTCCGGTTATGGTTTCGCCGGCAGCAAGCGCGTAATGGAATTCTTTTGAACGTTTTTCACCCGATGAGCTTTCATTATGCATTTTGATTGCATCAATTATTTCAGGCTCAACACCCTTTTCCTCAAGGATTCTGGCGGTTTCTTTTCCATGAATCGTCATATCTCCTTTAACCATCTCAACATCAAGGTCGTGCAGAAGTCCGGCAAGCCCCCATTTCTCCTCGTCATGTCCCAGTTTTCGTGCCAATGCTCTCATTACAGCTTCAGAAGCAAGAGAATGATTGAGCATATTCGGTGATTTAACATACCGGTGTAATAATTCTAATGCGTCTTCTCTTTTCATCGGATAAATTTTTGTTAAAACTAATGAGCATCAATCCCGTGCAACATATAAAACAGGTGCATAAGTGTTTTCAGAATTTCCGTCATATATTCGTTAACGGCTTTCACACTTCCGGGCAGAGCATAGATTAATGTTTGGTCGCCAACACCGGCAACACCCCTGCTGAGATAGGCGTTTGGCTTTTCAATTCCGTACTTCATCCTTATCATTTCCATAATTCCTGGGATCTCTTTATCAAGAACAGAGTTTACAACTTCAGGTGTGAAATCTCTTGGGCCTATTCCGGTTCCGCCTGTTGTAAAAACCACATCAACCTTCTCCTCTTTTGCATTTTGGAGCAGGACAAGGAGAGAATCGGGGTCATCAGGAATTATTGTATGCTCAATTTCGAACCGTTCACCCTTTTTCTCAAAATATGTTTCGGTTAATTCTATTATTCGGGGCCCGCTCCTGTCTTCATAAATACCTCTGAAAGCTCTGTCACTCAGGGTTATAATGTTTATTTTGTAAACTTTGGGAATGTATTCCAGTTCATCGCCGGCTTTCAGTGTTCCGGGAGTTACCACACGGCAAAATATCCCGACTTTAGGCATTACATAATTTCCCGGTTCGCGAAATCTGTCGTGAAACGGTTTTCCGGCTGCCGTTACCTCCAGCTCGACCTCATCACCGACAAACCTGTCGAATATCCTGGCTTCAATATCATCCATACCTTCGAGAGAGATGTTTTCGGCAAACTCACCATATTCAAACTCACGGCTGCCCGTAAGGTTTCTGAAATGTTCAACGTGACCAAGTCCGAGAAGGCTTACGGGACGGACGGTGCCGGCATGTGCATCACCTTCAACTCCGTCGTTCGTAAGGATAATTTTATCAGCAGGAAACTTTCTGCCTCGTTCTGCCGCCAGATTAACCGATTTTATTTTATATTTTTTCATTTTATTGTTGTTTTTATATTAATGATTGCCGGATTATCGGCTCTTACTGCCCGTTGTTGATTGAGACGTACGGCCTGAGGTACGTTGAGACGCACGGCCTGAGGTACAGGTACGTTGAGACGCACGGTCTGAGGTACAGGTACGTTGAGACGCACGGCCTGAGGTACAGGTACGTTGAGACGCACGGCCGTGCGTCTTTATCATCCCTCTCCGTTTGCCGTGCGTCTTTATCATCCCCGTTTTGAGTGCGTCTTTGTCATCCCCCTTTTTAAATAAACAATACTATCACCGGGTTTAATAATCCCCTGTTTTATTACCCTTGCAAAGATTCCTTCGGTCGGCATTACGCAATTTCCAACGAGGCTGAATATTTCGCAACCCGTATGGCATCTTTTCCCGATCTGAGTTACCTCCAATTCCGTTTCACCAATCAATAGCCTGTCACCCGGCTTTGTTTCATACAGAACAATTCCTTCGGTAGTAATATTTTCGGCAAATTCACCGAATTTTATTTCCCGGCCTATTGCTTTTGATGATTTTTCAATACTCTCTCTTGCCAGCAGACTGACCTGTCGCCGCCATTTTCCCGAATGAGCATCGTCCTTTACTCCAAGCTCAAAAAGTTCAATATGTTTAACAGGCTTTTTAACAGTACCTTTCTTCTCCGATATATTTACAGATAATACTTTAGTTCCCAATTCCAGCATATTATTTCACTTAATATTAAATTACAAAAGTAAAAAGATAACAGTTAAGACAACTATTTGGTTCTGTAAAAATAAAAATTGTTCAAAATATCTCAAACAGAAACATTTTTATATCAGATAATCAGGCTCTAACAGTGTTGATTTAAATTGGATACCGGTACAATATTCTAATCTTATTTAGAATTGTTACTACTAAATATTATTCTACATTTGGCGCCGGATATTTTATAAGTAATTTACAAACATATTAAAGTCGAATAAATGAAAAAATTGACAATTTATCTTACAACTCCTTTAATGATGCTTTTCTTAATGGCGTTTTCAGTTGATGTTAGCGCCAAAGGAGTAACCGGTGATGTGATCGCAAATTTAACCGATGTTCAGAAGTATTACCGTGCTATTCATGTAATGGCGATGTTGCTTCTTGGTTTCGGATTTTTAATGGTATTTGTCCGTAAGTACGGGCGTTCAGCTCTTACTGCGACTTTCCTGCTTGTCAGCATTTCAATACCAATGTACTATTTTATCAGCGACCTTGGGTTTTTTGGTGATAAAGGCAGTGAAATTGATAAGTTGATTCTTGCGGAGTTCGGAGCAGCAAGTCTTTTAATTACCGCTGGTGCCGTTTTGGGAAGGCTGAAGATACAGCAATATATGCTTCTCGGAATACTTTTCATTCCTTTTTATATGTTCAATGAATGGATAATGCTTGACGGAGGTCTGGGACTGGTTACCAAAGGTCTGTTTGTTGACACGGGAGGTTCCATAGTAATTCATGCCTTCGGTGCAATATTCGGACTGGGTGTTGCGATTTCTATGACTACAAAGAATGAATATGGTGCTGCCATTGAGACCGACAGCATAAGCGACCGTTTTTCTTTGCTCGGCAGTATGATTCTTTGGGTATTCTGGCCAAGCTTCTGTGCCGCACTTGTATTACCCGAAGAGGTTGTTCTGACAGGAATCAATGTTATTCTTGCTTTGAGCGGAGCTACCATAGCAACTGTTTTTGCATCTGTAAAACTTAGGGGTAAGATTGATGCTGCTGACATTGCCAATGCATCTCTTGCCGGTGGTGTTGCAATCGGTTCGGTGTGTAATACTGCTTCACCGGCAGAATCAATCATTATTGGTCTGGTTGCCGGTGCCATCTCCACATTCGGATTTGCAATGATACAATCGCGTCTGCAAAAAGGACTTAAAATTATTGATACTTGCGGCGTTTCCAATCTTCATGGAATTCCCGGTATTTTCGGAGGTCTTGTCGCCCTGGTTGTTGTCACCGGAATCAGCTTCACAGCCCAGCTTTCGGGAATTGGACTCACAATTGTAATAGCAATTGTTGCAGGAATTATCTCCGGCAAAATTCTAAGTGCATTCGGTCATCCGGAAGAACCATATACAGATTCGATTGAATTTGATGTGGAAGACTAAAATTTTAACAACTATTTTAAAGCACATCCTCAAGAGGGGTGTGCTTTTGTTATGAAATTATCAGATAAACTCATCGGAATTATCGTGAGTTATACCTTGCAATACTTTAGCAGTATAAACGTTTTACCGGTATAATTTTTAGTCGTAATTGAGAAGATTATTACAAATGCACTGATTTTGCAATTAATGTTTAAAATATAAAGAGAATGATTACAATTAATATACCCGGGTACCGAAAACTTGCACTTGAACATCTTGTGATGGATTATAACGGTACACTTGCCGTTGACGGAAGCCTTATTCCTGGTGTGCGGGAGTTGTTGGCAAAATTGGCGGAGGATATTCATCTACACGTCATTACTGCCGATACTTTTGGAAAGGCAAAGGAGAATCTTGAAGGAATAAACTGCAGTCTGAGGATTTTGAAAATGGAAGATCAGCAACTTGAGAAAGCTGAATTTGTCAATGAACTGATAAACAATTCTGTTGCAGCAATAGGTAACGGGTTTAACGATGCTTTGATGTTAAAAGAGGCGGCTCTTGGAATTGCCCTGATTCAGAAAGAAGGCATTTCATCAAAGACACTTATGAACTCAGATATAGTTTGCAACAGTATCAATGATGCACTTGATCTGCTGTTAAACCCGAAAAGACTTATTGCAACCTTGAGGAGGTGATTTTGACCGGACTTCTTAAAAGTTATATGATGAATACATAAAACTTCTGAGAAAAAGTTGGAATCTGAACTCTACCTTAGTGCAGCCATCAGCAAATCAATGTCCTGGTAAGGTAGTGTGAAATATTCACCGATATAAGGTTTTGTCAGAGTGCCGTTCAGGAGGTAAACGCCGTTTCTGGAACCCGGATCAAGCCTGAGCAGCGTCTCAAATCCACCTTCATCACCTGCTTTTAACAGGATTGGGGTCAGGAAGTTACTGAGAGCATAGGATGCCGTATGCGGTACTTTTGATGCAATATTCGGAACGCAATAGTGGGTAACTCCGTATTTGACAAAAACGGGGTCTTTATGGTTCGTAACTTTTGAGGTTTCAACGCAGCCTCCCTGGTCTATGCTTACATCAATTATTACGGAACCTTCATTCATTTCCCTCACCATATCTTCGGTTACAAGAATAGGGGAAATGCCTTCTTTGGTATGCATAGCAGCAATAACAACATCGGCAGTATTAAGAGCTTTTTTCAATACTTTCGGTTGAAGAATTGATGTGAAAAGTCTTGCATTGACCATATCCTGCAACCGGCGTAATTTATATATTGAATTGTCGAAGACTTTTACAATGGCGCCAAGCCCGATTGCAGCGCGTGCTGCATATTCGGCAACTGTGCCCGAACCGAGAATAATTACTTCGGTAGGGGAGATGCCCGGGAATCCTCCGAATAAAGTCCCCTTTCCGTAATCCTTATTTTCGAGGCATTTTGCAGCAATAAAAACAGAGGCTGTTCCCACTATTTCGCTCATACCTTTCAATACCGGGAATATGCCTGTTTTGTCCTTTATATATTCATAAGCGAAGGCAGTAACTTTTTTTGCCATAAGTTTTTCAAAATAATCTCTCTTTTGTCCTGTCAGGTGAAGCGAAGAAATGATAGTTTGTCTTGATTTCATCATTTCAACCTCCTCAATTGAAGGTGGTGCCACTTTTATGATTAAATCGGTTTTAAAAATTTCGCTACTGTTATAAACAATTTCCGCACCTACTTCACTATAATCAGTGTCGCTGAAATGTGCAGCTTTTCCGGCATCTGTTTCAATCAGAACTCTGTGGCCGTTAGCAATCAGCAGTCCTACAGCCTGTGGGGCAAGCGGAACCCTGTTTTCCTGATATGATGTCTCTTTTGGTACGCCGATAGTAAAACTGCTTTTTTGCCTGTTAACTTCCAGCGTTTCAGCTTGTGGTAGTAAATTCTCTGAATTTGAGAATTTTACGAATCCGTTTTGTTCACTGTCCATGGAATATTACCGATTAATTTCGCATTAAAAGTATAACATTTTTTCGGTTTTTTACTTGTTAATTCTTAAAAAGTTATCAAACGTGTGTTTTTATTTCTGTCAACATTGATGTTAACTCTTATTGTGTCTTCGGGTAAATAACCTTCAATCTTTTCCGGCCACTCAATCAGACAATAATTATTGCTGAAGAAATAATCCTCATAACCGATGTCAAAAAGCTCAGCAGTATTCTTCAATCTGTAAAAATCGAAATGAAAAATCCGTTTGTTGTCAGAACTCAGGTACTCATTGATTATTGCAAATGTCGGGCTTGAAACAATATCTTCCACATTGAGATATTTACAAATGGCTTTAATAAACGTGGTTTTTCCGGCACCCATCTCACCGTAAAATGCAAATATCCTTCTGTCAGGATAGTTTTTTATCAGTCTTTCGGCAACGACAATGAGGTCATCGGGTGAGTGGCTAACTATTTCATTTTTCATAATGCAATTTTAAATTATTCTCCTCAATCACCGGTTGACAATCCGGCCTTCCATCTGTTGTATTCTCTAACTATCCGGTAAATATCGGTAAATTTATACTCTTTCGTTCTGATTTTTTTTGACAGTTGCCGGTAATCTGAAAAAAACGGCGGGATTTTTTTATAAAATGTATCCCATCGAGCTTCCGCAACCTCTCCGTTTTCTTTTATCAGAATAAAATAATCGAGTTTTGCAGAAGTGGGATAACCGAGAAAATAGTTTTTAATATATGACCCTTCAACCCATCCGCCTTCCAGCACTTCTTTATAAAAAAAATATAGGTTAATGGAACCGTCAATTACCAGCCTTGCAAATACATAGTTGTCTGGGGAAGTTTCAATTGAATTATATCTTATTTTTTCCAGTCCGTTAACAATTGTAAAACTTTTAATCTCTCCGGGGTGGATTCTGTAATAGTTCCCTGTGGTATCCATAAAAGAAATTCTCCATTGTAACTTTGCAAAATTTATCCCTCCCTCTTCATCCAGTGGTATTATCATTGTTCCTCTGACAGTATCTGAGTTATGGGTGATATACCAGGCTTCAATATTTTTAAAGTTTCCAAATGCAATAGATGAAAACAAAGTGACAATTATAAAAACTATAAATTTTTTCATTAGTATTTCCATAAAACACCTGCTAAACGGTTGCAAATGTAAAAAAGTATTACATCTTTGAAAGTTCCATTCTTTCATTTAAAAAAAGCTATATCTTTGCAAAAAATTCTTTGAAATATATGCTAAGCAGAAGGCACCTAAGAATAAAAGCATTACAGTCGTTATACGCATTTATACAATCGCACAACGACCGTCTGGATTATGGAGAAAAAGAGCTGTTACGAAGCCTCGACAAACTATATGAGATATACATTTATCAGTTATCGCTGTTAGTTGAAATTGTGGATTATGCAAAAAAGAGAATCGAGGAAAACAGCCGTAAGTTTTATCCCACCGAAGAGGATTTAAATCCCAATACCCGCTTTGTTGATAACAGGGTAATCAGGCAACTTACTGAAAACAAAAGTTATAATATCTATGTTGATAAGTACAAGATTTCGTGGGTTGATGAGGAGGAGATGATAAGAAAACTTTTTATTGAGGTAAGAGACAGTAAATACTTCAGAGAGTATATGAATAGTCCCGAATGTTCCTATGAGGATGACAAGGAGATACTTATTAAAATTGTTAAAAAGATAATTTCCGAATCCGACAGCCTGCATTTTTATTATGAAGAAAAGAACATTTACTGGGCTGATGATTTCTATACTGCTAATTATCTTGTTATTAAGACCATTAAAGGGTTTGATAAAAGACAGAATGAATTGACACCTCTGCCGACTCTTTTCAAAAATAATAGTGATGAAGACAGGGAGTTTCTTATAAATCTTTTCAGAAAAGTCATTCTTAGAAGTGATGAGTACTTTACGATGATTGAAAAGAAGGTTAAGAACTGGGAAAGCGACCGGCTGGCTGTAATGGATATCCTCCTGCTTAAAATGGCTCTTGCCGAATTACTCGAATTTCCTTCAATACCTATAAAAGTTACATTGAATGAGTATATTGAGCTTTCTAAAATGTTCAGTACTCCGAAAAGTAAGGTGTTTATAAACGGAATACTTGATAAAATGATTTCAGAGTTGAAAAGGAATAATGAGATTAAGAAAACGGGAAGAGGCCTACTTGAGAATTAAGTTTTTTTAACAAAACATCTATTAATAAAACCCCATATTTTTTTGAAATTTGTAGCAGAATTAAAAATGTAAGGATCATGAAAATATCAGATGCTAAAGCGGGGAGTTTCAGGTTATTAAGCTTTCTTTTTTTGATTGCTTTTTTATTTGTTTTTACGCAATGTAAAGAAGCGGACAAGAAGACCGGTGAACAGGAAAAGAATAAAACGGAACAAAAAGCTGTTTCTGACAAAAAAGTTGAAAGGGAAAAGCCTAAACTTGTTTATGATGATAAAGGAAATTTGATTGAAAGACATGCATATTCTTACAGGAAGAAGGATGGATCAATCAGAGCCAAAGAGAGTTATTATTATAAACATGATGAAAATGGAAATGTGATAAAAGAGGTTAAGGAATCATATACTCCCGACGGAAAAACTTTGGTTTATAAAAATGTAAACATCTATTCGTATGACAGCCGCAACAACCGGACAGAGCAGGTTTTCTCATCATACGATAAGGATGGAAATATGAAGAGAAAAGCAAGGCATACATTCAAGTATGACAAGTATAACCATATGATTGAAGACCTCGGCTATTTTGATGACGGTACGGTGCAGTCGAAAATCATTTTTGAACCTGATTCAACAGGTAAAATGCTCTCCGAAGAGTATATTCATTACAATCAGGATGGTACAATAAAAGATCATAAAAAGTATTATTACAATGATTACGGGCTTGAAAAGACTGTTGACCTGATGAAAAAGAAATAATGTCAGGCCGATGAAGATACTTGAAACACCACGTGATGCCATTCAGGGACTGAATACGTTTATTCCCACAACAAAGAAGATAGAAACACTTAATGCTCTTCTTAAAGTGGGTTTTGATATCGTTGATGTCGGCAGTTTTGTGTCGGATAAGGCCATTCCCCAGTTCCGGGATATGAGAGAGGTGCTTGAGAAAATTGATCTTTCAGACTCAAAGTCCGATATATTTATTCTTGTGGCAAACGGAAAAGGAGGAGAAATAGCTTCATCATTTGAAAAAATTGATATAATAGGATTTCCTTTTTCAACATCCCCGACATTTTTAAAGCGGAATATAAATTCCGGGTTTGAAAAGTCGGAAAAGATTATTGACCGGCTCCTGGATATTGCGGTTAAAACTGACAAAAAACTGTTTATTTATCTCTCTATGGCGTTTGGAAATCCTTATGGTGATTCCGATTCTCCCGATTTGATATATGAATGGACCGAAAAATTAGTTTCAAAGGGTATAAGCTCAATCAGCCTGTCAGACATTACCGGAGTGGCAACTCCTGATCAGATTACCGAAATCTATTCTAATCTGACAACCGATTTTCCCGGAACTGAATTCGGGATTCATCTTCACGTTAAAGGTGATGACTGGTATAGTAAGATTGATGCTGCATACAAAAACGGCTGTAAAGTGTTTGACGGAGTTATTAACGGACTTGGAGGCTGCCCGATGACGGGTTACGAGCTTCTTGGTAATCTGCCCACCGGAAATCTGATTGAGTATGCCCAAAAGAATAATATTCCCGTTAAAATAGATATGGAAAAGTTTAAAAAGGCAAGGGAACTGTCAATAGTCAACTGGATGTCTTAAGAAAAACATATATAGAAAATCATTTTTTTAGATATAAATTGAACAATTTTGAAAACAGCTTGTTTTTAGTGATAGTTAAGCGATTTAATTTTTTTAATTATATTTGCATTTTAATCATTAAAACCTGTTTAAATGGCAAAAATTGTAGTACTCGGAGCCGGTATCTCCGGCCACACCGCAGCCGCCTATCTTAGAAAATGGCTGAACAAGAAACATGAAGTAGTTGTAGTAACGCCAAACGTTTATTATCAATGGATTCCGTCTAACATCTGGGTTGGTGTGGGGCGTATGACTGTTGACCAGGTGCGTTTCAAACTCGGGCCCTTGTATAAAAAATGGGGAATTGATTACAGACAGGCTAAAGCCGTATCAATTCATCCCGAAGGAAACAAGGATAATTCCAAAGGGTTTGTCACAATTGAATATACTAATGAAGAAAGACAAGGTCAGACGGAGACGGTTGATTATGATTTTTTAATCAATGCAACTGGACCTAAGCTGAATTTTGAGGCAACCGAAGGACTCGGACCCGGTAAAAATACAGTTTCCGTTTGTTCATACTCACACGCTACCGAAGCATGGGAAAAACTTCAGGAAGCAATAGCCAAAATGGAAAAAGGTGAAGTTCAGAGGTTTGTTGTCGGAACCGGTCATCCTATGGCAACCTGCCAGGGAGCTGCATTTGAGTATATTCTTAATGTTGCTTATGAAATAAAAAGACGGAAACTTGAAGAATATGCCGATATAACCTGGATTTCGAATGAATGGGAACTCGGTGATTTCGGAATGGCGGGAGCCTACATCAAAAAGGGAGGTTATATAACTTCTACAAAGGTATTTACCGAATCTTTCTTTGTCCAGAGGGGAATAAAATGGATTAAAAGGGCAGGAGTAAAGAAAGTTGAGCCGGGAGTTATTCATTATGAAACTCTGGACGGCGAATATCACGAAAAGAAATTTGACTTTGCAATGCTGATTCCCGGTTTCTCAGGACCCGGATTAAAAGCTTTTGATAAAAATGATGAGGATATTACTTCCAAAGTTTTTATGGGTAACGGTTTTATGAAAGTTGATGCCGACTACACACCGAAAGATTATGATGACTGGGTTATTGAAGACTGGCCCGAAACTTATCAGAATCCTGATTATGAAAATATTTTTGCAGCCGGTATTGCTTTTGCTCCACCGCATTCAATCTCTAAACCGCGAAAGAGTAAGAACGGAACACCGATATTTCCGGCACCTCCGCGTACGGGAATGCCGTCCGGCGTTATAGGTAAGGTTGTTGCGCAGAATATCTATGAATGGATTAAGACAGGTAAACCCGAACTAAAGCACAGGGCTTCGATGGGTAAGATGGGTGCTGCCTGTGTTGTATCTGCCGGTTACGGATTGTACAAAGGCGCGGCTGCTACAATGACTGTGCAGCCTATTGTTCCTGACTGGGAGAAATATCCTGACTATGGCCGGAATATCAAAAATACACTTGGAGAACCCGGACTTGCAGGACACTGGCTGAAGTGGTTTATGCACTATATGTTTTTGCATAAGGCAAAAGGTTATCCGTTCTGGTATCTTTTACCCGAATAATGTTATAAATTAATCAATTGAAAATAATTAAAACTTTATAATTATGCCGCATAAAATTAACAGACGACATCGTTCGGACGAAGCATTCGCTCCGATGCCCACTAAATCAACAATTTTTTGGCGCCAGTTTATTCCCTGGCAGGCCTGGAGATGGTTGGTGTTAAATATTAAGATACTGAAGATTGTTGTGGGCGGTCACTCGTAGAGCAGCAGTTCCGGATTTTGACATAATAAATACCTGTAGATTCTGTTTAAGTAGTTTTAGACGGAAAGTGCAGGTTTTATTTTTTTATAAAATGTAAATTTTGCTATTTTCGCACATTAATTAATTCGGAGATTATGAGAACAATCGTAGGGCTTCTTTTTATTTATGTGATTTTAGGTTCCGGTTATACTGTATATGCACAGGATACAGTCGTAGCTGATTATAAAACGGAAATAGAAAAATACAGAAAAGGGATTAATATTAAACTTGTTTATGATGAGAGGTCTCCTCTTACTATTGATCAGAAAAAGGATTTTAACGGGTTGAACTATTTCCCCGTTAAATATGATTATCTGGTAAAAGCGAAGCTTGTTAAGGAGCCGGTTCAGGAAAAATTAATCCTAAAGACGACAACCGACAGGGAGCCGGAATATATTAAGTATGGGAAAGTCTTTTTTAAGATTGATACATTCAATCTGACACTGACAGTTTACCGGAATCCTCCTGAGAAGCAAATTGCAAAAGAGGACAGAACACTGTTTGTACCGTTTAAAGATGAAACATCAGGAAAAGAGTGTTACGGAGGAGGCAGGTATATTGAGTTTGAATTGCCTGAAGAAGGTGATTCCGTATATCTTGATTTTAATAAAGCTTATAATCCGTATTGTGCTTATAACCACCGTTATTCCTGTGTTATCCCGCCACCTGAGAATTGGTTGCCTGTAAGGATTGAGGCCGGTGAAAAGAAGTTTGAGGAGTAAATAAACCCTAATTCAGACTTAAAGTATATTGAATCATCACGCTCCTTACGGCTTCGGCTTTCAGAGGACGTATTGAATACCATTTGTTTGCAATATTGTTTGCAATAATTGCCACTTTATGAATTGCATTAAATGAATAACTAATCCGGAAATCCATTATAAAACTACCGTTATTATGGTTGTAGAAATAGTTCATATATTTGATGGGTTGTGTTGTACCTCCGGCTTGTGAGGTTGCCTTCTCAAATTTCTCAATTGAAATATCAATATTTACCAAAGGGCTGTAATATTTCATACTTAATCCGGTTGAAAAATCCTTGTAGTCAAATTCAATATCACCTTTAAAGGTATGAAGAAATCTGTATTTCAATATTTGTTTGTCTGGATTAATACTTGTGGAATTATAGGAATATTCGGTTCCTCCGCCAAAGCTGTAATCCTTGGCGAATACATAATCCGGTTCCATAGACTTTGGCTCAATGTAGGTGTATCCGAGCATAGCGTTCAATCTAAGGTCTTTCGTAATAGCGGCTTTTCCTGTCAGTGAAATATCGGTTCCGAGAATTCTGGATTTACCGGTGTTCAGGAATTTGAAACCGCCGATGGCAAAAGTGTATGTCGAATCCCAAAACCCGAACAGGTATTCGATTGTGTTGTCATAATTTTGCTGAAAAAACGAGATGTCAAGATAACCGTAAAAGTTTTTAAACTTAAACGCCTGCTTTATTCCTACTTCCGCATTTTCACTTGTTTCAGGCTTTAGTTCAGGGCTGTCGAAAACTCCGATTGTACCTGATGAGAACCGGATAAACCGCTCTGCAATAGTAGGATATCTGTAGCCCTGTCCATAAGAACCTCTTACAAATGTCCCCTGTAAGACCTTTAGAGTAGCACCTGCCCTGAAGATAGGTTTGTAATCGGCAGACTCACCATTAAGTGAATAGGCTTCTAACCTTACTCCGAGTGAAAGATTAAGGGTTTTAAAAAAATCATTTTGAATCTCCAGATAAGGTGAAATATTTAATAGTGTGTTAAGCCGGTTGCCGGAACCCACATACATATCCGATTCAACCGAATTCCACTGCGTTGAAATGCCTCCGATAAATTTTAATCGTGCGAGGTAGTTGAAGTCTTTTCTGAAACTGTAATCGGCATATACTATTGAGCTTGTGGTTTTCTGGTCATTGCTCATGTCAGTATTGTTGTACATATATCTTGTCTTTAAACTGTGTTTAGTGCCGAGTGCAGTATAATAGTTTATATAGGGATCAACGTAAAAGGTGAGTTTTTTTTGTAACAATACGCCACCCGGATAGGCTCTGTAAAAACCTGCGGAATCATCAAGCCAGGCAAGCATAAGTTTTGTGTCGTTAAAAAGAAAATTACCGTTGATTCCGTAGTTCAATCCTTTGAATTTTTTATTTCTGTGGCGCAGGTTTAGAGTGAGCCGGTAACGTTTTTCCGCCATTTGCGATTCGTCAAAGTTGGTCATTGTATCAACAACAAGGGGGCCGGGTTTTGGCGGGCCTTCAAAACCATGATCATATTTAACATCGGCACTGACAATTATGTCGGTGTTTTTCTGAGCTCTGGCATGTGAAATTGAAAAACCACCAATATAGGGAAACTGCTTCCACCATTTCATTACGCCATATTTCGGGGTTGAATATGCTCCGGCATAGGCTACAACTTTTGTTTTCGGGGTTAAAGGTGCATCGGCAGTTTTAATATAAATCGCCCCGCTTAGTGAGGATGAACCTGAAAGAACCGAAGAAGCACCTTTTACAACCTCAATCTGCTTAATATTGTCGGTGGGAATAAGATCCCACATAGGTCTGTTGGCATCGGCAGAAAGTACGGGCATTCCGTCTATAAAAACACCCACTTTGCTTCCGACTCCGAAATTAAAACCGCTGCCACCTCTTATTTGAGGAGCACCGTCAATTATGTTTAATCCTGGAACATAATCCAGAATCGTTTCAATATTGGTTGTGTTCTTGTTCTCAATCAATTCAGGCTGAATAACTTCCATTGAAACGGTCAGTTCCTCTAACTTTTGGTCGAATCTTCCCGCACTGACTTCAACACCCTGCAGATTGCTTACAAACTCCTCCAATTTAATTGTTCTTTCAACTGTTTGACCGGCTGTTATATCTACAACAACAGTGTCTGTCTTCATTCCCGTGAAAGATATAACAAAAGTGTAATGGCCTTCAGGAACTTTAATTGAGAATCGTCCGTTAATATCGGCAGCGGCACCAATTGAGGGGTTCTTTTTAACCTTGATATTTGCACCGATTAGCGTTTCGTTATTATCTGCCGCGACAACGACACCTTTGAAATAACCGTAATTTTGCTGGGAAACGGCTATAACAGGTGCCATTATAAATAAACCGAAAATTATATATAGTAAAAAAGCTTGCTTTTTCATAATTCAGATTTTTCCCCTGCAAAGCGGAAGTAAATGATTTATTCTGCCTTCTTAAAAGCTACTTGATATATAGCTTTGCGGAATAACGTCCCTTATCAGTTTTTACTGCAGCAATATAAATACCGTTGGTCAATCCTTGTACGGAAACCCTGTCTCCTTCAATATCTTTTGTCAAAACCGTTTTTCCTGTCAAATCAATCAGCTCAACCTGTGAACCTTTAAAATCTTCCGGCATATCTCTGAAAAATAAAGTACCCTGTGAATAAAAAACATTTAACGGTAGTATGGAATTGCCGGAAACCGAAGCGTTGCCGTAAATGATTTCAATATCATCATAAAGCGCCATACTTCCACCAATAGAGTTAAGTCCGGCACCGGCGGTCAGCATAGCAAGGAAATACTCGGGATTCTCGTTACTGTAATACTCAAATGGAGCGGAAATCCTTGTCCATTCATCATGTTCACCTGTCAGGTTGATTAGTGCCAATCCAACAACATTATCCTGATATTCAGGTAGAATGCCGATGGTGCAATAATCTTTGTGTAATAAAAACTTTGCCTGTAATGTGTCATTATCAACAGGATAATACTTTATCCAGACTGCTATACTGTCAGGTCTGCCGGTAAATGGTTTATTCCACTGTTCATCGGAAAAATCGCTGTAAACATAGCCTTCCTCAGGATTAAATGTCGTATGAAATCTGCCGTTTGTAATACCTCCTGTTGCAACGGCACCAATTATTGTGACCAGATTTGTAAGTCTTACGGAATAATTCCCTGTGTGGGCCGTATCGCACTTAGCCCAATTTACCGGTGCGACGGCATTTATTGTCGGATTGTCGGAAGTCTTGATAGAACTCCATTTAACCGGTTCATCCTGACCTGCCGAAACATCTTCCCACTCTTCAAAACCTGCATTATCCAATTGAATATTTTGTGCATACAAGCCGAGAATGATAAATAAATAAACGGGAATAGAAAGTAATAGTTTTTTCATATTTTCAATTTTT
>CAYOZZ010000198.1:0-3874 GCA_964408535.1 uncultured Bacteroidales bacterium | reverse complement strand
CGTTTGTGTTGGGTGCTGACCCAACAAACTTTTCTAAAGACAACAAAAGAGTGGAACTGACCTATGCTTTCGGTATAGGTCAGAATCCGGATTATTTTCGTGTTATACTCAATAACCTAAATCTCTTAGGTATTCACCTTGAAGATGTTTATATTCAAAATCTTGTCCCTGAATATCAGGAACAAGAGACAGGAAAAAATAAAGGATTTATTGAAAAAGCGAAAGAAAGTGCAAAACTTATTGCAAGTGAATTTAATAAAGTTGATCCAACAAGAAAAATTCCAGTATTTTTAACAGCAGAGAGTATATATAAAGCATTGATTACAAATAAGAAAAACATTTTTTCTGCTGAATCAATCTACAATCTTAATGCTGATGTTCCGATAAATGATTCACTGAATTTATTATACAGACCGTTGATTCCGCTTTTTAGACATAAAAAATATAGCCTGTCTAACTGGCCGGGTTATTTTAATCATATAAAAAAGATTTTATAACCTACCGGACTCCGGCAGGTATTAATTTGAAATGATATTTGTAAAGAGTCTTTTATAACTGTTTAATATCTTTTCTTTTTTGTATTTTTATTTACTTTTGTTGGAAAATATATTCAATATTATTATGCCTGATACAAAAAAACTTTTCCTTCTCGATGCAATGGCTCTTATTTACCGGGCCTATTTTGCTTTCAGTAAAAATCCGCGAATAAATTCCAAAGGACTTAACACATCAGCCGTTCTTGGCTTTGCAAATACTCTGTACGATATTTTGAAAAATGAGAATCCTACACATATCGGCGTCGCCATTGATACCATTGCCCCAACTGTCAGGCACGAGGATTTTGCCGGATACAAAGCACAACGTGAAGAAATGCCCGAAGACCTTGCAAAATCAATTCCTTACGTCACAAAACTGATTGACGCATTTAACATACCTCTGTTGTTTGTTGACGGTTATGAGGCGGATGATGTTATCGGAACTCTTGCAAAAAAGGCCGAACAAAAGGATTTCATAACATATATGATGACCCCCGATAAAGATTTCGGGCAATTGGTGTCGGATAAAATTTTTATGTACAAACCGGCCCGAATGGGTAATAAGGCTGAAATTCTCGGAGTTAAAGAGATCTGCGAAAAGTTCGGAATTGAGAGACCCGAACAGGTTATTGATATTCTCGGTCTTTGGGGTGACGCTTCGGATAATATACCCGGGATTCCCGGTATCGGCGAAAAACGTGCAAAGGAGCTTATTCAGCAGTTCGGCAGTGTTGAAAATGTTATTAAAAATGCCGACAAGCTTAAGGGTAAAATGAGAGAAAATATTGTGAATTTTGCACAACAGGGTTTGCAGTCGAAGCAGCTTGCAACAATAATTTTGGATGTACCGATTGAGTTTGAAGAAGAAAAACTTTTACGTAAAGAACCAAACGAAAAAGAACTTAAAGAGCTTCTTAATGAACTTGAATTCCGCAATTTCGCAAAAAGATTTTTTACCGACATGTCGCTACAAAAAGGTACTGATGCTTCCCGGGAAGACCTTTTCGGAAATCAGGAACAAGATAAAAAAATAAAAGACCTGAAAAACACACCTCATAAATATCATCTTGTTGAAAATAAAGAAAAAAGAGCTGCCCTGATTAAGAAATTACAAAGTGTGCAATCGTTTTGTTTTGATACCGAAACCACAGGACTTGATGCCCACAATTCGGAGCTGGTAGGAATATCATTTGCAATAAAGCCGGGTGAAGCATGGTTTGTCGCCCTTCCCGAAAATTATAATGATTGTCTGGAAATTGTCAAGGAGTTCAGACCGGTTTTTGAAAATGAAAATATTGAGAAAACGGGGCAGAACATTAAGTTCGATATCTCCGTTTTAAAATGGTATGACACCGAAGTTAAAGGAAAACTGTTCGACACAATGCTTGCCCATTACCTTCTGGAACCCGATATGCGGCATAATATGGATGTGCTTGCCGAAACATATCTGAACTACAAGCCTGTACCTATTGAAGAACTGATTGGAAAGAAAGGTAAAAACCAGTTGAGTATGAGGATGGTTGATATGGAAACTTTAAAAGAGTATGCTGCTGAAGATGCGGACATTACTCTGCAATTAAAGCTTGTATTCGAGCCTTTGCTGGATGAGACGAAAACAAGAAAACTGTTTGATGAAATTGAAAATCCTTTGGTTCCGGTTTTAGCTTCAATGGAGGCCGAAGGAGTTAAGCTCGACATTGAAACACTGAAAGAGTATTCAAAGCAATTGGAAACGGAAATAGATGAGCTTGTAAAGCAAATTCATGAGTTAGCAGGTGAAGAGTTTAATATCTCATCACCAAAACAGCTCGGTGTTATCCTGTTTGAAAAACTGAAGATAACCGATAAACCCAAACTCACAAAGACAAAGCAATACTCGACGGGAGAAGATGTTTTACGAAAGCTCGAAAACAAACACGAAATAGTCAAACTGATACTCGACTACCGTTCGCTGACAAAACTGAAATCAACCTATGTTGATACCCTGCCTGATATGGTAAATCCGCGGACAGGAAGAATTCACACATCATACAATCAGGCAGTGGCGGCAACCGGCAGGCTTAGCTCCAATAATCCCAACTTACAAAATATTCCTGTCAGAACGGAGCGCGGGAGAGAGATAAGAAAGGCTTTCGTGCCGCGAAATGATAAATACACTCTGCTTGCCGCCGACTATTCCCAGATTGAGTTACGCATAATAGCGGAACTTAGCGGAGATGAGGGAATGATTGAGGCTTTCAGGACAGGACAGGACATTCATGCTGCAACAGCTTCAAAAGTTTACGGATTACCTATTGAAGAGATAACCAAAGAGATGCGCAGGCACGCTAAAACGGTTAACTTCGGTATTGTTTACGGAATATCGGCTTTTGGACTGAGTGAAAGGCTTAATATCCCTCGCAAGGAAGCAAAGCATATTATTGATCAGTATTTTGAAAAATATCCGGGCGTAAAAAAGTATATGGAAAAGACCATTGAATTTGCCCGTGAACACGGTTATGTTGAGACAATAATGGGAAGACGCCGCTATCTCCGTGATATAAATTCGTCAAATGCAATTGTCAGGGGATATGCCGAACGAAATGCCATTAACGCCCCTATACAAGGCTCTTCGGCAGATATGATTAAAATAGCAATGATAAATATTCATAAAGCTATTACGGAGAAGAATCTGAAGACAAAAATGATTCTCCAGGTGCATGATGAACTGATATTCGATGCTTTTAAAGATGAACTTGATATTGTTCAGCCGCTTGTCAGGGATTTGATGGTAAGTGCCATTCCGATGAAAGTTCCGGTTGTGGTGGATATGAATACCGGTAATAACTGGCTTGAGGCGCATTAAGGATATGCGGTTAAGTTCTATTTACCGCTTTATATATTGATATCCTCCAAAACCTTCATATTCACTTTTAGAAGCAAATTATGTACATACAAATGAGGAAAACAATAATCCGGTAATTAATAATAATAAGACTTTTTTCATTTTTGTTTGTCTTATAAATTTATACAATTATTACTTCAAAATTACTATTTCTCCACTATAAAAATTATTTTCGGTTTCAATTTTGTAAAAATAAACCCCACTTTCTATTCCCCTTATGTCAAAAACATTTTTACCCGCCGGTAGTTCCTTCTTTACAATTTCCTCGCCAAAAATATTCATCAATACAACAGTCCCATTGATGCCGGATTCTGAAGTTTCGAAAACAATATAATCCTTTGCCGGATTGGGATAAACCTTGAGTAAAGACTGTTTCTGGTAATTTTCTGAACCCATAGTATTAAATACCGTTATTATGTGCGGTTGCGACCAGTTGCTTTCGCCGCAGTAGTTT
>CAYOZZ010000197.1:0-6293 GCA_964408535.1 uncultured Bacteroidales bacterium | reverse complement strand
TGCACGAAAGGTTGCAAAGAAGGCAAAAGCGGAAATACACACCATTTATCCGACTGCTTCCGATTTCGTTGAATTGCTTCCGCAACTTATTTACCATCTCGACGAACCTGTTGCAGGCCCCGGCTCCTTTCCTCAGTTTATGGTTTCAAGACTTGCAAAGCAAAATGTAACGGTTGCCCTCGGCGGACAGGGTGGCGATGAAATTTTCGGCGGATATGCACGATATATGGTTGCTTATTTCGAACAGGCAATCAAAGGCGCAATTTTGGAAACAAATGAAGAGGGTGAGCATATTGTATCATTATCGTCAATTATTCCGAACTTGCCGTATATTCACAGATACATCCCGATGATAAAGGATTTCTGGAGCAAGGGTGCTTTTGAGGAGATGGACAGAAGATATTTCCACCTGCTCGACCGCAGTAACTCATCCATGGATTACTTTACTGATGATTTTAAGCGCGAATTCGATAAAGAAAAGGTATTCGGACGCTTTCAGGAGATATTCAACGACCCCGACACAAAGTCGTATTACAACAAAATGACTCATTTTGATATGTTCGGGAGCTTGCCCGGATTATTACAGGTAGAAGACAGGGTAAGTATGGCCGCCTCTCTTGAGTCGAGAGTTCCGTTGCTCGACCGCAGGATTGTTGACTTGATTTCAGGTGTTCCCGCTGCAATGAAGTTCAAGGGCGGGGAAATGAAACACCTTCTTAAGAAAGCCGTTAAGGATTTACTTCCGCCTTCGATATTTAACAGAAAGGATAAAATGGGCTTTCCCGTCCCGCTTCATATATGGATGAAAAACGGAGAAGTGTCGGGCTTTGTCCGCGAAATACTTCAATCGCAAAAAGCACGCGAAAGGGGCATTTTCAATCCCGATAAAATCGACCTTCTGTTAGGCTCGGCAAGACCTTACGGCAGGGCACTCTGGGGATTGATTTCACTTGAACTCTGGTTTAACCGTTTTATTGATAAATAACAAATTATTTGATAATGAAAATAAGATTAAACGAAAAGAAAAGTTTCGACTGGAAAGTAGAAAAAATTGCAGTTATAGGTCCCGGTATAGTCGGAATGCCAATGGCTGCGCTTCTTGCTGATGCAAGAATAAAGATTGGAACAGACAAACCTGCAAAAGTACTTGTCGTTCAGCGAAATTCGACAAATTCGGGATGGAAAGTGGATGCCATAAACTCAGGAAAATCCGTAATCGGCGGAATAGAACCCGGACTTAATGACATTGTTGAAAAAAATGTTGCAGACGGAATTTTAAGTGCCACTCACGATTATGACCGGTTGAGTGATGCTGATGTTATTTTAATCTCAATTCAAACAGATAAAAAGGGACTGGAACCGGACTATGGTCCGCTGTTCGGGGGTTTGACCAAACTCGCAGAATCGCTGCAAAAGAAACCCAAAGACAAAATTCCTCTTGTAATTTTCGAGTCCACTCTTGCTCCTTCTTCAATGGCTACTGTCATTAAAGAGCATTTTGAGAAATACGGTTTAATTGAAGGAGAGGATATCCTTCTCGGTAACAGCCCGAACCGGGTTATGCCGGGAAGACTTGTCGAAAGGGTCGTCAGCTCCGATAAGCTTGTGGCGGGATTACATCCTGAAACGCCGAAGATGATCAAATATCTCTATTCTCACATAGTTACCGGTGGTGAGTTGTTTGAGACAAACAGCCTTACCGCTGAAATCGAAAAAACACTCGAAAATGCATATCGCGATGTCAGAATTGCATTTGCAACTGAAATTGTAAGATATTGTGATGATCATAACATAGATTTTTATGAGGTAAGGGAAAAGATTAATGAGCGTCTGTCGCAACAGGATGATGCAAATGATGACCCGAATGCAGTACCTACCGGCGGATTGCTTATTCCGATGGTTGGTGTAGGAGGTCATTGTCTGCCGAAGGACGGAATTCTCCTGTGGTGGAGGAAAATCGAAAGCGGTGCGGATACATCAAACAGCCTGATTATCAAATCAAGGGAAATCAATAATGAATCTCCGGCTGAAACGATAAAGCTTGCCGAAATGGATTTTGGCGACCTGTCGGGAAAACGGATTACTCTTCTCGGAGCTGCATACCGTTTTAACTCGGAAGATACCCGCAACTCCCCTACCCTTGTGCTTGCCGAATTGCTTAAAGAAAAAGGATGTGATGTTAAAATTCACGATCCCTTCGTCAAAACGGACGACCAGAATTTACTGAAATATAATGTTCAGGATATCTTTACAAATGATATGAAGGAATCACTTGAGGATGCCGAATACACTTTCATCTGTACCGCACATAAATATTATCTTGACAATTACGATAAGATAATTGAATACGGCAGCAGGCTGAAAGGTATGATTGACGGCTGCAACATCTACAACAAAGATATTTACGAAAAGATACCTGTTAAATATATCGGAATAGGAAGAGGGAAAAACAAACCGGAAAAGGGATTTATTGATTTTGTTTATGACAGTTTTATTGCAGTCGAAAAAGGTATCGGTAACGAACTGAACAGCCTTATTGAATTCCTGAATGACAATTATGCAAAGGATGAATTCAATAAAGCGAAATTCAGAAGGGTAAGGGTACTTGCAGATACCTGTTCAACAGGTTGCAGCATCGCAAACCCCGACAAAATTGACAGAATTGAACCTTATAACGGTTTCAGTTCCCGGTTGGTTGAATGTGCTGTTAATGCCCAATAAGAACAGGATAAATAATATAATAACGAGCTGAAGCAAACTCTATGGATAAAAGAATTGGTATCGTCGGCGGCGGGATTCTCGGAATGACACTGGCTCACCGGTTATCACAAAAAGGCTGTTCCGTAACTATCATCGAAGCGGCAAAAAATACCGGCGGACTCGCTTCTGCCTGGCAAATTGACGATATTACGTGGGATAAATTCTATCACGTAATTCTTATGTCGGACAGCTATACAAGAACCATCCTGAAAGAACTCGGACTTGACGATGAGATAAACTGGGTGGAGACAAAAACCGGTTTCTATTCCGGCGGCAGGCTCTATTCTATGTCAAATTCAATGGAGTTCCTGAAATTTCCTCCTCTTGATCTGATTAGCAAACTCAGGCTCGGTTTTACAATTTTCTATGCATCAAAAATAAAGAACTGGAAAAAGCTGGAAAAAATTCCGGTCGCCGGCTGGCTGACAAAACTGTCGGGAAAAAGAACATTTGAGAAAATGTGGTTACCTCTTCTGAAATCCAAACTTGGTGATATGTACACCAAAACATCTGCAGCTTTCATCTGGGCAACAATTCAAAGAATGTATGCTGCGAGAAGAAGCGGATTGAAGAAAGAGATGTTCGGTTATGTTAACGGAGGGTATGCAACTATCCTTGAAAGATTTGACAAAAAGCTGAAAGAAGAGGGAATTAACATCTTAACAGAACATAAAGTTAAACGGATTGTTAAAAGTGAGAATGGGAAATTCAGTGTTGATTTCATCAATCAGGAATCAAAAGAGTTTGATGAAGTTATTGTCACAACTCCGTCGCCGGCAATACCCGGCATTTGTCCTGAAATTGATAAAGATGAAAAGTCAAAACTTGCACAAACACAGTATCTTGGAGTTGTTTGTGCCGCTTTATTACTGGATAAGCCCGTTTCATCATACTACGTAACAAACATTACGGATAAGGGATTCCCGTTCACAGGTGTTATTGAGATGACTGCATTGGTTGACACAAAGCAGACAAACGGAAAACACCTTGTTTATTTACCGAAATATGTTGCGGCTGACGACCCGGTGTTCAACGAAAGTGATGAATCAATCAGTAAAAGGTTTGTAAAGGATTTGTTAAAAATGCACCCGCACATTTCAGAAAACAACATTTTGTTTAGCGGAATTGCACGTGCCAGGCAGGTCTTCGCACTTTCAACCCTGAATTACTCCGAATCGTTACCAAAGGCTCAATCGAAAATCAAAGGATTATATTTCATAAATTCGTCCTTTATTACAAACGGGACATTAAATGTCAACGAAACGATTCAACTGGCTGAAAAAGCAGTGGAACAGTATTTTTAATCTTTATTAAAATGTCAAAGAAAAAACCGGTAGCAAGCTTGTCACTCGACCTTGACAACCTATGGTCGTATAAAAAAATTCACGGTGGTGACGACTGGAAAGATTTCCCGACTTATTTGGACAGGTTCGTTCCATTTGTACTTGATATTCTTGATGAGCTCGGCCTGAAAATAACATTTTTCATAGTCGGACAGGATGCAGCCCTGAGCAAAAACGGGGAAGCAATAAAAATGATTTCCGACCGTGGTCACGAAATCGGGAACCACTCTTTTAATCACGAATCGTGGTTGCATACCTACTCAAAGAAAGAGCTTGAATTTGAAATAGTTGAAACCGAAAAACACCTGAAAAGAATAACCGGCCAAAAGCCCGTCGGGTTCAGAGGCCCCGGTTTCTCCTGGTCAATGGAGCTTTTTGAAGTTCTCTTTGAAAACGGATATAAATTTGATGCCTCAATCTTACCGACGTGGATAGGACCGCTTGCCAGAAAGTATTACTTTATGACGGCCGACCTGACACCGGAAGAAAAAGAGATAAGAAAACTGCTGTTCGGACAGTTTAAAGACGGATTCCGCAAGGTTAAACCCTATTACTGGGATCTACAAAACGGAAAAAAACTGCTTGAAATTCCGGTTACAACATTCCCTGCATTCAGGATACCGTTTCACTTAAGCTATTTACTGTTTATAAGCAATATATCAACACCGCTGATGAAATTATATTTTAATATGGCTTTGACAAACTGCAAAATATCGGGAGTCGAACCGAGTTTCCTTCTTCATCCGCTGGATTTGATAGGTGGTGATATGATTGAGGAACTTGCATTCTTCCCTGGAATGAATATTACTACCGGTAAAAAACAGCAAAAATTCAAAGAGGTTATCAGGATGTTTCAGAAAAAATTTGAGATTATAAGTATGGGCAAACATGCCGGTATGATTAGCAAACAATAGTGAAATTGTTTTGATAAAATGTCCGACACAAAAAAAATAAATCTTAATTGGGTAGATGCTGCCAAAGCATTTGCCATTCTCGGCATTTTACTGAATCATTTTGTGGAGACTTTCGGCCCCGGCCCCTGGTTTACAAATCCTTCGGGAGGATGGCCCGATTTTTCAACAAGAATGCACCATTTGTTTCCCGAAGGTGATTTCATCAGGTCGTCCATTACTTTTCTCGGATGGCTCGGCGATAGCGGTCCGGGTGTATTCATTCTTCTTAGCGGTCTTACCCTTACCCTTTCAGCATACCGAAATGAAAGCACTTTTAACCTGCAAAGCTTTTACAGAAAAAGATTATTGCGAATTTTCCCGCTATATATCACAATTCACATTTTAATCCTGATTCTTGCACTATTTGTTCCCGGCAATCATCTTAATGCCGGAAACCCGAAAGTTCTGCTGAGTCTGTCAGGTTTGCGTTTTACCGACGGTCTTTTTTATTTTATAAATCCATCCTGGTGGTTTATCTGGCTGATTTTGCAATTGTATATCGTTTTCCCTCTCCTTTTCGGATTGTTAAGAAAAAGGGGTGTGAAACAGTTTCTGATAATAACGGTCGGATTTACAATTTTGTCAAGATTATCGGGGATAGCAGGTTTTAGGTATTCACATCATCTTTCCTACTGGATGAACGGTATTTTCTTCGGTACAAGACTCGGTGAATTCGCAATAGGAATGGTTCTCGGAAGTTTTATATGGAAAAACAATTTCATCATCGAACAAAAGCTGTCAAAAGCACAGCTCCTTGCTTACTCCCTTTTAATCTACATTGCAGGCTTTATATCATCACTTTTTCTTCCTGCTACCCTGATTTCAAACATGCTTGTCTCCTTAGGACTTACAGGCCTGTTTTACAGTGCATTCAGATATCTGTTCAATACCAGGAAATCAAAACTTGCCAAAGCTATTACCCTGCTCGGAACATATTCCTACGGCATTTACCTTTTACATCAGGCACCTCTGCGCTGGACAGGCTGTTGTTTTGAAGGGGTAAGCCATTATACTGCTGCACTTCTGGTTCTTGCAATTTCTTTTCCCGTTGCAATAATTATTGAAAAATCAATTCCCGTTGTAACCGGTCGTATCCATATTATCAAAGAAAAAGAGTTTTTAAGCAGAGCCATTATTTTAATTGATGTTCTTATCCTTTTGACACTTTGGTTTATCGAACCGAGAATCTCACTGGAACTAAAAAGCAGAATATTTTCACTTTTACTTTTACTGACAA
>CAYOZZ010000196.1:0-2292 GCA_964408535.1 uncultured Bacteroidales bacterium | reverse complement strand
TGATAAGTGATTATTTATTTGGATTTTTTTATATAACTGTTTATCAGATTGTCAGATTTGTAAAAATCTTTGATATTATATAAAAAAATAAGCCAGAATCACCACAATGATAAGCGACGGAATCATATTTAAAATTTTAATCTTTTTTATTTCAAGAATGTTAATACCAAGGCCTATTAGCAGTAGTCCGCCGACAGCAGTAAGTTCGTTTATTATTGGGTCGGTTAAAAATCCTGTCAGGGAACCTGCGAACAATGTCAATCCTCCCTGATAAACAACAAGGGGAATAACTGAAAAGATAACTCCTATTCCAAGTGAAGCAGAGAGGATTATAGAACCGAACATATCAAGAACTGATTTTGCAAGCAGTAGGTTAGGTTCTCCGCCAAGTCCCTCCTCAAAGGCACCGAGGATTGTCATCGAGCCCATGCAAAACAGCAGAAACGAAGTGACGAAGCCTTCCGAAAACTTTTCATTTTTCGATTTCACCTTCTTTTTAAGCCATTCGCCGAAGCGGTTAACCGATTTGTCAATGTCAAGCAGTTCACCGATTATGGAGCCGATAACAATACTGAAAATCATAATAAGGAAATCGGAAGTTTTTGAAGCCATACTAATTCCGAGGAAAAGTGTGAACAGCCCGATACCCTGAAACACGATGCTTACAATGTTTTTTGGCAACCGTGAATGAATAATAAGTCCGGCTATGCTTCCGAGAATAACAGCTCCCGCATTTATCAGTGTTCCTTCCATTAAAAAAGTTTTTCCTGATCTCTTACTTTAAATTTACCAAGGTGTTTATAAGCCAGTTCAGTAGCCTCCCTTCCCCGCGGTGTACGCATAAGGTAGCCTTCCTGTATCAAAAACGGCTCATAAACCTCTTCAATTGTTCCCGGGTCTTCACCTACGGCAGTGGCAATGGTTGTCAGACCGACCGGCCCGCCTTTGAATTTTTCAATTATAGCCGAAAGTATTTTGTTATCCATCTCATCAAGACCGTGCTTGTCAACATTCAGAGCAGAAAGTCCGTAATGTGAAATGTCGAGATTTATGCGTCCCGAACCCTTTATCTGTGCAAAATCGCGAACCCTGCGAAGCAGCAGATTGGCAATACGCGGCGTCCCGCGGCTTCGTCTTGCTATTTCCGTTGCGGCATCATCATCAATCTCTACCTTCAGAATCATTGCAGAGCGCTTTACAATGCCGGTCAGGGTTTCGGCATCATAATACGACAATCTGGAGTTAATACCGAACCGTGAACGCAAAGGAGCTGTCAGAAGACCCGATCTGGTGGTTGCCCCGATTAGTGTAAAAGGTGCGAGTGTAATCTGTACACTCCGGGCATTGGGGCCTGTCTCAATCATTATGTCTATCTTGTAGTCCTCCATTGCCGAATAGAGATATTCTTCGACTACGGGACTGAGCCGGTGGATTTCATCAATAAACAGAACATCGTTTTCTTCGAGGTTTGTCAGAAGTCCTGCAAGGTCACCGGGTTTGTCAAGGACAGGGCCTGAAGAAATTTTAATTCCCACATTCAACTCATTGGCTATAATGTGTGATAGTGTTGTTTTCCCAAGTCCGGGAGGGCCGTGCAGCAAAACGTGGTCAAGCGATTCTTCTCTCAGTTTGGCAGCCTCAACAAAGACTTTCAGATTTTCAACAACCTTTTTCTGTCCCGCAAAATCGTCAAAAGCGACAGGCCTCAAAACCTTTTCAATCTCCTTCTCCGTGTTTGTCAAATAATTGCCGGTAGCATCCAGATTTTCGTTCATCAGTTATCAGTATTCTGTTTTACCGGCAAAAATAGACAAAATTCAGATTGTTTTTTGATAAATATCAGATTTTACCTGACCCCTGACTCTCTCCTCACAACCCTTCGTTAAAACTGCAGATACTGAGAAAGGAGAGAGAAGAAGCTGACGTGCATACCGCCTTAACCCTGTCCCTATCCCCATACCGGCTTCCTTGCCATAGCCTTCCACCTTCATTAGTGCAAATTCGTGAAGTTCGTGGGCTTAAGCTCTTTCGGATTTCAACGAGGCCTTGTGTGCCGCATACTGACTACGCCAGCTTCGTCAGTCAAATTAATCCGAAAGTAATACCATTGAGGTTTGTAATCTCTTGTAATCCAGTCAGGTATTTGTCTTGCCGGATTGCAAATCCGTATTATATTTAGTTCCGGATTAGGCCTGAGCTATGGCCAAAGCTTAAATCCGGAACAGCCCGGGTGATTTATCCTTTTTCATTATTATCAATGAATAAAAATATGAATTCTTTTATTTTATTTAC
>CAYOZZ010000195.1:0-9811 GCA_964408535.1 uncultured Bacteroidales bacterium | reverse complement strand
CCGACGAATCGGCCAAAATAGCTCCGAAAGTAAACTTCTCTCTTGAGGAAGTTCTTGAATATATCAAGGATGATGAGTATGCGGAAATGACCCCGAAGAGTATCAGGATGAGAAAGATAGCGTAGAACAATAAATAATTATTATTCGGTTTCCGCTTACCGCGACAGGAAGGTTTTATATCATTGGCGGCAGTGATTATAAACTAATTACTAAAGACCTCCTTCATTCGTGCAAAGAAGCTTTTATCCTTTCCCGAAGGATTGGGTTTGAAGTTTGGAGATTCGTTCAGTTTTTCAAGGATTCGTCTCTCTTCTTTTGTTAGTTCTTTGGGTGTCCATACATTAACGTTTATAAGCAGGTCGCCTCGATGGTGCGAATTAAGGTCAGGCAGTCCTTTTCCTTTAAGACGGAGCACTTTGCCTCCAGGTGTTCCCGGGGCAATCTTAATCTTCGCTTTTCCGTCAATAGTGGGAACTTCGATTGTGGCACCGAGTGCGGCATCGGAAAAACTTATGTAGGTGTCGTGGAGAAGGTTTATTCCGTCTCTTTCAAAATTTTTGTTCTCCTCTTCCTCAATAAGTACGAGCAGATCGCCCGGAATTCCGTTTCGTGCTCCCGCATTGCCTTTTCCGCTGACCGACATCTGCATTCCCTCTTCAACACCTGCCGGTATTTTAATTGTTATCACCTCTTCACCTCTGACTATGCCGTTTCCTGAACATTCGTTACATTTTGTTTGTATTGTCTGACCTTCCCCGCCACAGGTCGGGCAGGTTGAGGATGTTTGCATTTGTCCAAGGAAAGTATTGGTGACTCTTGTTATGTGTCCCGAACCATGACAGGTAGGGCAGGTTGAATATGACGAACCGCTTTTGGCACCACTACCGTTACAGGCTTTACAAGCGACATATTTGGTCACTTTAATTTTTTTCTCGGTTCCATGTGCAATCTCTTCGAGTGAAAGCTTAACCCTGACACGGATATTTGAGCCGCGGTTAACCCTTCTCCTTCGTCCGCCGCCGCCAAAACCACTGAATCCTCCACCGAAAGCACCTCCGAATATATCCCCGAACTGGCTGAAGATATCATCCATTGACATATGGTGGTAGCTGTTACCGCTTGCACCGCCAACTCCGGCGTGTCCAAACCTGTCGTATCTTGCCCTTTTTTCGGGATTCCCAAGTATTTCGTAAGCTTCGGCAGCTTCCTTGAATTTTTCTTCAGCATTACTGTCTCCCGGATTTTTATCGGGATGATATTTCAAAGCCTTTTGCCTGTAAGCTTTTTTTATTTCTATTTCAGTGGCAGTCCGTTCAACGCCAAGAATTTCGTAAAAATCTCGTTTCGACATCTCTTTTTTTTGTCAGTTTGTCTTTCCTGTCATATACTGGCAGAAATAAAAAAATTATTCTATTGTCCAATAACAACCTTGGCATACCTGACGACCTTATCGTTTAACAGATAGCCTTTCTGTACCACATCAACGACCTTTCCTTTCAGATCATCCGAAGGTGCCGGAATACGTGTTATTGCCTCGTGCAGGTCGGTATCAAACTCTTTCTCTTTTGAATCCATGGGTTTCAGACCCTGCTTTTCAAGTGTTGAATAAAACTTGTTGTAAACATGTTCAATACCTTCCTTTACAACATCGCACCCTTCAATCTGTTTATTCGATTCTATCGCTCTTTCAAAATCATCAAGCACAGGCAACAGTTCTTCAATCAGTTTTGCCGATGCACTGTTTACCAAATCAAGCTTTTCTCTTGCCGTCCGCTTCCTGAAATTGTCAAATTCAGAAAACAGCCTTAAATATTTATCATTAAGCTCATCAATTTTTTCCTGCAATTCTTTCTCTTTTGACGATTTTGACTTTTTAGAACTTTTCTTTTTATTATGATGATCTGTTTTATGTTCTTTGTTCATTGTATCGTTATCTTCTTTTATTTCTTTCTCAGCACTTTGACTTTTAATATCTTTATCCTCAATGTTTTCATTATTTCTTTTAGCCATAGTTCAATCATTTTATAAAATTATTGTCTGCAAAGCGTAACAAATAATTTGCCATAGAGAATTTCAGGACAATGTGTCATATAAACGGTAATCTTTAAAAAAAGCCCTGCCTTAATATTGACAGGGCTTTAAGATATTGATCAAATCTTTTTACTGATTGATTCTCATTTTATAAAATGATCTGTAAACGAAATAGAGTGCCACAGCAAAGAATACCATTCCGACATAAGGGGCAATATCCCTGAAATGAACCGAAATTGCGATTTCCATTGCAAGTAGTCCGAAAAGTGTCGTAAACTTAATTACAGGGTTCATAGCAACTGAAGATGTGTCTTTGTAAGGGTCACCGACAGTGTCTCCGACGACGGAAGCAGCATGTAAATCAGTTCCTTTCTCCTGCATATCAACTTCAATAACCTTCTTTGCATTATCCCAGGAACCTCCTGCATTTGCCATAAATACTGCCTGATACAGTCCGAAGAAAGCAATCGAAAGGAGATATCCTACAAACAACGAAACCGGAAGAGAGTGGGTAATTATATCCGCTTTGTCCATTCCGTCCGTAAGTCCCACTGGTGCGGCAAGAAATGCAAATGCGAGTGCAAAAGAGAAGAGAGCGATAAAAATATTCCACATACCTTTTTGTGCATAAATTGTACATATTTGCACTACCTCTTTTGACTTTTCAATATCAGCCTTTTTCTCGGCATTGGGATCAAGGTTGATATTCTTCTTGATATATTCGGTAGCTCTGGCGGCACCGGTTGTAACAGCTTGAATTGAAGCGCCTGTAAACCAGTATATAACGGCACCACCGAGAAGGAAACCTAATATTGTATATGGATTCAACAGGTTCAGAATCTCTTCAGGTTTGATTCCGAGTGTTTTCTCAATAACAAGGATAAGTGAGAAAATCATAGTTGTAGCACCGACAACGGCAGTACCGATTAAAACAGGCTTAGCAGTTGCTTTAAATGTGTTTCCTGCTCCGTCATTTGCTTCAAGGTAATACTTCGATTTCTCAAAGTCGGGTGTAAAACCGTACTCTTTTTCAATCTCCGGAGTAACCTCTTTCTGATTTTCTTCAATAAGTGAAAGTTCATAAATTGACTGGGCATTGTCGGTAACAGGTCCGTAACTGTCAACGGCAATTGTAACGGGTCCCATTCCGAGGAATCCGAAAGCCACAAGTCCAAATGCAAATATTGACGGATAAATCATAATATTATCAAGTCCGAAGGTGCTGGCATAATAGCCGATAAACATCAAAATAAAGAATACGATACCCATCCAGAATGCACTGAAATTACCGGCTACCAAACCGGAAAGGATATTCAGCGAGGCTCCTCCCTGTTTTGAAGCTTCGACAACTTCATTAACGTGGGTTGATTTAGGGCTTGTAAAGAGTTTTGTAAATTCAGGGATTAGTGCGGCACCGAGTGTTCCGGCACTTATAATCACCGATAAAGTTATCCAAAGATTATACGGCATATCGCCAATCATAAAATAACTTGCAGCAAAAGTAATTATTATTGAAAGTATAGAGGTTATCCATACAAGGGAGGTCAACGGTTTTTCAAAGTCAAGGTCATCTGCATTATGATATTTTGCTTTTGTAAAAACATTATTTATTCCGAATGCAACAATAGAAGTTACAACCATTAATATCCTCATTACAAATATCCAGGTCAGAAGTTGTATCTGATTTGCTTCCCAGTCTGTTCCCTGTGTAACGGCTAGAACGATAAAGGATATCAGGGCAACACCTGTAACACCGTAAGTTTCGAAGCCGTCGGCTGTAGGACCTACACTGTCACCCGCATTATCACCGACGCAGTCGGCAATTGTTCCGGGATTTCTCGGGTCATCTTCTCCGATTTTAAAAATAACCTTCATAAGGTCGGAACCAATGTCGGCAATCTTTGTAAAGATACCACCTGCAATCCTTAATGCGGAAGCTCCGAGAGATTCTCCGATTGCAAACCCGATAAAACTTGCTCCGGCATATTCGCCCGGAACAAACATCAGGATAATAAGCATCATTGTAAGCTCAAGTGAAATCAGAACAACACCGATACTCATACCTGCATTCAGAGGAATGTTCAGTAATTTGATCGGTTTCCTTTCGAGTGAGGCAAATGCCATTCTTGAGTTGGCCAAAGTATTCATCCTGATACCGAACCAGGCAACACTGTAAGAGCCGAGGATCCCGAGAATAGTCCAACCGAGGATCATTGCAACACCGCCAAATCCGAAATGAGCTTCCGAAAGCCATCCGAAATAGAAAGCTACTGCAGCACCGATGAACAGGAACAGAATAGCAAGAAATTTACCCTGTTGAATCAGGTAGGTCTTTCCTGTCTGGTAAATAACGTCTGCAACCTCAAGCATTGACTTGTGTGCTTTGATTTTTTTGACTTTAGTGAACTGAAAAAGTCCGAATAAAAAGCCGCCGATTGTAATAAGAAATCCCCAATAGAGGATTGTCTCCGCTCGCATCCCTTCGGGTATTACGAGGTCGGCCTCACTTGCAAATGATAATGCCGGGATACTTAATATCCCCAAAATAGATAATATTCGTTTCATATTTTTCATTGAATTGATGATTAGGGCGCAAAAATAACAAGTATTTTTATATATGCAATAGTAAATTAGAATATGTTATAAATAATTCAAAAGTTATTGATTGTTAATGGGTTTGTTTAAAAAAATATCTTGTATTCAGAACATTGTTAATATTTTTTTATATTTATTATTATAAAGTTGCTTGCAAATTGAAATTATTAATACTTTTATTTGCGATTTGAAAACATTATCAGTTGATTGATTGATGGAGAAAATAAAGCTTGAAATAATAGGAATGTCATACAGCCAGTCTCAGAGTGGAGCTTATGCTTTGATACTCGGAGAGCTGGGTGGGAAACGCAGATTACCGATTATAATCGGTGGTTTCGAGGCACAGGCAATTGCCATTGAACTTGAAAAAATGAAACCTTCAAGGCCGTTAACTCACGATCTTTTTAAAAGTTTTGCAGAAACTTTCGGAATAACGATGAAAGAAGTTGTTATAAATAAATTCCAGGAAGGTGTGTTTCATGCCGAACTTGTTTGTCTGGATGGTAAACACGAGTACAGAATTGATGCGAGAACCTCAGATGCCGTAGCCCTGTCGTTAAGGTTCAACTGCCCTGTTTACACTTATGAAAGCATAATGGCAAAAGCAGGAATTATTGTTGATGAAAAGGATAAAGGGATAAAAACAGAGGAAAAAACCAAGAAGCCAAGTAATATATATGAACAGTATTCGGTTGAAGAATTGGAGAATTTACTGAAACAGGCTGTTGAAAAAGAAGAATATGAAAAGGCCTCAAAGATCAGAGATGAGATTAACAGAAGGAAAGAACTTATATAATAAAATCCCTGTTGCCGTTTTATGTTGAAGTTAAAAGGATAATAAATGTGCATTATGCACATTTTTAATTACATTATATTAATAAAAGGTAATATGAAAATTAAAATTATTGTTTTGTCCGTCATCGTCGGATTTTTTATTGTGGCAGGAATTCTTGCATCCGTAAACGGGCATGTTAATGCACAGTCGGCAATGAACGATTCCGTTGTTCAGGAGGAAACTTTGGCTGAGCCGGGAAATAATACCCTGCAGAGTGAGCAAGTTGAAAGTCCGGCTGAACCGGACAGTCAGAAAGCAAAATCCAACCTGTTGCCGGCAAGAGATAAGAAAGCAGCATTTTCATTTGTAAACATTTTACGCGGACTGCTTGGGTTGATTGTCCTGATAGCTATTGCCTGGGTTTTCAGTACGAACAGAAAAGCTGTATCCTGGAAAGTTGTCGGTATCGGACTTCTAATGCAGATATTTCTTGCGCTCGGTGTTCTGTATATTCCGGCGGTTGAGATGTTTTTCGAGTATGGCGGCAAAATATTCGTCAAAGTACTGGACTTTACAATGGCCGGTGTTGATTTTCTTTTTGCATCTATGGTAACGGGCAAGATAGAGCCGGGAATGATAACTTTTGTGGTAAAGATTCTGCCTACTATTATATTTTTCTCGGCATTGACAAGTCTTCTTTTTTACCTTGGTGTGATTCAGAAGGTTGTGTGGGCTTTAGCCTGGGTGCTCACAAAATTGTTAAATCTTTCGGGTGCAGAGAGTTTGTCTGTTGCCGGGAATATTTTCCTCGGGCAAACGGAATCACCCCTTATGATAAAGGCTTATCTTTCGAAAATGACAAATTCGGAGATACTGCTTGTTATGATTGGCGGCATGGCAACACTTGCCGGAGGTGTTCTTGCCGTCTATATTGAGTTTCTCGGAGGTAGTGACCCTGTCCAAAGACTGCTTTTTGCAAAACATCTCCTTACCGCTTCCGTGATGGCTGCGCCGGGAGCGGTTGTTGTTTCAAAAGTGCTGGTGCCGCAAACCGAAGATATAAATAAAGATATAAAAATCCCGAAAGAGAAAATCGGAAGTAATGTTCTTGATGCAATTTCAAACGGAACGGGTGAAGGCCTCAGGCTTGCTGTAAATGTCGCCGGTATGCTTTTGGTTTTTATTGCTTTCATTGCTATGTTCAATTATATTACGCTGAAAATAGGTGACTGGACTCATCTTAACCAGGTAATAGCCGACAGCACAAACGGTAAATATACCGAACTGTCCTTACAGTTTATCCTCGGATATATTTTTGCGCCGGTTATGTGGCTGATCGGGGTTCCGGGCAGCGATATTACTCTTGTCGGCCGCCTTCTCGGTGAAAAAATTATTATGACGGAATTTATAGGATATGTTAGTCTGTCGGACCTGAAAGCAGTCGGTGCACTGCAACCGAAATCTATCATTATGGCAACATATATGCTTTGCGGGTTTGCCAATTTTGCTTCAATAGGGATACAGATTGGCGGTATCGGCTCCCTTGCCCCTAATAAAAGAGTTCTGCTGTCGAAATACGGAATGCGTGCTCTGCTCGGAGGTACACTGGCTTCATTGCTTTCGGCTACTATTGTCGGAACGATTTTGGGTTAAAAGCGCAACAACGATTATGTGTTTTACAAAATAGTTGGTAAAATTAAAGTTTTGTGTTAACCTCACTTTATAATGGATTAGTTGGTATAATCCCGGTTTAATACAATTTAGCTTTTAACTCTTCCGGGATTTTTATAATACTCTGTATCCTATGTTAATAGCTTAGTTGTTCTGTTTTTAAATATGCTTTTGCATAATCCGGGTTAACCTATTATCTTTGTGTCATTAATAATCTTTATGAATTATGAAAAAGCTGTTTTTCCCTCCCGCCATTATTTTATTGTTATTTCTGTTTTCCTGCGAAAATGAGAAAAATGAAAAGGGGTTGTTTCCCACAGAGACTGAACGTGTATGGATAAGTCCTGATGTATGGGCAAATCCGTTGCAGGACTGGAAAATTGATGATGGAAAACTGTTATGTCTCTTTTCAGGCGGAAACAGAAATGTAAATGTTTTGACTTACCGAATTGATAAACCTGAAAAAGGATTTGAAATTTCTTTTGAATGTGGATTTCTGAATCCGGATGAGATTTCAGGCAAGAATTTTATTGGAATACGACTGGGGTCAAAAGGTCCGTTTAATGATTACAGAAGCGATGCGGTTTATGGAAAAGGGCTTAATACCGGACTGACAACTACTGGAAAACTTTTTGCCGGAACCGATACTCTGCAGATTCCTGAATTTGAAAAACATATCACTTCGGAACTTGATTTTGAAATAACATTTGAGAAGAACTCGTCATCCCTTAATGTTTATCTGGAAGATGACGAAACGGATAAAGTTCTGGGTGAGTTGAATTTGAAGATAAATGACGTTACAGACCTTGCCGGAAGCATAGCACTTGTGAGTAGCTTCCCAAAAGTTAAAGGTGAGAGGTTGACTGAAAGTGCCTGGTTTGAAGATGTTGAGTTTGAAGGGGAGGCAATAGCTCATTATCCTGAGAGGGCTTACGGCCCGGTTTTATTTGATCATTATACGCTGAGCAGGGGAGTATTGAAACTACTTGTACAATTTCCGCCGACAGGAGAGAAAGACGGAAAAACTGTTGATTTGCAGATTAAGGATGGAGGTGAATGGAAAACCATATCAACAGCAGAGATAGATAAACTTTCGCGAACAGCCTTGTTTAAAATAACGGGTTGGGAAAAAGAAAAGGATATACCTTATCGTATTGCATACAAATATTTTGCATCAGATAATGAAATCCTGGAATCTTATTTTGAAGGTATTGTCCGTAAAGAGCCTGTTGACAAAGAAGAGGTGGTAATGGCTGCATTTACGGGCAATAATGATCTTGGATTCCCAAATAATGAAGTTGTAAGGAATATTGAGTATCATAATCCAGATATACTGTTTTTTTCGGGTGATCAGATATATGAAGGTGTTGGCGGTTATGGAGCATTAAGGTTGAGAGAAGGTGATATTACACGTCCGGCTCTTGATTATTTGCGCAAATGGTATATGTTTGGCTGGGTTTACAGGGATTTGATGAAAGACAGACCAACTGTTGCGATACCGGATGATCACGATGTTTTCCAGAGTAATCTGTGGGGAGCAGGTGGTGTGGCTGCCGTTCACGACACCGATTACGTTTCACAGCAGACTATGGGTGGATATACAATGCCTCCCGAATGGGTAAATATGGTTCAGCGCACGCAAACAGGTAATCTTCCTGACCCTTACGACCCGGCTCCTGTTGCTCAGAATATCGGTGTTTACTACACGGGAATGAACTACGGCGGGATAAGTTTTGCAATAATCGAAGACCGTAAATTCAAATCGGGACCGCAAAAGCTGTTACCGGAAGCAAGAATCTGGAACGGTTGGCCGCAGAATCCCGATTTTGATGTTATTAAAAACTCAGATGTACCCGGAGCAGTTCTACTTGGTGACAGACAGCTTGATTTTCTCGAAAATTGGGCTTCCGACTGGTCTGACGGGGTTTGGATGAAAGCAGTGCTCTCCCAGACAATTTTTGCCAATGTGGCTACTTTGCCTGCCGATGCAATGAGTGATGCTGTTGTGCCTAAGCTTAGAATTTTGCCAAAGGGCGAGTATCCTCCCAATGATATTCCGGTTACTGATTTTGATTCCGACGGCTGGCCGGTAACAGGCAGAAATAAAGCAGTGGAAAAGTTACGAAAAGCTTATGCCGTTCATATTGCCGGTGACCAGCATCTCGGATCTCTGATTCAATATGGCGAAAAACACTGGCACGATGGTGGTTATGCTTTTTGTGTGCCTTCCGTTTCAAATGTCTGGCCGAGAAGGTGGTTCCCTTCTGAATCAGGGAAAAACCGTAAACCCGGCTTCCCAAAATATACAGGTGATTTCAGGGATGGATTCGGTAACCTGATATCCGTTTATGCTGCATCAAATCCTTATTATACGGGAATTAAACCGGCACGGCTTTACGACAGGGCGACAGGTTACGGAATAATCCGTTTTAATAAAAAGACAAGAGATATAACATTTGAATGCTGGCCACGGCAGGAAGATGTTTCAAAACCTGATGCAAAGCAGTATGAAGGATGGCCTGTTACTGTTAACATCTTTGATAATAATAATCAAAGCGCAGATTATTTCCTTCCTGTATTGAGAACAAAAGGGATGGATGATCCTGTTGTGAGAGTATCGGACGACAATGGTGAAATTCTATATACCGTACGGATAACCGGAAATGAATTTCAGCCGGGAGTTTATAATGCAGGGACATTTACGGTGAGTATTGGCGACCCTGATACTGAAAAATGGGA
>CAYOZZ010000194.1:0-26678 GCA_964408535.1 uncultured Bacteroidales bacterium | reverse complement strand
AATAACATTTTTTTTTGAAAGAATGATACGTATATTTTTCTTACAATTGTTTTGTATTATTCTTTCTTTTCAATCCCGATTTTCGGGATAAATTGATTTATTGATAGTTAACTTTAAACTATTTCTTTGTTAAAACTTGATTAAAAAAACATTTATGCAATTTATTAAAGAGGCTATTCAAGATAATATCGGAATACTTACCCTTGATAATGACCGCAAAAGCAATTCGTTAAATCTTCAAATGCTTGACGAAATTGTTGAATGTATGGACGGGTTTAAGGAAAAAGGGGTGCGCGTTGTAATAATACGGAGCAATGAAGGGGCAAAGGTGTGGTGTGCAGGATTGCGCATTGACCAGTTGCCAGAACCCGGAAAAGACCCTGTTCCTTTTGAATACTCACTCGAAAAAGCATTGCAAAGCGTGGAAAGTTTTCCGGGTGCCGTGATAGCAATGATAGAAGGAAGCGTATGGGGCGGCGGATGTGAACTTGCTTTTGCGTGCGACATTCTTATCGGAAGTCCGCAATCAACTTTTGCTATTACCCCTGCAAAAATCGGAGCACCCTATAACCCAAATCAGGTAAACAGGGTTTTGCAACGGGTCGGAAGCAATATTGCAATGCAGATGTTCTTCACTGCCGAAACAATCGGTGCTAAAAGGGCACAGGAACTCGGAATACTTAACCATATTGCCGGTACAGATGAGCTGGAAGATTTCACTATGGCCATAGCACGGAAAATAACCGGGAATGCTCCTCTTTCTATTTCACTGATAAAAAGCCAGATACATCAGCTTGCATATAAAACCGTAGAACAACTGACAAATGATAAAATGAGCAGAAGTGCTATTGAAAAGGTTTATCGCAGCAAAGATTTTGAGGAGGGAAAACGGGCTTTTATTGAGAAAAGAAAACCCGAATTCAAAGGCAAATGACAGCCTTAAAGTACAAAATCTTACACAATAAAGTTATTTTCCACTACCTCATAATCTTTTGTTATGATTAAATCGGCAAGTGGTTTCAACGACTGCACCATCTTATGTTCCTGGGCAAGTGTAGCCCAGCGCACTTCGTCCATAACCTCTTTACCGCGTGCATCTTTTGTATGTTTTTCCTTTGTTTCGAGATATGTAAGGTCAATAAAAATCCGCATATCAATTCCCTTGGCATTTATGGCATAAAGACCGTCAACTATCAGCATATCCACTTCAGCAAAGTTCGTTGTCAAACGGTCAACCTGCTCGGTTACCAAATCAACACAAGGCATTTCCGAAATTTTGCCATGTCTGAAATCATCAAGATTTTTATAAATTTCATCCCATTTATACTCATCAGGGCCAACCACATTCTCAATACCGTTTTTCACCCGCCATTCACGTCTTTCAAGCGGAAGGGTATTGTAATAATTATCAGTGTGTAAAGGCTTTGCAAAGACATCATATCTCCGAAGACCTTTTGCTATCACATGGGTCAATTCCGACTTTCCCGAACCCGATTCACCGGAGACAGCAACAATGTACCTCTCTTTTCTGTTCTTCAGTATCTTTTCGATAATAACCTCTCCTGCCCTTTTATGTTTTTCCTGTATTAATAATATGTCACCAAGCATACGTTGTTGTTTATTCAGTCAGTAATTACTTTTTATGGCAGTGTATGTCAAATTGCACTAAATTCAAATTTCTCTACTTTATAATCTTCCCGGTCTGAATAATAATACCGTCAGCCCTTAAAATTAAAAAATATACTCCTTTCGACAGATTGTTCATCTGAATTGTTTCAGAATGCATTCCCGCTACGGTATTATTATAATTTATATCCGTTATCTTTTTACCAAAACTGCTATAAACAGACAATTCGACATTAGCCTTGTCAGCAAGATAATAATTTACATTTATTCTGTCAATAAAGGGGTTCGGATATATTCCCGTTATGCCTGTTTTAGTAAAATCATTATCGTCAATTCCTGTTGCACAAGGAATGCAACTTCCGAAACAAACTGCAATTAAAGTAGTGTCATAGTCAGGAACATCAAGAAAACGGTTGAAGCCACCGAATCCATCGGGAACACCACACTCTTCGGGAACGGTCTCGGCAAAATCCCAGCTTGTTCCGTTAATGAATTTGTATTGAATCTGCTCAAAGGAGTTTACCGTATATGAAACCGAGTAAATATTATTTCCGACATCAGTCATTTCTGTTCCGGCAGGGTCCCAGCCCTGGAATGAGCCTGCAACGTGAATTCCGTCGGCAGAAACGGTTTGTTCCGACATATCAACTTTAAAGGTAACGGTAACCTGTCCTGCACAAGGATTGCAACTTCCGAAGCATACTGCTGTCAAAGTTGTATCCTGTCCCGGAACCGTAAGAAAACGATTATTATTTTGAGCACATCCAGCCGGCACACTTTCATCCTCACCCCATTCGTCACCGTTAACAAACTTATATTCAAGATAATCCCCTTCATTAAAAGTTGCAGTATATTCATAAATATTATTTCCCGCATCACTCATTAATGTGGCACCCGGGTCCCATCCCTGGAAAGAACCGGCAATGTGTATTCCGTCAGCCGAGACGGTTTCGTTCGACATATCAACCCTGAAAGTGACCGAATAACCGTTGCTCTGTGTTTCGTTCTTAAAAATAGCGGAATAGGGGACTTCGTTACTGTCCAGTCCCGACAGCAAAATATCGGGAGTGCCGTTATTGTCGTAGTCGGCAACCTTTGAATCTCCCCAGTAAACAGTAGGAAGCTGTGCAGTAGTGCTTTCAGTGAAAGTATCATCTCCGTTATTCAGATAAACGGCGGAGACATAGTTTCCTTCGCCCGGAGTTGTCAAAGTTCCGCAAATAAGCAGGTCAAGGTTTCCGTCACCGTTAAAATCAGCCCATTCGAGAGCACTGTGAGAAACACCGGGGAAACCGGCATTCATCTCCGTAAACGTTTCATCTCCATTATTTTTGTACAGGGTACAATATCTTTCCATCCCGCTGCTTCCACCTGTTCCCGAAACAACAAGATCAATATTTCCGTCACCGTTATAATCACCCCACTCTACATCACCGAGCCAGCCTTTTTGAATGTCAACACCTGAGTTTGTAAAAGTACCGTCACCGTTATTTTTGTATATCTCAGTTACATAATCGTCGGCATAACCTGATAATACAAAATCCTGATAACCGTCGTTATTATAATCGGCCCATTTGAATTTTCCATACATAGTACCGGGAAGATTCAGACCCGTAACTTCCGAAAAAGTACCGTCACCGTTATTTTTAAAAATTTTAGATATATAATACGGTGCCGCATCAATAAAACCGCTTATTGCCACATCAACATAAGAATCGTTATCAAAGTCTGCACAGCTAACATCGCCCATATATGTCTGCGGAAAACCTGCCGATAGTTCCGTGAAAGTACCGTCGCCATTATTCTCCAGTATTTTTGTATAGCCGGCACCTGTTGCATTGTTATATGCCTGAACCAGAATATCGGTATATGAATCGTTGTTAAAATCGGCACATTCGGCTGCTCCTATTGCCAACGGAGGAAAAGTTGCTACGGACGAAGCGGTGAATGTATCGTTCCCCTCATTTATATATAAAACGGTTTGGTCGGAGGCATCAGCCAACTGCCCCGCCAGAAAGAGGTCCATATCCGAATCATTATCGAAATCACCCCAAGTGGTTACAGTATAATAAACATCAATAATATCTGCATTGATGTTTGTAAATGTTTGCGAAAAAGCTGCAACATTTAAAATGTAAGCCCCTAACAATGAGAGTAGTAATTTTTTCATAATCAAATTATTTTTAGTTGTTGTATCTATTTTGAATGCAAAAATACAAAATACTGTTTAAATACGGGAATAATAAAATCCTAACCGATATTTAAAATGGCCGGGGGATATCCAAATCTTTACAGATTTTCAATGCCGTGAAATTATAGAAATTTAAAGACAGTGAATTCAGCATTAAAGTCAAATATTAATATTATATTGTTCGTCACTGACAAGCACCTTGATTTTATTATCAATTAAAACCTCTACACTGACTTTCCTTTTATTTGTCTGCATTATCTCAACAAGCTCCTTGCCTACAACGCATTTATACTTCACATTTTTAAATTGAAAACCGAAAGAAATCTTTCTCCAATGTTCAGGCAGATTTGGCGAAATAGTTGCCTTGTCACTATTGAGATTAAGTCCGGCATACGATTGAAGAGCGATTAATATTGTACCCGCCATAACTCCCGCGTGAATGCCTTCACCTGTTGTTCCTCCCTGTATGTCGTTATAATCGCTTGTCAGAGCATCGTAATAGAGCCTCAGGCTCAGCTCTTTATCTCCAACCATATTTGCAAGATGAGCGTGTACAACACGGCTTAAAGTTGACCCGTGCGACGTCCGTGCAAGATAATACTTCAGGTTTTTGGTAAGATAATCATTCGAGAGATGATAATTCAGACTTTTGAGGATTTCGTCAATATCCTTTTTATCAAGATTATAAAACAGTTGTAATGTATCCGCTTGCTTGGCGACCTTGTATTCATCGGCTGATTTTCCTTCTGCTTTCAGCAATCTGTCCATTCTGTAAATATTACCGTATTTATTCCGGTATTCCTCCCAGTCGAGTTCCTTCAAATCAAAATAACCGTCGTACTGCGAAAGAATATCATCCTGAATAACAATATTCATTTTACGGGTAATATCACTCCATTTCTGCAACTCTTCATTTGAGAAATCAATCTTTTCAAAGACTTTGCGTTTTGCCGTTTCATCCATTTTATCGAGCAACTCATTCGCCTTTGAAAATGCCCAAACAACCATAATATTGGTATATGTATTATCTTTCAGGCCTCCTTCACTCGTACCGGGATATTTTTCATGGAACTCATCCGGCCCCATCACATTTTTAATTGAGTAGCGTCCGGTTGTTTTATCAAAATATGTCTTCGACTCCCAGAAACGGCAAATTTCAAGAAACAATTCCATCCCGTATTTCTCCATAAATTCCGAATCCTCGGTAATATGATAATAGCGGTAGGTATTGAACGCCACGGCAAGCGAGATATGCCTTTGCAAAGAGCTGAAATCGGGACCCCATTTGCCGGTTACGGGGTTAAGATGAACAACCTGTGTTTCTTCCCTGCCGTCGCTCCCGCTTTGCCACGGAAACATCGCCCCCTTATATCCATACTGTTTTGCATATTCACGGGCTTTGTCAAGTCTTCTGTAGCGATACATCAATGCTGCTTTCGACACTTCCGGAAAATGAATATCATAAAGCGGAAGTATAAAAAGTTCATCCCAGAAAATATGTCCTCTGTATGCTTCACCATGCAATCCGCGGGCTGTTATGCTCGCATCAATCTTTGCATTGTGTGGCGACATTGACACAAAGAGGTGATAAAGGTGCAGGCGTAAAAGTTTTTGCGCCAGACGGTCACCTTCAAGTTGTATATCAATTTCTTTCCATATAGCTTCCCATCTTTTTCCGCTTTTTTCAAATTCTTCAGCGAATGAGCCGGCATTTTCAATTAGTTGCTTTGCATCCGAAAGCGGGTTCCTGCTGTCATCATGCTTAGAGGTGAAGATGGAAACAATCTTTTCAATTCCGACCGGCTTATTTTGTTCAGCTTTTAAAGTAAAAACAGAATGTACTCTTCCCGGTTCCGTCTCAATATTTATTTGCGGATTTATTTTCCGGCCATTTTCAAAGATAACAATTCCGGCAGCTTCGGCTATTTCTATTCCCGATTGGGTCGTTTTTACAACAAGAGCAGAATTACCGGCATATCCATCTTCCGAAACCGGCTCAAGATGTTTCTGATTTAATTGTCTGTAGCGTTCCACACCGTCGTTTATTATTGCTCCGTCAAGAACGGATTCCACCGTTATTTCACCTGAGAAATTCAGTGGCGTCAACTCCCAGTATATTGCAGCAAGATGAGGATTATGCATTGAAGCGAACCTCTTCGACATTAGAATAAACTCCCTGCCTTTGTTGTCCCTGAATTTAGTTTGTCTGTACAGTAACCCCGTTTTGAAATCAAGCCTGCGTTCAATATCAATGATTTCAACAGAATTATATTTAATCCATTCTTCATCTTCGACTTTAAACCTGACCGGCAACCAGTTAGGGCAATTTACAAAGTCCTCGTTTTCAACATCCCTCTCTCCTACTTTTGAGACAAGCCTGTTATAAAGTCCTGCAATATATGTCCCCGGATAGTTTATTTGTCCGCCATAACACTCTTCTAAAGCACCTCTTGTACCGAAATAGCCGTTTCCGACCGTTAATAATGTCTCTCTTGTTTTTTCTTTTCCGGGAACATAATCGGAGTAGGTTAGACTCCAGTTATCTTTTTCAAGTCCGTCTTCAAACCATTTACGGATTCCGTCAAAGCCAATCTCCGAAATATCGGCAACCACAATATCGGCACCATTAATTTTCAGCTCCTTTTCGTTGTTTTCCCTTGCAATTCCAAGCACCAGTCCGAAGTTTCCCTTTTTGCCTGCCTGAACACCCGAAACGGCATCTTCCACCACGACAGTCTGATCGTAAGGAACTCCGAGATTATCTGCGGCAGTAGTGAAGATATCAGGCTCAGGCTTTCCGTTTAATTTCAATTCTGCCGAAACAACTCCGTCAACGCGTGTTTCAAACATATCAAGCAGTCCGGCTTTCTTAAGAACAGGTTTGCAGTTCTTGCTCGAAGAGGCCACACCTATTTTAATCCCTGACTTCTTTAAATCCCTGATAAGCTCAACTGTTGAGCTGTAAACTTCAACACCCCCGGCATCAAGAACTTCATTAAATGCTTTATTCTTCCTGTTTCCGAGTCCGCAGACAGTCTCTTTTCCGGGAGGGTCGGTAGGGTCGCCGAAAGGCAAATTAATATTTCTCGATTCAAGGAAGGATTGTACGCCGTCATATCTCGGTTTTCCGTCAACGAAAGTAAGGTAGTCGTATTCGTGCGTAAACTCCTTAAAGGGTTCCCCGTATTTTTGTTCTCTCTCCCTGAGATAGTCATTAAACATTTTTTTCCAGGCAGCACTGTGTACAAGGGCTGTTTTTGTTATTACTCCGTCAAGGTCGAATATTACTGCTTTAAAATTATGTTTTTTCATATAAATTTTTCTTTTAATGTACCGCACCTACGGCGCGGGATTGTTTTTGCTTAACCTTTTACCGATGTTTAATCCCTCCGGGATTAATGTATGTATCAGATATTCATTCCGGTAAAATTCCAGCTCCGTCAGGAGCTAAACGTTAGTAAAAAGAAACCTCAAAGAACGATAAAGGCGCGCCGCAACTGCGCAACGTCATTAAATCCTAATCCAATAATAACCATACCCTCCAAGCATCAGCATATTGTCATCATCAAACCGTATTTTCCGGCCTAAAACATCGTCAGTGCTTTCTATTCTAAAATTTTTAAATTGCACAAAGATATCCTCATCAGCCAGGTTATTGATAATCAATAACTTTTCACTCTCATACATTCTTATGAAAGTCAGAGCCTTGTGTTGTTCATTTCCATTTTCATCGTATGTATTAACCCACTCTATCCTGCCTCTTCCAAAACAGTTATACCTGTTTCGCGTATTAACCAATGTTTTAATCCGTGAGTAAACCTTTGAATGAAACGATAAGGGATTGCCAAGCTCTTTATTCAGACTATCCCAGTCAATCCTGCCCCTGACCAAAAACCTCGTATCATCCTTGCCGGTATGCTTTATCATCTCTTTATAGTATTCTTCATCGTTCAGTTTTCCGAATTCGTCCCCGTAGTAGATAATCGGGGTTCCCGGCAATGTGAGCATAACAGAGTAGGCAAGCGCTATCTTCTGAGGATCTTTTTTCATCAACTCCGATAATCTTGCCGAAATACCCTGCCCGAGACGGAAATCCCATTCGGGTTTCAGACAGTAATTATCGTGAATATATTTTCTGTCTTCCTCCGAAACATATACCAGTTCAAGACTAAGCTCATCGTGACATCTGAGGAAGGTAAACCACTGGGCTGTTTCCGGAATATCAGGTGTTACCTCCGGGCTAAGGGTTTTTATGACCGGTTCGTTGCTTTGTGCGGCAATAGCCTTAAACATCTGCGGCATAAGCGGAAAATGATAACCTGCATTACACTCGTCGCCATCCCCGAAATACTTAACCACCTCTTTAGGTTTCTGGCAGGCTTCGGCAAGCAATAAAGTATCGGGGCGAACATAATCCAGCACCGCCCTGAAAAATTTGACGATAGTATGCGTTTGAGGCAGGTTTTCGCAGGTTGTTCCGTCTTCTTTCCATAAGTACGGAATGGCGTCAGCCCTGAAACCGTCAACACCCTCTTTGAGCCAAAACAGGAAGTTTCGTGTCATTTCAATAAGCACCTGAGGATTCTTGTAGTTTAAATCGGGCTGGAACTCAAAAAAACGATGGAAAAAATAGCTGTCACCCTCTTTTTGCCAGTTACTTTCGCACAATCCGTAAAAAATAATTCTTGCATCCTTATACAAACCGGTATTGTCGGACCATATATAATAATCGTGATAAGGATTATCTTCTGATTTTTTGGCTTCCCTAAACCAGTAATGCTCTTCCGAAGTATGATTAATAGCAATATCAAAAATAACCTTTATCTCTCTTTTATGAGCCTCTTCAAGAAACTTCCCGAACACCTTTTGTTGCTCCTCTTGCGAGCTATCCTCAGGTAATCCGAGTAACTGCGGCCTTATTTTTCTGTAATCCCTGATATCAAACCCCGCATCTTTCATCGGTGAGTCAAGGATAGGCAAAAGCCAGAGACAGTTAACACCCAAATCCTGCAGGTAGTCAAGTCTATTTTTCAGTCCGTTAAAATCGGTATTGAAAAGGTCAACATAGAGCGAATATACCACAGCATCTTTATACCATCCCTTTTTATGTGATTTGAAAGAGATTTCCTTTTTTGCAGATTCTATTTCGACAAGGAAATTATTCAATAGTGAAATTTGTCTGTCGGAATATAATGATTTCCAAAGGTCCGAGAGTATTTTTTCCAGTTGCATTTTTTTGTTTTTGAATTACAAAAGTAAATATTTCACTAAAAAAAACTCTCCATATTGTATTTAGAGAGTTTTTACTATTTATTTTATTGCAGAACTAATTCTTTAAAAATCTGACGCTGTATCGTAAGAACACTGTTTGGGTATGCACAAACAAACTTCATTTTGCTGTGGAGCTACCTTCCTGCGGACGTCCAATCTTACGCGTCTCGCAAGTCAACAAAATGTCTGACACAACTAAAATTTTGAACCGGGAACTTTTGATTCTGCTCCGAGATTCGGCTCCCAAATACCGTTTTTATCAGGATTGTCAATCTGCGAATCAAGATTTAAATCACTTCCTGAATAGCCTGCATTACCGGCATCTGTTGTCCAGTTAATATCTTTATCAGCCTGAGCAACAATTCCGTTTCCGTCACTGTCGCCGCCAATCATCCCGAAATATCCGCCACCGAGGTCTTTTTGTCCGTCAAGGTATGCTTTCGACAGTGCAGTTGTGAAATCGTAAATGTAAACCGTACCTAATCCGGTTAAAGGTGTAGCCGACATCACAGCAAGATGATTCCTGTGGTAAATGATAACAAACAGATTTTCAGTAATATCACCGTTGTATTGAATTGGATTAACACCATCCGGTTTTACTATTGAGCCGTCTTCGAGAAGAAGTGCGGCCTGACGGTCAATAAATTTATCCGGTGTAGCCGTTGAGGCATCGCCGTCAGTTTCCCTGAATTCAACAAGTACCCAGTCAACAACAGGTGTTTCGGGCTGAACATTCAGGGTTTCCAGTCCGTCATAATTCCAGGGTGCAGTATTAAACGGTTGTTCATTGGATAATACTCCGTAGTTGTATAAATCCGTGTTCATCACTGAACCGCTAAACGGTCCTTCGAGAAAAACAGTCAGATTGAAAGTATAGAGCCGGCTTGTGCAGGCATCACACTCACCGAAACAGACAGTGTCAAGAATTGTATTTGCACCGGGCACAGTCAGATATCTGTTTCCGTTATAGTTACATTCACCGGGTACAAATTCGGCACTTAACCAGGTATTTCCGTTGAGGTATTTAAATTCGTGAAAATCGTTTTCCCCGAGCGAGAGGGTCACCTCATAGTAATTGCCTGAAGTATTTGTCAGTTGAGTTGCTGTTGTATCCCAGTTATTGAAAGTCCCTGCTACAAATACACCTTCCGGTGAAACATTTTGTGTTGACATATCAACAGTGAAAGTTATATCATAAAGTGCCGGACTACAAATATTACAACTTCCGAAGCATACCGCAGTCAATGTTGTATCTGAACCGGGAACGGTCAGATATCTGTTTCCGTTTTGATTACACTGGGAAGGTACGGTTTCGTCAGCTCCCCAGGATGTACCGTTAATAAACTTGTACTCATAATAGCTTCCCGATGTCAGTGTGGTTGTATATGACCATATTCCGTTTCCATTATTTGTCATTATTGTAGCGGAAGGGTCCCACCCCTGGAAACCGCCTGCAATATGAACACCGTCAACCGAAACGGAATCAACTTCCGACATATCAACCTGAAATGTCACATCAACATAGGTTACGGATGAGCAGGGGTCACAACTGCTAAAGCAGACGGCAGTAAGTACCGTATCCGCCGCAGGAACCGTCAAAAACCGGTTAAACCCGTTTGCGCATCCGGCAGGAACAGTTTCGTCCGTTCCCCAAACATTTCCGTTTAAAAATTTATACTCATAATATCCTCCTTCATCTAATTGAAGCGTTACTGCATATATATCATTTCCAACCGGCAGCATTTGTGTAGAATCGGTATCCCAGTCGTTAAAAGAACCTGCGACATGTACACCGTCAGCCGAAACGGTTTCATTAGACATATCAACCTGAAAAGTAACATTCACCTGAGGAACAACACAAGGCAAACAGCTACCGAAACAAACCGCCGTCAATATTGTATCAACAGCCGGAACATCAAAATACCTGTTATATCCTCCGTATCCATCGTCTTCACCGCAAGCGGCAGGTACCGACTCGGCATAAGGCCAGTCATTTCCGTTAATAAACTTAAATAAAAGATGATCGCCTGAATTGGCAGATACAACGTATTCGTAAACATTACCAAATAGTGTTGTCATTTCCGATGTAGCGGGGTTCCAACCCTGAAAACTGCCTGCAACATGCACCCCGTCAGGAGAAACCGTTTCATCCTGCATATTTACCCTGAGCGTGACATTCACAGTCTGTGTAAACGCTGCTGAAGAGATAATCAAAAGGCTCATTGCCAAAAATTTTGTAAAATTTTTCATTGTCATTTAGTATTTTAGTTATTAAAATAGTTAACTATAACCTGATAATTTGCAAAGATATATATTTTAATCTTATTATAAAGTTTGGGTATGTAACAAATTGAAACCGCTTTATGCACATTGAGATTCCCGAACTAATGGATTAGGCGGTATAATTCAGGTTTAGTGCAATTTAGCTTTTTACACTTCCGTGATTTTCAAATTTTTCTCCTTTCCTGTCAGACTCTCTTATGAGGGAACAAAAAAGAGAAAAATTCAATTTTTATGCAATTTGATGTAAACCATTAAATTACATATATTTCAAAATTGCTAATTTATTGTAAATTTGCACCCTCAAAAAACATACTGTATGAAAAATCTTTTATTTATTCTGCTTTTTACCACATCTGTTCAGTTTTTGTCTGCTCAGACTTTTTCGGGTGATCCGAGAACATGGTCAAAAAACGATTTTCTCGGCTTCGACGAAGTTGGTGACTGTATTGGAGAGACAGGGGATATATCTTCGGTGTTTGCCAAAACGGATAACGGCAATCTGCTTTTAAGGGTTACCTTTGATAATATGGTTGACAGACGGGATAACGAAGTGATTAACGACAATTTTTCCGGAAAAGATATTGTCCTGACTGCTGTTTTACAATCAGGTACGGGAAAAAAAACTGCGTATGCCATACAAACAGCCTCACAGGAAAAAAGTGCCAAAACCTGGAAGTATAAAAGGACAAAAGCAAGCAATATGCTTGAAATACTTTTTGATTATGAAATTTCGGAAAAAGAATTACAGAACATTTCCATTCGGCTTGAAATTGTTTTAAACGGAAAAGTTGTTGATAAATTTGTTTCCGACGGAATAAAGTCGAAAGATGCGGGAAATTGCGCTTTTGTCCAGCACGGCAATCAGGGATTGACATACACCGACGTGTTTTATGGTAATCCTAACGGTATCAGCGGCATTGACGGAAGCGGTTATGATGAGGTTTTGCAGGCTCACGAAGCTACCGGAGTTCCCGGCAATTTTCATATGTCAGGCACTCTGATTCCTGCTGCCGAATGGCATAATCCCGAGTTTAACGACTGGCTTGCCACGATGGCAGGCAACGGTCTGGCGGCAATGATGACCTCTGCTCTCGGACAAAACATTATGCCGTTTGCCTATAATGAAATGAATGACTGGTCGGTTTATGTCGAGTCACAGATGGTTAACTATCAATACAATTACACACCCCATGTTGCCTGGATTCCGGAGCGTGTCTGGCTGGGACAGGGTTATTATCCCGATGCCGGAGTAAACGACTGGCTCGGTGACAACTTTGAGCAGCATGGTATCTGGGGCGTTGTCCTTGACGATACCCCACATCTTAACGGATACGACAACCGTAAAATTCACTGGATGAATAACGGGTCGGGTGTAAGTTTGCGGGTTATTCCGATAAATAACTCATTTGTCGGAAATGTTATGTACGACGCAACTGCCGCCAAAAATCAGATTGCTTCAATGGGACAGTATAACATTTGTGTTTACGGCACCGACTGGGAAGTCTCTGCCGAAATGAACGAGCACGACGGAACGGCATTTCTTGATAATTATGAGAATATTCTGTGGTATTGCCACGACAACTATCCCGGAGTCAATGTGTGGAAACTTGATGATGCTATTCAAAATCCCGATTTCAACGGCTCATCGGCAAATCTGACAAAGGGAACATACAATTTGCTCGGCGGAACAGACGGATACGGCGGAAGCAACAACAGCTGGTATATAAACTGGGCTGCAACTCCGTCACACTCCGACAATCACTCCCCGCAATGGAATTACGGCTCCGTTTGGACTGATGCTTATAATTTCCTGATGAGTGTTAATGACAACAATTTAGCTCAACTGGGCTGGTACACAATGATGATTAACCTGCACGAAACAGGATGGCATACTTCAGGAGAGGTAGCTGACTGGGAACATCGTTATTCATCACATATTAAGAACTCAAATGTTTATACGGAAGCATCCCGCTGGGCAGACGGACAATATGCTGTTACAACAGCCTGCTATTTCAGCGATATTGACCACGATGGCGGGGATGAGCTTGTTATGCACAACGATAAGGTCTTTATGGTTTTTGAAGGAATCGGAGGAAAGGCCAACTGGATTTTTTATAAAAACGGACTTGGAGAAGCTTATTCAGTTGTAAGCTCCGATATGGCTTACTGGTCGGAAACGGACGGTGACTATAACGAAAACTCATCGAATAACCATGTCGCAGCTCTTTCGGATGTTTCACCGAATCAGCAGGACGCTATTTACAACATAACAATAAACCAATCTATCGGCGATACGGTTCAGGCAACATTAGACCAGTGGGGTGTTCAGAAAACCTTTACACTTTATACCGGTAATGATTATCTGGACATTGTTTACAATTTTTATAATCAAACCGGATATGTAAAATCAGGCTGGTCACCCGATTTGCTTGATATATTGTGGAGCGGTAAAAGCCATCTTCAAAGAATGTGGGGCGATTACGGCTCTTATTGCGGTTACAGAAATTCCGCTTCGGGAGCAACTGCTGCAATTGTCATCGGAAACGGCGGAGCTTCACATAATACTGAGTTTGAAGGCACACTTGTCAAGGGTGATGAAATCAAAGGTTATAACCAGTTTAAAATAAGGCTTTTTGCAGGATATACCTCCGCTCCTTACGGCACTTCGACTCCTGAGCTTAACAGCCTCGCTGCGGAAAATCTGGATGTGTTTCCGCCTGTTTTATACTCCCCGGCAGTACTGACAAGCAACAACGAAGTGCTGCTTACATTTAGCGAAGCTCTGGAACAGCAAGATGCGGAAGATATTAACAATTATTCTCTGAATGGCTTTTCCGGAACATATACGGTTATTTCCGCCGTACGCCAGTTTGAATGGAACAAGGTGAAACTCACCGTTGCCGGAACTTTCCAGTCTGGTGATAACGGTCAAATAGTTGTAAATAACGTAACCGACCTCAATGGAAATCAGGTTGCTGCAAACAGCACTGCCGCCCTTACAATCCCGACAGGAATAACACCTCATACAATAGTAGCAAATGACGGAATAAATGATTTTATTGACGAAAGTGAACTGATTGAAACTCAAACTCATAATCTTTGGATTACCTGGGATAACGACAATCTGTATGTCGGTTTTTACTCAATGGATTTGAATTCGGAAGGAGACTTGTTTGTCAATATTGATACCGATCAAACTCCGGGAAGCGGTGCAACAACCGGTTCGTGGGGAAGGGTTGATTTTGCGGGAGATTATTTACCCGAATATCAGGTTGCAATCGAAGGCGGCGGCGGCTCAATGCAAGTAAACAGCTGGAGTGCCAAAGGGTGGACATATCCCGGAAACGGAACAATAGGTTCATCTTATGAAGGATGGGCAGACAACGGGCTGACCGAAATATCAATTCCCTGGACGGCTCTCGGAAGCCCGCAGGGAGTAGCGATTTCAGTTCATATTTCAAACGAGGATACACAAGTAATTCCCGAAATTTATCCCGGATTAAACACAACAGGAACAAAACCTACAATAACATACTTCTATGGCTTCTTTCAGCCTTTTATTTCCGGTGCAATGCCACTTTCGGGTGTTGAACCGAACACTGTTTTTGTGGTTCCGAATACTTCGGCGCAAATTGTTTCATACAATCCGGCGGAACTGACGCAGACTATGTTGATAAATACATCCGAAACATTTTCCGTTAACGTATCGGATGCCGAAAATGATGAGATTTCTTATAACTGGACTCTCGACGGAACCTCTGTCGGTTCTTCTTCATCCTGGACATACTCTCCGGATATTTCGGATGTGGGAAGTCATATTTTGCAAATTGTTGCCGGTGACGATGTACCGGGAAATGTTAAAGATACGGTTATATGGAATATTGAAGTTATTGAATCGGCAATAACTCTGAATTTAAAAGTCTTTCTCGAAGGCCCTTTCAACGGAAGTTTGATGCAACCCGACCTGAACAGTAGCGGGATAATACCGCTGTCGCAGCCATATTCGTCATATCCGTGGAATTACGGAGGAGGAGAGAGTGTGGTTGCTATTCCCGGGATAAACGTTACTGACTGGATATTGATCGAGCTACGCGATGCCGCTGATGCCGGATCGGCAACATCAGCAACAACAATAGCAAGGCAGGCTGCATTTGTTACTTCCGGCGGTGTTGTTATAGGAACAGACGGCTCGGAAGACCTTCAGTTCAAAGTTGCGGTTAACCAGCAACTGTTTACGGTTATTTATCACCGTGACCACATTTCTGTTATGTCGGCAAATGCTCTTGTTGAAACCGACGGGATTTATTCCTATGATTTCTCGACGTCGGCAGATCAGGCTTACGGCGGAGCCGCAGGATATAAGGAGCTGACTGCCGGTATTTGGGGAATGGTTGCCGGCGATGCCAATAATGATGGTGTTATTAATGATCTTGACAACAATAATTACTGGAAAATCTCTGCCGGTGATTCCGGATACTATTCCGCTGATTTTAATATGAATACACAGGTTGATAATGTTGATAAAAATGAGCTTTGGCTTATTAATTCAGGTATGGGGGCTAAAAGTACGGTGAATTATAAATGTCAGGTGCCTGAGTGATAGCGGAAATAGAGGGGAAAAGGACAAAGAGGGAATTAATGAATTGAGGAGTTAACGAATTGAAGAATTGCGGAGTACGATTAATATGTGTAATTCGTGGAGCAAAATATTACGGAATTAGTGTAGTGAGAAAGGTGAACTATTTGTAATTTTATCAACGGCGGAAAGGAAAACCTTGCAGGGATGAATGCTTAACAAACTATCAAAAATGAAACGTAATCTTTTTATAATTCTGACTTTAATACAGCTTTCCGTTTTATCGCAAAATGTAAAGATTGAAAGTATAGAACCTCCGTTCTGGTGGGCAGGAATGGTCAATCCGAACCTGCAATTAATGATTTACGGAAAAGATATTTCAAATCTTGAACCGGAAATAGATTATCCGGGTGTCGGTACGGGTGAGGTAATTCGTGTTGAAAACCCGAATTATCTTTTTGTAAATCTCACTCTTGACAAGGAAGTTAAACCGGGAACATTTGAGATCGAATTCAAAGATAACGGAGAAAAAGCAGCCGGTTTTGAGTATAGATTATTAAAACGTGAGCCTGGGTCGGCTGAGAGAAAAGGTTTTGACAAAACGGATGTTGTCTATCTGCTTATGCCCGACAGGTTTGCAAACGGAGACCCGTCGAATGATGATATGCCGGGAATGCTTGAGAAAGCCGACAGAAACAACCCTGACGGAAGACATGGCGGAGATATCAAAGGTATTGCCGGACATCTCGATTATATTTCAGATCTTGGAGTCACTGCTATCTGGATGAATCCACTGCTTGAAAATAACAATCCCGAATATTCCTATCACGGGTATGCAATAACCGACTTTTACAAAACAGATCCCCGGTTCGGAACAAACGAGGATTATGCTAATCTTGTAAAAAGCAGTCACGAAAAGGGCATTAAGGTTATTATGGATATGATATTTAACCATGCAAGCATTTACAACCGACTGATTAAAGACCTTCCCTCCGAAGATTGGATACACCGGTTTGACAAGTTTACCCGTTCAAATTTCAGAGCTTCAACAATACCGGATCCTCACGCTTCGGAATATGACAAAAAGATTTTCCTCACCGGCTGGTTTGATACCCATATGGCTGACCTGAATCAGAAAAACGAACTTCTTGTTAACTACCTGATACAAAACTCAATCTGGTGGATAGAGTTTTCAGGAATTGACGGAATACGTATTGACACTCAACCCTATTCCAAAAAGGAATTTATAACAAAATGGAGTAGCAGGGTCTTTGAGGAGTATCCCTCATTTAACGTAGTGGGCGAGGCGTGGCTGCAAAAAGAATCTATTACCGCCTATTTCCAAAAGGATTCAAAAAACCGTGACGGCTACAATTCGGGAATACCTTCGGTAACCGATTTCCCGATGTATTATGCCCTGAGTAAAGCATTTACCGAAAGAGACGGCTGGACGGAAGGGCTTGCAAGAATCTATTATGTTCTGGCACAGGATTTTCTTTATTCCGCACCTGAGGAAAATCTTATTTTTTGTGACAACCACGACCTTGACAGAATCTACTCTTCACTTGGCGAAGATTTCAATATCTGGAAAATGGCAATGGCTACTTTGCTTACGATGCGCGGTATCCCGATGATATACTATGGAACGGAGATACTTATGACAGGAATGGCCGGTGATGGTCATGGTTATATCCGTAAGGATTTTCCGGGAGGCTGGCCCGGTGATAAAACCGATGCTTTCACAAATGAGGGCAGGACGAAACAACAAAATGAAGCTTACAATTTTCTTCAAAACCTCTTAAAATGGAGAAAAAATAATGCTGCCGTCCATTTTGGCGAGCTGAAGCATTTTGTACCCTCCGAAGATACTTACGTCTATTTCCGGCATAGTGATGATAATTGCATAATGGTAGCCCTGAATAACAGCCCGAATGCTGTTAGAGCATTAGATACCGGCAGGTTTGGTGAGTGTCTGAAAAAATTCAATTATGCAGTAAATGTGATAACCGGAGAAACAGTAAAATACCTTGATGCTTTTTCACTCCCGCCGAAATCGGTACTTGTGCTTGAGTTCAGAAAGTAAAAACTCTTTTTGTACTGATTCGTGCCGGTAATTTGTTGTATATAAAAAAAACCAGGGTACAATTATAATTGTACCCCGTTAATAAGATATTATTTGCGAAGATGTAAAAGAACGTTCAATGTAAAATCCTACAGGCTAAGTTTACCCCCATAGGTATTGGCTGGGTTAATCCGGTACTGTTGAAGAAGTACCGTTGTTATCAACCCAAATATCGTTTTTGTCTTTATTATCCGATTGTCCGTCTAAGTTTACATCACTCGGCAGGTAACCCGATTTCCCGGCCTCGCTAACCCAGTCGGGATTGATATCATCATCGTCAATACTCCCGTCAGCATTTGTGTCTCCTCCATACATCACTGCCTTGCCGTTAATCGTTTTCTGTCCTGACTGGTATGCCCGCCCGGCATTAATTGTAAAATCGTAATAGTAAATTCCTGAAGATTCCGTTAAAGCGTTGGCAGACAACACTGACAAATGATTCCGGTGATAAACTACAAGAAACAAAGAATCCTGAATGTTTGCAAAAAAGCTCAAAACTGATGATCCCGATGTATTCACAATCGAACCGTCGGAAAGCAGAAATGCAGCTTGTGAAGAAATTTTGTTGGAAGGCTTAATTAAAGAAACATCCGTAGTATCGTATAATTCCACCAAAATCCAGTCAACCGTATTATCAGGAATTACCGAAACCGATTCGGTTCCGCCGTAATTCCAGGGAGCGACATTATACGGCTGGCTTAAGGGAACAAGGTTTTTCATTCCTAATGTTGTATTCATATCGGTTCCGTTGAATGCCCCTTCAATATAAATTCTGGCATTTACGGAAATTTCCCTTGTGTTAATCATTATTTTTCTTGACATAGCACCGTCAACCATACAATAGTATGCTCCATCATAACACGAAGATATGTTATTACCCAAATGTAAGATATTCGATGTTTCTCCATAAAAACAAGGAGAAGACGAAAGAATGGGACTGTCGTTAAAATACCATTGATATGAACTTCCGGTAAGGTCGGAAACAAATGTCAGGTTTGAATGCAGGATATTTCCGGCTGAATAATCAATATGTTGAGTGTTTGTCCCTGTCATATTTGTTTCTGCACATTGCCAAATACCGTTATTCGTTATATCTCCTTCGACATTTAAAATAAAACTGGAATAATAACTAGTTACAAGCCCGTTATTGGTAATGTTTCCATGCACATTAATTGTTGAAGAACCGAAAGGATTCTGAATTGTATCTGTTACTAAAATTTCACCATAAAAATCATTGTTTCCTAACTTTGCCTTTCCGAGGAATTCCGTATTTGAAATATAATTATAATAAATATAGGAATTATTTTTCACATTTATTTTCAGCATCCCGTCCGGTATTTCACAATCAATCACAGCATTAGCTAATTCAGATGAATTAAGCTCTATTTCACTGGAATCTGCAACCAGTATCGTATCGTTCTGGATATTAAGATGGCAATTCAGGAAAGACATATCACTTAAGAAATGAATTTTACCTCCCGATTTATCACTTTTAAAATTCGAACAAGCGAAGACACCGTTGTTACCCTGCGATATATATTGATCCTGAGCACTTTTCAGAGAAAATGTATAGCCTGCAACATATCCGTAATTAATAAAATTGGAATACAAATCCACATTTAACCACTGGTTATTATTTGTAAGAGTGTCATTATTGATAAAAACACCATCAGCAATGGTTAATGTTCTTGTGTACCAATTATTTTGCAGTATTCCGTTATTTATAACTGTTCCGTGGGTAATGCAATCAGCACCCAAATTATTAATCCCCTCAAGGGTCACATTTCTAAAAGAAACCGAATTGAATGCAGGGCCGCTATTATTTACATTAATCCCTTTAACAACGGACGAATTACCTTCACCGACAATGTAACCATCGTCAACATGCTGCTGCTTAATCTCCAGAGTTGCATTGTCAGCAACAAATAAGGTATCGTTATTCAGTTGTAATATAACATAATCAAAAGATGCAAAAGAATCAACATAGATATCTCCGGAACCGGTATTTTCCAACAGGCTCATATTAAAACTATGATTGTTTAATGAGGTAATATGATGATCGGAATTTCCTGTAAGATAGGTATAAACCCCGGCTTGCCAGTCTCCGTTATTTGTAACATCCCCGCCAATTAGCAATATAAAATTGTAAAAATTTGTTATAACTCCGTTATTTATAATATTCCCTAAAACAAAAAGCGTGTCGTTTTCTCCCCAGTTCAACAATGTACCTGACGGATTGACGGTAATATTGTTACAAGACGACTGACTTGCTTTTACAGGGCCGTTGATTATAACATCATCAAAAGGTCCCGGGACATAACCGCCTATCCAGGTTGATGACTCCGGCCAGGGACCGCCTTCGGCCGTGGATGTGATTGTTGCAGAAAATACAGTACTTGTAAAATATAAGGACAAAATGATAACGGACAACTTTATTAAATATAATTTTCTCATTGTCAATAATTTTTAATTCAACAAAAAAGTTATCAGCTTTTAGCAATTTCGGAGATAACAGATAGTTATGCCGGAACAGTACCGAAACATAAACTGGAAAAAATCAGGAATAGTTACTTACAAGTACCCATAAACGAAATACAATACTTTTGCAATCATAATTTTGAAAGATATTCTTGTCTCTTTTTACTCTGTTTTAAAAAAATAGATACAAAAATAATAACTTTTTACAAGTAAAAAAAATCGGGGTACAATTTCAATTGTCCCCCGTTAATAAGATATTATTTGCGAAGATGTAAAGAACGTTTCGTCATAAAAGACTAACAGGAATATAATACCTGTTAGTCTTGGTTAGTGATGATTCCCAAATTGCAATTGGTTGGGTTTAATTTGGCACAGATGAAGATGTACCAACATTAATAACCCAAATATCGTTTTTATCTTTATTATCCGATTGTCCGTCGAAGTTGGCATCACTCGGCAGGTAACCTGATTTTCCGACTTCCTGGTACCAGTTATCAATAGCGTCGTTAATATCAATAATGTCGTCTGCATTGGCATCACCGGCATACATAACAGCCGTGGAATTTACGGTTTTTTGTCCCGAAAGATAAGCCTGACTATCACTTGTTGTAAAATCATAATAGTAATATCCGTTTACAAGTGTTACCGGATTGGCGCTCATTACAGCAAGATGATTTCTGTGATAAACAACCACATACAGATTATTTGTTATTGTCGCATTGAACTGGACAGGGCTTACACCGTCAAGATCAACCAGCATCTCATCATTACGAAGGAACCCGGCCACTCTTTCGACAACAGTACCGCTACCGGCCTGTGCCGCCGACGGGGCATCTCTGAGTTCAATAAGAACCCAGTCAACGATATTGGCGGGGATGGAAGTAACACTTTCCGTACCGGCGTAGTTCCAGGGTGCCCCAGAATAGGGCTGATTCAAAGGAATCAAACCTTTGGAATTAAGGGTTGTGTTAATATTATTGCCATCAAATGAACCTTCCAGAACAACGTGTATATCAAGTTTATTATTATGATCCTCCTGAATATAAATATTTCTCGAATTCCCGCCACCTGTAATACAGTAATATGTGCCGTAATATAAATTATCTATTTGTGAAGTAAACACAAGGGTCTGTGAGGTTTCTCCGCTAAAATAAGTCGAAGAAGACGGAATTTGATTGCCATTCATAACCCATTGAAACGGTGATGTTGAAATATCAGAAACCATTTGTAACTGTCCTGTAATATAATGATTATCTTTCACCTTGACATATTGCTCGGATGTTCCCGTCATCCTTGTTGCACTGTTTTGCCATACACCGTTATTTACAATATCACTATGGCAGTTTAATGTCAATCCGTACACATAGTTTCCTATTGTGTCGTTATTAATCAAATCACCGTAAACCTCAACTGTATAGGAATAATAATCATTTACCATCTTACCATTGTTTATTATTAGCCCGTTAAGCGTACAATTACTTTTAAATCTCAGGTCTCCGGTAAAGATAAGATCTGTGAAGTTGCTATTATACATTGTCGGGGAATCGGACGTATAAGAACCTTCACAGGCAATTGTTGATGTCTGATCACTTCCGGTCATATTACAATCAGTCAAAGAAGTGTTATGCAAGCGCAGGGATGATCCCTGGCCTATTATACAAGGATTATTGTTAAAATCAATTGCACTGTTCTCAAATCTGACATCGGTAAAATAAGTTGTTCCGGCAGAGTTGTTACCATAAAAATTAGTATTTGCAAAAGAATGTCCGTTTTGACATGTAACATACTGATCGGTTGTACCTGTAAGGTTTGTGTAACCGTTAGTATATATTCCGTTATTTATGATATCACCGCTAATATTGAGCGTCAAATTATAAATAAAGTTCCGGATAACCCCGTTATTGGTAATATCACCCGATATGTTTACAGTATAATCATAATAGTCATTTTCAAGTGTATCCGTCACTATGGTTTGACCGTAAAATGTGTTGTTACCTGCAATCACCCTGCCGAGTAGTTCAGGATTAAAAATATTGCAATCGTACATCTTGGACGAACCGGTCATTTGTATTTGAAGATTTCCGTTATCTGTCTCATTTGCCAATAGACAGGTGTTTTTTAATATACTGCCGGCAAAAGATATCTTTCCGTTATTTTCAACAAATATAGTGTCGTTTTGCATATTAACAGTACAACCTACAAAATCAACATCCGTAAGAAAATATGTTTTTCCCGAGGGCTTGAAACTTGTAAAATAGGTCATATTGAAAGGATGCCCGTTAAGCTCTGTAATATATTGACTGTCTGACGAATACAAGTCTATCGCATTAATAGTAATAGTTCCGTTATTTGTAAAGTTGCCGTAAAGATCAATTGTTAATGTGTATGTATAATTTTGTATAGTACCGTTATTGATAAACTCATCATACACATTCAACTGATAAGAGTAGAAATCATTTCTCATAGTGCCGTTGTTTTTGACAGTTCCGTGAGTTGAACAATCGGAAGAAATTTCAATCACACCCTGGTAGGACAAGTCTGTGAAAGAGACATTCTGAAAAGAAGGCGGACTTGAAGCACCGGTAGTATCACCGTAAATGACCGAAGTTTCACCGGCACCTGTAACATTACAACGGTACAGATACCCGTCATGTAATTTCAGCGTTGTATTGGCAGGCAGAATAATATTATGATCGTTAAAATTCAAATGTACGTTGTAAAAATAAGCAATATCATCAATAATAACATCACCCGACGAATTGTTATCGTTAACTTCATATCCCGAAAAGTAATTGCCGTTTGTGCAGGAAATATGTTGGTCGGATGTGCCTGCAAAATTTGTGTAGCTGTTTGCCCACAGTCCGTCATTAATAATTTCGCCTTCAATATTAAGGGTAAATGAATTTATATAGTTCCTGATAACACCGTTGTTCGTAATATCTCCGTGAATGTTAACCGAATAACTATAATAGTCGTTTTCAAGAGTATCGGCAACCAAAACGGTTCCGTAAAAATCATTGTTTCGTGCTTTTACCCTGTTAATTAAAACCGGATTATAAACATGACAATTTGAAATTTCTGACGTTGCGTTCATATTCAGCCTCACCGTACCGGTCATTGAAGGTGTTGCATAAACAACTGCATTTCGAAGTACACTGCCGTCAAATTTAAGCAGCCCGTTGTCCTGTATTATTATTGTATCGTTTTCCATATTAACATCACAACCCGTAAAATCAATATCGGTAAGAAAGTATGTTTTGCCCGAAGGCTTAAAACTTGTAATATAGGTCATATTGAAGGACTTACCGTTTAACTCGGTTATATATTGGTCGGTATCCGAATAAAGGTCAATAGCATTATTGGTAATAGTACCGTTATTTGTAAAGTTGCCGTAAAGGTCAATTGTAAATGAATTTATATAGCTTTGAATTGTTCCGTTATTAACAAAATCATCGTACACCATCAAATTATAAGAGTAGTAAGCGTTTCTCAAAGTTCCATTATTAATAACAGTTCCATGTGTCGAGCAATTATTCCAGAAATCAATATTGCCTTGAAAACTCAGGTTTGTAAAAGAAACACTGATGAAATTAGGCGGACTTGCACCACCTGAATTTTCACCGTAAATAACAGATGTTTCACCCGTACCGGACACATTGCATTCATATAGTTGGCCTGCACGCATTTTCAGAGTGGCATTTGACAAAACGAACAAATCCAGGTTATTAAGATGAACTCTAACACCGTCAAAATAAGCAGCTGTTGATATAACCATATTCCCTGTGCTGTAATTTTGAAACTGATAACCGGAAAACGGATTATCATTCTGGCATGTGATGTTATGTGTTGACTCTCCGGTGAGGTTCGTCATATAATTATTCCATGTTCCGTTATTAGTTACATCCCCCGAAATATCAAGGTATAGCGAATTAACATAATTTGAAATAGTACCGTTGTTAACCAAATCACCGTCAACAGAAAGTGTATAATTGTAATAATTGTTGTACAGTGCACCTCCCGAATTGATGGTCAGGTTGTGACAACCGTTGCCTGAGGTGTAAACGGGGCCGTTTATAACAACATTATAAGCCGCATTTGGGACAATACCGTTAACCCAGGTCCAGGTACTATCCCATGGGCCTCCTCCCGTAGTTGAGTAAATAGTGGTTTGAGAAAATAATGAAATATTGATTGTGAAGAATAATATCACAATCAAAACCGGAAATTTAATGTAATTTGTTTTCATATTATCTGACTTTTTAAGAAATATTATATATAGATTACCTTTTGCCGCATAGAAATATGCTTTACGGTGTAAAGATATAATAGTCTGTTGAATAATACTAAAAGAGATTTATAAGCGGTGCAATCAGATTTACAAATGGCAAATACCAGTCCATAAACGGTATTAAAGCATATTAAGAATTTTGAAGAATTCCTCCTTTTTCCTTCTTGAAATAGGTATTTCGGCTTTATCTTTCATCACAACATACCCGCCGTCACGCTTACTGAAATGGTCAATATAAGAAAGGTTAATCAGATGAGATCTGTGGGTTCTGAAAAAACCGAATTCCTGAAGCATATTGTCAAATTCTATCAAATTTTTTGAAACGAATATTTGCTTATTATCAGCAAGAAAAAATCTTGTATAACTCTCTTCCGATTCACAGCGAATTATCTCCTTTGTGTCAACAATAAATATATTATCGGAAGTTTTTAAAACCAGTTTTTTATGCAAATCCGACTGAGTATTCAAGTTGGAAAAAAGGGCTTTAAGCTTCAGGTTAAGGTTTTCGGTCTCCACCATTTCCGATACTCTTAACACAGCATTGGCAAGCTTTTCAGGATTAACGGGTTTCAGAATATAATCTATAGCCGAAAAGTCAAAAGCTTTTAGTGCAAACTCCTCATAAGCGGTAATAAAAATAAGTTTGAAATCCGAATATTTGATTTTCCGCAACATATCGAAACCCGAACCGTCCGGCAAATTAATATCCAGTAGAACAATATCGGGATGCTCTTCTTCAACTTTTCTTATCCCCCCTTCAACACTCGAAGCTTCAATAAAATCATTTTTCTCTTTACAAGACAACTCAATAATGCTCCTGATGTTTTCACGGGCACTTTGCTCATCATCAACAATTAATATTTTCATAACAAATGCTTTTTCAGAAAAACAGTTATCAGCATCCACTCATCACCCATCACCCATCACTCACAACTCCTCCTTCATTCCAATCTGAAAGGAATCTTCATTCTGACTTCCGTTCCGGTTATTCTTCCCTCGTCATCCTCCAATTGTTTTATACTCAGCGAAAATAAATCTTTTTTCATTCGATTATTAAATAAATCCAATCTTTCTTTTGAAATGACCGTTGCCAGTGACTTATGAAGGTTTTCCTTTCCCATCCCATACTCCTTTGATCTTTCAACTCCTACTCCATTATCTTTTATGGTTATTAAAATTCCTTCATCTTCCAATTTGAATGAGACATTAAGAATGCCGGGATAATCAATATCTTTAAATCCATGTTCAACGGCATTCTCAATAAACGGCTGGGCAAGCATCGGAGGGATTAATGTCTTTTTCACTTTAATATCAGGATCAACATCAATTGAGTAAGAAAAGAGGTTGTTGAATCTGATCTGTTGCAGTTCAAGATAGTTGCTAATCATAGTTATCTCCTTTTCAACTGTAACAAATTCTTCACGTGAATTATACAAAATAGAGCGCATCAATTCGGCGAATTTTGCAAGGTAGAAAGCCCCTTCAAGGGGATTTTTTCTAAGGATAAATGTCTGTATCGCATTAAGCGAGTTGAACATAAAATGAGGATTCATCTGCGAGCGTAAAAGCTTGTTTTCAAGAATAATAAGATTTCTTGTTGCCTTTGTCTTATTGTTGTGATTTATCAGCCAACCGATTACCAAAGCCAATAAAGTTATCAAAATCAATGAGACAATAACTATATTTTTACGGCTGAGTTTTACATCTTTCACTCTAGCCTGTTCATTGAGTATATCAATTTTATGCTGCTTCTGCTCAGCCTGATATTTTTCCTGAATATTTTCAATCTCTTTCAGTTTTTCAATATTGTATATCGAATCTTTCAGCGCGACATATTTAAGCT
>CAYOZZ010000193.1:0-2455 GCA_964408535.1 uncultured Bacteroidales bacterium | reverse complement strand
ATAATCACGTCGGAACGGTTATTACTCCCGTCTTCGACTTGTCAGGTCTTCAGGACGCAACGCTGTCATTCTGGTACCATATGTACGGTTCTTCAATGGGAACGATGCAGCTTCAAATTACGACGGACTGTGGAAAATCCTGGGAAAATCTGTGGACATTATCCGGAGATCAGGGGAACAGCTGGCAAGAGGCCACTGTCGTTTTAGATGATTACGTTTCGTACGAAAACGCTGTTTTCAGGTTTGTCGGGACAACGGGTAATTCATATACATCTGATATGGCTTTTGACGACTTCACACTTGAGGGAACTCAAATAACAGGAACACCGGGACTTTGGACAGGAAACAGTTCCGTTGACTGGTTTACACCCTCGAACTGGGATGACCACAACGTTCCGACTTCAACTGTGGATGTCGTAATTCCCGATACGGCTGTCAATTGGCCTGTTATTGCAGGAAACCTTATTGTCGGAACCGATTGTAACAGTATTACTATGACATCCGGTTATACGGAAATATCCGTTAGCGGAAATTTATCTGTTCAAGGCGGTAAAACGTTTTTCGTTGACCCGGCCGGTACGGCAAGAATTAAAATAAGCGGAGACTTTGATGTGCAGGGAACTTTCTCACCAGGTACGGGAGCAGTTGAGTTTATTTGTGAAAACGCTTCAACAATTTCGGCTGCCTCAACACTGAATTTTTATAATTTGACAATCGGTAAAAACCTGGCGGTTACAACTGCCAATGCAGACATAACTGTGCAAAATGATTTCACAATCGCTCCAAAAGCTCAGTTTACAAATAATGCCGGTAAAACATTTACTGTTTCGGGAAGTGCTCTTTTTGAGGCCGACGACTCAGGTACAGCTTCATTCATTGATCTTGGAACCGCAACGTTTTCAAATCAGCAGTCAGTTGAATGCTATTTATCACAGGATCAGTGGCATATGGTTTCCGCTCCGATAAATAATGCACTATCGGATGTATTTACAGGTATATATTTAACATATTTTGACGAAAGCAACTATTCATGGCATTATATTACTTCTTTAAACTATGATCTTACTGAAGGGAGAGGGTTTATGGCCTGGTCAGCGAGCGGAAGTACGGGAAATGCAACGGTTTTATACAACGGTAACTTAAACACAGGCAATATATCTGTTACAGGCCTGAGCTATACAGCTTCGCAACCGCAGGCTGACAGGGGCTGGAATATGGTTGGTAACCCATATCCCTCGTCTGTTAAATGGACTGATAACTGGTCGAGAACAGATGTGGATGCAACCATTTACGTTTATGATTACGGTACCTCGGGTAATTATCTGACTTACAACACAAGTGGAACAGGTACTCTGCCAAACGGTAATATTGCCCCGGGACAAGGATTCTGGATTAAAGTGAGTTCTGTAAACGCTTCGTTAACAATTCCTCAGAGCGAAAGATTGCATAGCTCACAACCTTTTTATAAGGAAGATAATATGAATGAAATACATATTAGCGTTGCCGGAAACGGATATTCCGATAAAATGATTGTACAGTTTAACAATGATGCTACAGAAGGTTTCGACAGTGAATACGATGCATGGAAATTAAAAGGTGACGATCAGGCTCCGCAATTGTACTCTATGTTTGGTGATGACGGTCTTACCGTTAATGCATTGCCGTTTGATGAAAATAAGGTTATTCCGATAGCTTTTGAAACCGGTGCAAACACATCGTATCAACTTTCGTTCGGGGACTTTGAGTTTAACGGTAATAATGTTTGGCTTGAAGACAGAAAAACCGGTGAAATTTTAGAAGTAACAAGCGGTATGACTTATGATTTTGAAGCAACGGTTAATGACGATATACACCGCTTTAACCTGCATTTCGGCAACAGTTTATCTTGTGACGAAATAATAAACGGAAATACTTCGATTTATTCATTCGACTCCAAAATTTACATATCATCTGAAAATGAGATTGCCGGAACAGTCTCGGTTTATGATTTAACCGGAAAAGTAATGTTTACTAAAAAAGTTTCCGGCAACAATTTATACACAATTCCGGTTTATCTTAAGACGGGATTATACATTGTGAAGCTGTTTGGTGAAAATGATATGGTTTCTCAAAAGGTGTATATTAAATAATAATAACTTGAAATTGATTTCAAAGCCGGTTGACTTTGGTTGACCGGCTTTTTTGTTTTAAACTATACCAGCTACAAACCCTGACCTTTCAATCTTTTACAACGGGACTTCCACCCCCAATTTACGTCAAAAACGACTTAACGTATTGGTTTATAGTTGGTAATAGTGTTTTTATCGGAAAAAGAGTGGCTAAGGCTTTTGTTTACTAATAAATGTTAAAAACATTTTTATTTCGTTAAATAATTTTTATTTTTGTGGCCAAGTGTAGTGTATTGATAAATGATTTTTTATGTTTATTCAAAGAACGAAACGCAAATCAGGTGATA
>CAYOZZ010000192.1:0-3031 GCA_964408535.1 uncultured Bacteroidales bacterium | reverse complement strand
TCACACTATCCTCCAATATTACTGAACTTATTAACCTTGTTTTCGGTGCCGGAACGCGGTTTTTGTCCCACCGCCTGAAGATATGCTTCTTTTATTCCGAGTTTTCTGACATCAAACTCCAAATCACTGAAAAGGCACGGTTTTATTTTTCCGTTTGCCGTAAGGCGCAATCTGTTACAAACAGCACAGTGTCCACCTTCGCCACCTATTACTTTCGAGAAAATCCCGTTTTCAAGATCCATCTCTTTGATAAACCTGACTTTCAAACCGTTTTCTTTGCAATAGGCGGCAACGGTCTGCGCATCCTCTTCAAGAGGAGATTTTTTAATAACACAATTGATTTTTACTGGAGTCAGTCCGGCTGCCTTGGCTGCTTCAATTCCTCTCAAAACGGACTCAACATTTCCCACACGGGTTATTTGTCTGAATTTTTCAGGATTAAGGGTGTCAAGACTGATGTTGACCCTGTGCAGACCGGCTTCGGCAAGAGGTGCGGCATATTTGTCAAGAAAGACGCCGTTAGTTGTCATAGCAAGGTCTTTTATTCCTTCAATACTTGCCAGCATACCTATAAGGTCAACAATCCCACGCCTTACGAGAGGTTCGCCACCCGTTATCCTGACCTTGTCTATTCCCAGTTCAACACCGGTTTTCACTATCCCGGTGATTTCCTCAAACGACAGTATTTCCTCGTGTTTCATCAACTCCACACCCTGTTCAGGCATACAGTAAACACACCTCAGATTGCACCTGTCAGTTACCGAAACCCGAAGATAATTAATATTTCTTTTAAACCTGTCTATCATTAGTTGTAATTATTGAACTGCCAAAAGTATAAATTATTGGAATGGAAAATAATTTTTAAATTATTTACTATTCATAAAAGTGAAATTCAAGAACAAAAGATAAACCTCAAACTATTCTGATAAAATATGTTACGGCTATATCAATCTGATCTCCACCTGTCTTCCTTCTTCTAATTTTGTATTTCCGATTGCAATCGAAATCAGTCCGTCGGCATCGGTCAGAGCATTAATATGTGCAGAACCATGATACTCAAGCGGAAATACTTTTCCTCCGTCAATTTTTACGGGTAGCCAGGATAATCTTTTTGACTTTCTTCTGCCGTATTCTTTCCCCATAGGAAGGATAATTTCGAGTGGTTTATGCTTATAACCCATCAAGCCGTAAATCAAAGGTTTGACCAGCAATTCAAATTGCACAAAAGAAGAAACCGGATTTCCAGGGAGTCCGAAAATAAACTGCTTACCCCTGACACCAAAAACCGTTGGTCTTCCCGGCTGAACAGCAATGCTCTTGAATTTCAATTCGACACCAAGCTCCTTCAAAACTTTCGGGACATGATCAAAATCGCCCATCGAAACACCCCCTGTTAGTAAAATTACATCGTTACCGTCGAATGCTTTTGTCAGCATTTCTCTTGTCGAGTCTTCAGTGTCAAGGGCTATTCCGGTATAGGTGACTATTGCTCCCATTGTTGTCGCCTGTGCCAGCAACTGGTATGCATTGCTATTTCGTATCTGGGAAACCGAAGGTACAACATCCGGCTCAACAAGTTCATCACCGGTTGAAATCACGGCAACCTTTACCTGCTTATAAACCAAAGGATTTATTCCGCCGGCTGATGCAAGAACGGCTATATGCCGGGGTTGTATTAATGTTCCTTTTTTCAAAACAACATCACCTTTTCGTATATCTTCACCAAAATAGCAAACATTATCTTTAACACTGTCTTTCAGATATTTAATTTTCTTATCACCGACTTCTTCAGTATCTTCAACCATAATCACAGTATCAGCACCCTCAGGCAAAGGAGCTCCGGTCATTATTTTTGCACATTCTCCCTTTCCGACAACCTTTTCAGGTGCTTTACCGGCAGGAATGACCTCAATAACCTCCATAATGTCATTAATATCTTCCTTGCGGCAGGCATAACCGTCAACGGCAGACTTATCAAAAGGCGGCATTGCAACATCCGACTTTATATCCCCGGCAAGAACACGGTTTAACGATTTCATAAAATCAACACGCTCCGTATCTTTCTTATAAACAGAGCCGTTTACAATATTCAATGCTTCTTCAAATAGTATCATTTTGCATAAAATTTACGATGCAAAGATAACCTGATTTACTTATTATTGTTCAATAAAAAAATAATGAAAAAGGGGATTACAAATCCCCGAAATATTTACTTTCGGATTATGCCGGCGCACCAGACTAACTCTGAAATCCGAAAGAGCCCGGGATTTGATACACACTGCCATCTGAGCTAACCTGTATCCTTAGAAACTATGAGCTGTTCCGGTTTTTCCTATCTTTGTTGTGAAAAGATATTCCGCAGGGACAACCGGCGGGTTTATTTTCTCGTCATTAATATTGAGTAATGATTTTAAATGAGGAGCAATTAATAGAAGGGTGTATCAGGAAAAAACGCTGGGCCAGAAAAGAACTTTTTGAAAGGTACCGGAAGCGTATGCTTGGTGTATGCCTTCGCTACAGCTCTTCAAAAGATGAGGCTGAGGATATTATGCTGACCGGGTTTTTGAATATATTCAACAAGATAGAGACTTATGACAACAAAGGTTCATTTGAGGGTTGGATAAGAAGGATTATGGTAAACACGGCAATTGACAATTACAGAAAAAATAAAAAGCATTACAGCCATACTGATATAGAGACGCTTGATACGGAGGAAATTCCTTCTATGGTTACGGATTTTCCCGATAATCTGTCAACGCAGGATATCCTTGCTATGGTGCAGCAGCTACCTACAGGATACAGGATGGTTTTTAACCTCTTTGCCATTGAAGGATACAATCACGGGGAGATTGCGGAGATGCTCGGTATTTCTGCAAATACATCGAAAACACAATTGCATAAGGCAAGAATGATGTTACAGAAACGGTTAAAAGAAAAAATGAGTGACTAATGGATAACAGAGCTAAAAATATTGAGAATTACTTCAAAGATAAGTTAGGTAACCTTGAAGTCGAAACTTCGGAGAACCTCT
>CAYOZZ010000191.1:0-10340 GCA_964408535.1 uncultured Bacteroidales bacterium | reverse complement strand
AAAATCTGAGTTCTTTGAAATATTGTTAATGATATAGGAATTTCTTTTTTTGCTACTTTTTTTCTTTGTTAATAGCTTAGTCGCTCTGTTTTTAAATATGCTATTGCATAATTCGTGTTTAACAAATTAACGAATCAAAGTGACTGTTCCCGATGTAACGGGTTCTTTGCTTTGTAATGTTGAACCTGTCCAGCCTGTACCGTCGCGAAATACACCATATGCTTTCCACACATAAGTACCTTCCGGTTGTAAAATTCCGTTATAGTATCCATCCCATTTTTCAGTAGGACTACCCAACTCGTCAAGTTTATCGGATTCCCATACTTTATTGCCTTTCATATCATACACATAAACATGAAACTCCATAAGATTAACACCTTTGGGTTCAAAATACCTAATCTCCTCATTCGGATTGTTTGGAGAGAATGCACTCGGGAAATATAATCCTTTAAAAAGGACATTGACATCATGTCTGCTTGTGTCGGAACAACCATACTCATTATATGATATTAATGTTACAGTATAAAGACTATCCTCCTCATACACCTCAATAGGATTTTCGATTGTCGAAGTATTCCCGTTACCAAAATCCCATAGATAGTTTTTGGCATAAATTGATTTATTTGTAAATATTGTTTTACCTTGCACTCCGCCATAATTCTCGGAAAGCATAAATTCACTGTATGGAATAGGGTAAACAAGGAAAGATTTTTGTAATATTTTAGGGCAACCGTAAGAGGCAGCAGTTAAAGTTACAGTGTAATTTGAAATCATATTATATATATGCGAAGGATTTTGTAATGTTGATGAATTCAGAGTATCGGGACAGATAGGGTCTCCAAAATCCCATTCCCAAGAAGTTACTTCCGAATATGCAGTATCATATAATGGAATAAAATAACATGGGGAGTTAAGGCAGTTATTCTCGACCTTAAAGCTAACATTTGGGGCATAACTAACAATGCATTCTCTTGTAAACGTATCATTACAACCAAACTGTGTCCAAATTGACAATTTAACATCAAAAAGGCCTGTAGTATCAAAAAGATGAAATGGATTTTGGTTAGTTGAAGTTGTACCATCATCAAAATCCCATAGCCAATTGGTTATAGTATCAACGCTATATGACGAATCGACAAATTGAATCTGAATCCCTTTACAGGCTGTTATACTATCGAAATAAGGAACCGGAAGATGATATACATAAACAGTATTAAAAGTTGTATCTCGAATAGTGTCACCCCAATAATTTGTTGTAATAACAAGTCTTACATTATAAATACCAGACGTATCATAAAAATGTGAAACATAATTTAGAGTGTCAGTATAAGTACTGTCGGTACCATCTCCAAAATCCCACTGCCATTTAATTATATTAGCTTCAACAGGGCTGTATGAGTCATCATAAAAATATACGGAATCGCCAAAGCAAACATCATTATACATAAATTTTGCTATCACTGCACTTCCTATATATATTTGCTTTGTAGTATCGTTAATACCTCCATTTGAATCGGTAACCTGAAGATAAACATTGTAATACCCTGTGTCAGGATAGAAATAATACGGATTTTGCAAAGTCGAAGTATCACTCATAGTTGTCGTATCCCCAAAATTCCAGTACCACTCCTTCAAACCGACACTTTCCGGTAGAATAGATTTGTCAGTAAATTGCGCCTTGTTTAGCGTTAAATTATATATGTAATCAAAATCTGCTAAAGGTCGGGTTGTAATTCGTATAGTATCACAAAAAGTATTTGAACACCCGTTAAACTGTGTGACAGTTAGGCAAACCGTAAAATATCCGGTGTCAGTATATGTATGAGGAACGTTTGGATATATATTGGAAGCAGTTGTGCCATCTCCAAAGTCCCATTGCCTGTCAATAATAGGAGATCCATGGTAAATCGAAAAATCATGAAAAACTACTTCATTACCAATTGAAACATCCTGGAATGAGAAATTAGCTTCAGGAACAGAATCAACTAACACCGAATATGTAACAGAATCAATACATTCATGGTTATTTCTCACAAAAAGAGTAACATCAAAACTACCCTGGACAGTAAATACATGACCCGGTTCAAACAAATAAGATGTATCATTCAGTCCTGAAGCGGGGTCGCCAAAATGCCATTCCCACGACAAAGAATCGAAAATATCTAATGTATCCGTAAGATTTGTAAAAAAGGTTGTATCGCCAAAGCATACGGCATTAAATCCAAATTCCGGTTTCGGCACCGAATCAACAAAAACGGTTTGTGTTGTGTCATCAATACATCCGATTCCGTTTTCCACGGTTAATGTTGCAGAATGAATTCCAGGAGTCGGAAAAGTATATTGCGGATTTTGAACCGTGGATGTTCCTCCGTCATCAAACAGCCAGTCCCAGGTTACATCAATAACAGGATGCCAGGTTGTATCGGTAAATGAAGTTTCATATCCAAAACAGGCCGTATCGCTTACAAAACCTGCAACCGGATGTTCTATATATATTGTGTCAAAAGCAGTATCAGAGCATCCGTATATAGAATATGTTATCATTTTAGCAATAAAGGTGGCAGAATCGGAAACCGAATATAAATAGGTAGTATCAAAAGGATACAATTTTGACAATCCCTGATTTCCATCGCCAAATATCCATAATACGCTGTCAATATCAGCTAACGGAGTAGAAGTATTTTTAAAATCAATTGTATCGCACTTGTATGTAGCTTCAAAATCCGGAGTAACTTCAAAATAATCAACATTATGAGATATTGTATCCCAACAGCCTCCTTCAAAAACCTTCATTAAAACATTAAAACTACCGGTAACGGGAAATGTGAATGTCGTATCAAAAGACCCCGGAGATGTATCTTTTATGGTTTCATCAACTCCGTTTCCCGTTATATTCCAATATATACTGTCAATACTCCCGCCTGTAGTTGACTTATTAATGAGATTAATACTATCGCAAAACTGAAATATATCAAATGCAGCTGTTGGTATGTAATAATTAACCGTATCGCTTTTTGTTGCCGTTAGGGCAGGATTTTCATACCAAAGCGTAAGTTGAACGGTATAACTGCCCTCATTGGAATAAATGTGCATTTTCGGGTCAAATAACTGGTTAGTAATTGTATCAATTACACCGTCGCCAAAATCCCAGGAAAGACTATCAATTGTCGTCCACCCCAGAGGATTTATTATAGCCTCACCATAAAAGTAAACCGTATCACAGTTTTGATTAAACGTAAAATCTGCATCCACACTCTGTGCATTAACATCATAATTAAGAAATAATAATGCAGCAAATCCCAGAAGAATTTCAAGCAGATTTCGAGCTTTTATTTTTTTCAGATTCATTATTTTCTATATCTCATTCAAAATTCAGGGTTATATACGTTAAATTATAGAGAATGTTCTGTTATTTATTGTTTAATGACCACTATTATTCCCTTCAGGTTGCCTTTGAAAAATATAATTTTCAAGAAACGGACGTAACTGTTCCGTTTTCAGCTTTTTTGCAATGATTTTCTTCTTCTCATCAAGTAAAAATATTGTTGGTGTCATATTAACATCATAAAGGTCATGATAATCGGGTGTCACACTTCTTGTACCATTCACATTTATCCAATTTGTAATTTTGTAATCTTTGATAAATTTTTTCCATTTCACAAGTGAAGTATCAGTACAAACGGCAAATACCTTAATGTCATAACCGGCACTGTCAACCCACTTTTTCATTGCTTTAATCTCTTTCTTACAATGACCGCAGCCATACTCATAAAACAACACTATGAGATAGTCAGCTTCGGTATGGTGTAATGATGTAAAACCGTTTGCCGTGTCAATCAGGATCATTTCCGGAGCTGTTTCCCCGAGAAGTATCGGGCGTAATGAATTGGCTCGTTCAGTAATGCTCTTGACAACAGTAGGTGCCGCCCAAAATGCCTTTCCGGTTGCATAATACTTATCAACCATATGAACAAATATTCTGTCGAATCCCATTACCTTCGACGTTTCAAACTTATATGTGAGCCACCAAACCGTATATTTGAACATCTCTTTGCTGGGTTCTGTTTTTGCAATTAATTTGTCGGCTTCGTTAATAATCGTATCAGGTTCCTGGTACAGAACCTGCTCGAAATACTTCTTTAATTTGTTATTATACAGGGGGGTATGCAGTAATCTGTCATCAGTTAAATCAAACTTATCCCAATAATGCTGTTTATAGTATTGATAAACATATATCGAATCCTCTCTGCCGTTTTCAAGAACCGGTACATTTTGAGGGTCAGGCTCCCACATTGCATTAAACAGAACGGATATAAAACTGTCAGGATGTTCATTGATAAAATCAATCTTATAATCGCCCAATTGCTTGTTTATAGTATCTATTTCATTGCTTATCAAGCGAACCGAATCCGGATTATCGGCATATTGACTTAATTTCCTCTTCAGTTTACCGATTTTCCGATACATTTCCGTATTAAACCTGATATAATCATAAAAAAGCGTATTGTCTTCAGAATTTTTAAAAGAGATATCCTCAATGACGTTCGAGATATCAGTCGCTACGGAAAACTTTTGTTCTTTATCAATAATCAGTTCAAAATACCTGTTATTTTTCTGACCGGCGATTATGTATATACCACCGTGCAACAGAGAATCACCGTTAAAAACAAATTTACCCTTCTTCACAAATGCAGTATCATCAAGGTAGGTTTTATCACCGTAATAATGAGCAAGATACAACACAGTATCTTCACTGCCTTTTATACTTACCGTAATTTTATATTCAGTTTCCCCGGATAAAGAAACATGCCCCAGAAATGTTAAAATAAAAACAAATGCAAATTTAATAATCCGCATAATCATTCTGTTATAAATTATCTTCATATTGCAAAAATACAATTAAAACAAAACATAAAACAGTTAAAAATAACGAAGCTATCAAACATAGATTGTTAATAACGCAGATAATTTTACAGAAAATAAATAATGAAACCAAAAAATAGTAAATAGTTTTTACATAAAAGTTATTTTTGGTGCCTAATTTCTTTTTTTTAATATGGAGTATAAAAAAATTATGAAAATTCTCGGTCCCGGATTGCTTTATGCAGGAGCTGCCGTGGGTGTTTCTCATCTTGTTCAGTCAACAAGAGCAGGAGCTGAATATGGATTTGAATTGTTGTGGATTCTAATTCTTGCAAATTTTATAAAATACCCGTTTTTTGAATTTGGGCCAAGATATGCAAACGCAACGGGTAAAAGCCTGATTGACGGTTACAGGAAGACCGGCAAATGGGCAGTTATTCTTTTTGTTATCCTGACAATCAGTACAATGTTTACAATTCAGGCAGCAGTTACAATTGTTACGGCGGGCCTGATTGGAAATGTTTTCCATTTATCACTGTCACCTGTACAGATAAGCGGAATAATTTTGTTTATAACAATGCTTATTTTAATGATTGGAAGATATTCGGTACTTGACAAGTTAATAAAATGGGTAATTGTAATACTGGCAACATCAACAATCGTTGCTGTCGTATCTGCAATCGGAAAAGGATTTCATCCCGACTCTCAATATATTAACCACTTTTCGTGGTTAGATAAAACCGACATTTTCTTTCTTATTGCTTTTGTCGGATGGATGCCTGCACCAATAGATGTTACAGTCTGGCAATCTCTTTGGACAAATGCCAAAAACCGACAAATCGGATACACACCTAAGCTAAGGGAAGCTTTACTTGATTTTAAAATCGGATATATAGGGACGGCAATTCTTGCAATATGCTTTCTTTCCCTTGGAGCTTTTGTGCTTTACGGAAGCGGGGAATCATTGTCTGCCAACGGTGTCGCTTTTGCCGGACAATTAATAAATATGTACACATCCTCAATAGGACAATGGGCTTATTATTTTATCGCCGTTGCTGCAATAACAACGATGTTTTCAACCACACTAACCTGTCTTGATGCATATCCCAGGGTAATGAAAGAGGTATCTGTATTCTTTTTCCCAAGAGCAAACGAATCAAAAAATAAAATTGACTGGGAAACGTGGTTATGGATTATCCTCGTTGGTTCAGGTGCACTTGTTGTGTTATTGTTTTTTAGCAGCAGTATGCGTTTTATGGTTGACCTTGCAACGACACTATCCTTTGTAACCGCACCTTTTTTAGCTGTCTTAAACTATCTTGCCGTAACAGGAAAGCATTTCCCTGAAAAAATGAAGCCCAAACTTTGGCTTAAAGTGTATGCAATCACAGGAATTCTTTTTCTTTTCGGATTTACGGTATTTTATCTTTATTGGAAGTTATAGCTTTAAACAATTACCACTTATAATTGAAATATGCAAGTTCCCTTGCAAAAACCTTTTCTAATGTTTTACTGTATTTAAAAATAACATAAAAGTTACATTCCGGGAGGTATTAATCATTACCACTAACTTTCTCTCCGTTTACCCAGGTAGAAACAACTTTGGTTTCGGGAATCAGATATGCTTCAATCTCTATTATATCCTTATCAAGAATAACAAAATCGGCAAATTTATCCGGTTCAATACTTCCTTTTATATCTTCTTCAAAACTCCCTTTTGCCGCCCACGCAGTCATCCCCTTTAAAGCCTCTTCACGGGAAAGTGCATTTTCAGGTTGCCACCCTCCTTCGGGATATCCCTTAAGGTCTTTTCTAACAACAGCAGCATAAAATGTGTACAAAGGATTAATATCTTCAATCGGAAAATCAGTTCCAAGTGGCAGCCATCCGTTTTCATCCAAAAGTCTTTTATAAGCATAAGCTCCTTTGATTCTTTCCTGCCCCAGTCTGTCTTCGGCCCAGTACATATCAGATGTTGCATGCGTAGGCTGCACAGAAGGAACAATGGAATATTTTCCAAACAAATCAAAATCATTCTCATTAATAACCTGTGAATGCTCAATTCGCCACCTTTTATCATTTGTACCTTTCAAAAATTCACCGTATATTGTAAGCATCATTCTGTTGGCAGAATCTCCAATAGCATGAGTATTAACCTGAAAGCCTTTATTCAATGCAATTTCACAAATTTCCCTGTAATAATCCGGCTTATTGATTAACAAACCTGTATTACCGGGATCATCGGAATAGGGCTTAAGAAGTTTTGCTCCCCTTGAACCGAGAGCACCGTCGGCATATAATTTTATTGATCTGACTGTCAATCTCTCTTTCCGGATTACTCCTTTATTTACAAACTCCCTGAAGTTTTCCTCGGTCGGACTCAACATTGCATTAATACGCATCTTCAGAATCCCATCACTCTGCAAACGCTCAATTAATTTTACCGTGTTGGCTTCAAGGCCTGCATCAACAACAGATGTCAGCCCTGCATTGAAGCAATTTTGCTGTGCTTCGACAAATGCTTTAATTTCGGTTTGCTCAGACGGTTCCGGAATTATTGAAGAAACTAACTCCATAGCATTGTCAATTAAAACACCTGTAAGCTTTCCATTTTCGATTATCAGTTTACCACCTTCAACCTTTGTTTCTTTAGTAACTCCGGCAAGTTCAAGGGCTTTTGTGTTTGCAATGGCGGCATGCCCGTCAATTCTTGTTATAAAAACAGGAATATCAGGAAAAGCCTTATCAAGCAACTTATTGTCAGGAAACTCTTTCCTTTTCCAATCATTCTGGTCCCATCCTCTGCCCTGCAACCACTCAGAAGGATATCTCGAATAATAATCTTTCAATCTTTTGATAACATCTTCGAATGAAACTGTTCCTACTAAATCGGCCTTAGTTACAAGTGTAACGCCATACCCGTAAAAATGACAGTGAGCATCAATAAATCCCGGATAAACAGCCTTTCCCTCAGCATCCAGTTTTGTACCGGCAGAAAAATTACCCAGTATATCATCGTTGCTGCCGACTGCAATGAATTTTCCATCTTTTACTGCAAAAGCCTCTTTAATCTCAAAATTATCATTTACAGTATAAACTTTGGCATTATATAGAATCAGGTCAGCTCTTTTCATTTGTGAATAACAGGATACCGCCATAAAGGCAGACAGGATTAACAGAAATATTTTTTTCATTTACCGGAGATTTCAAAGTTTAAAAAAATTAAAAACCGAAGACAAAGGTAATGGATTTTATATTTCATAAATTCAAATTATAATATTTGGAACATAATTTGTAATTTTGCAGATGAAAATTAACAGTTCTTTCTATCGTCACGCTAAAGGCGTGGAGGAAAGTCGGGACAGCACAGAGCACCGTACTTCCTAACAGGAAGGGGCCTTTACGGGTCACAGCAAGTGCCACAGAAAATAACCGCCGACGCCGTAGCTTCTGCGAAACGGGTTGCAAAATTGTTTCTTATTGGTGACAACACCAATAAGATATTAAATGGGCAAGCCCGCCTTCGCTGATGAGTCTGGGCTTAATGATGGGCAAGCCCGCCTTCGCTGAAGCTACGGCGGGCAAGGGTGAAAATGTGAGGTAAGAGCTCACGCACAGGGATGGTGACATTCCTGTGGGGTAAACCTTACGGGCTGAAAGGCCAAATATACCGGGACTCCCGTTTTTAACACGGGATAAGGGCTGCTCGTCCGACCCCGGGGGGTTGGCTGCTTGAGGTTCCGGGTGACCGGAATCCTGGATAAATGATAGATTTAAACAGAATCCCGCTTATATGGATTGTTGATTTTCTGATAAAGCCCTTTCCATTATCGGGAAGGGCTTTATTATTTCCGCTTACTTTTAGTAAACCCTCAACGAGAATCTCAGAAATAATTCATCAAAATATTGCTTTCATTTTAAAAAAACACTATATTTGCAACATCAAATTTTCAAATTTCATTTTATCAATAAACCTTAAAGACATGTATTCATATTTAAAAATCTTGCTCTCTTTCATAATTTTCGTTTTTTCAGTAATTGACTTACCGGCTCAACAAAAATATGACATTAGCTCATATATTAATACTAAAACCGGCAATGGATTAACATCATCACCTTGTGAATACTTTGACAGCCTGGTAGTTGGCGGCTATGTTGCCGGTCAACTCGGAGGCTTATGGACAACCTGGAGCGGAATGCCCGGCAGCGATGAAGATGCAATTGTAAGTGATCTTTTTTCATATAGCTCTTACAACTCTTTTATTGTGAATTCAAATTCGGTTGACCTTGTTTATCAGTTCGATACAGTGCCTGTTACAACTGGAGAATGGAGTTATTCACACTATATGTATATTCCATCAGGATTCTCAGGATATTTTAATGTACAGTCAGAGCCGACACCAGGTGTGGATTGGGTTATAGAACTATTTTTTGATGATGGAGGATCCGGGCATTTTTCGGTTGACGGAACAAATACTGATTTTACTTATACACAGGACACCTGGTTTAAAGTGAAAATAACCATTAACCTTGATTCTGATTTGGGATTAGTGAAGTTTAACAATGAAGATGTATTTACCTTCTCAACAACAAAATCTATTGGCGGTATTGATTATTTTGGGGCAGATACCGGTGGTACACCAGGTGCTTATTACGATGACGTTTGCTTTCCAAGTGAAGAACTCTGTTTTGATCCTCCGTCCAATTTGATTGTTACAGTAAATAACAATATTGTTTCAGTAACCTTTGATCCGCCACAATGCCCGAATTTACAGGGTTATAATATTTATATTAATGAGATACTCACAGGCAGCACCTCCGGGACAAGTTATCAGACCGAGCTTGAACCCGGAACTAACAACATTTGTGTAGCTGCTGTTTATTTAGAAGGTGAATCAATACCGGTTTGCGATTCAGCCACAATAGTTCCGGATCCTCCCAAATCTTTTTCTATTCCGATTACTTGGTTTGAGGTTGGTGATCCAATACCCATGAACTGGCATCCGCCATCATACAATGCACCTGTAAATGAATGGATTCAATGGGATGATGGTGTTAACGGAGACAACGGAATAGGCATAACACTAGGAGGAACGTTCAGTTGTGCATCGCGATGGGAACCTTCCGACCTCACCCCATATAGTGGCAATTATCTTACGAAGATAAGTTATTTTCACTATGGTAATGCTGAAACATCAACTTTCGTACTTAAAGTCTGGCAAGGAGAAAATGCCGGTACACTTTTACTTTCGCAGGATGTAACCTCAAGTATTCCGGGGGAATGGAACACAATCACCCTTGACACTCCGGTACAAATTCCTGATTCTATGGAACTTTGGTTTGGATATGAGGTTACAAACTATCCCGGAGAAACGCCTGCCGGGGTTGATGAAGGGCCTGCAATCCAGTATAAAGGTGATATGATATCAATTGATGCTTCAAACTGGGTTTCATTGGCAGACGAATATGGTTTGAAC
>CAYOZZ010000190.1:0-2246 GCA_964408535.1 uncultured Bacteroidales bacterium | reverse complement strand
AACCAAATAATCACAACATCGGCTACGGAGGAACATTTCGGGAATCTTGTTATCGACAAAGCTTCGGGCGAATTCAAACCGAATGATAATATTTATGTTGTTCATGATTTCACCTTGCAAAACGGAGACTGGGCAGATAACGTTAACGGGCTTTCTCACTATTTCGAAGAAGATTTCACCATAAATGCCGGCGGTTATTTCAGTAATGCAACAAATAAAAACACCGTTCATTTTATTTCGGATAAAGATGCAAATATCCATTTTGCATCCGCCGGAACATCAAACGGTATTTTCAATGCCGTTGTCATTGACAAATCGGCAGTCAAATCGAATACACCCTCAGGTAAAAAAGAAGTAACGGCACAAAGCAACGCAGGCAACAAATCTCCGAAATCACAAACACTGACTCTCACTTCCAACGTGTTTTGCGGATATAATGCGGGAGTTACTATTCAAAATGCGGTAGTTGACCTGAACGGTCATACCTTCACCTCCACCGGCAATTTGGATATCAACAGCGGAGCCGAAGTTATTGTCGGACAAGGTGCCGTTCTAAAGATAGATCAGGATAATTACCTGAATATCAATAACGGAGGCACCTTGACTGTTTCGGGTAGTGCGGCAAACCCTGCTACGGTAACACACTATAACCCCGGTTACTATATATTTAACGTGAACAACGGAGGAACACTTTCGGCTGACCATGCAATTTTTGAATATATGTCCAGTTACGGAGTATATCTCAAAACCGGTTCCATACTTGACCCGTCACACGCTTTTGATTACTGTACATTTCAAAATGCCAAACCGGGAACTTACAGTTCTTCGATAAGCTTTTACAATGACCAGACATTGACCTGTTCAAATGTAAACTTTCCGGATAATCCGGGATATAATGTCTGGAAGAGTAATAATGCGGGTGACGTGACTTTCTCTGAAGCTACAGGTGATTATGCAGGTCCTGAATATGAATACGACTCATACGGAAGAATTCACTGGGAAAATATTGATGTGGAACTCGAGCTTTCGGCAATACTCGAAGGAGCTTTTAACGGAACAAATATGAACACTTCACTCAATACATCGGGTCTTATCCCGTTGAACCAGCCTTTCGACAGCAATCCTGCGGCAGATTGGTACTATACGGGAAGCGAAAGTGTAAGCTCTATTCCGGCGGGTGTTGTTGACTGGGTATTGGTGCAGTTAAGAGATGCTAACGACGCTGCCAATGCCGACGAAAGTACGGTTGTTGCACAGCAGGCTGCATTTTTATTAAACGACGGCTCAATAGTTGACCTCGACGGGACAAGTAACATCATTTTCGACAATGTGGATTACTCAAGCAGACTTTATCCGGCTGTTTTCCACCGGAATCATCTCGGAGTAATCTCAGCGGACAGAATTACAAAAAGCGGAGGCATCTTTACGTATAACTTCATTTCGTCAGGTGCAGCTTATAGCAACACAAATGACGGAGAGAAAAATCTTGGAGGAGGTGTTTGGGGTATGTTCTCAGGTGATGCCTCCGGCGGTGGTAGTATAAATAATTATGACCGGATTTTATGGAGTAATCATGCAGGACAACAAGGATATCAATCCTGTGACTTTAATCTGGACAGCCAGACCGGCAATACGGATAAAAACGAATTCTACATTGATAATCTCGGAATCGAATCACAAATACCGGAAAGCAAAAGCATTAACAACGATTAACACGTTCTTTCATATAACATCTTCGCAAATCGCTCCGAATATCCGGCAGGTTAAGATTTCCTGCCGGATTGACGGTGCGGTCATTTTTTTAAAAAACCGGCCAAATTCTATTTGAAACCGGCCGGATACTAATTTGCAATTTTTATCTACCCCGCAATTTACTATTTTTATTTCGACAATTAAAAATAATATTATTATGAAAACAATTTCATCATTTCTATTTGCGATATTGTATTTATTCGCAATGTTGTACGGAACACATACTTTAAGTAAAGAAGTCAAAATTCAAACGGCAAAAAACGTTGCCCTGAATATTTATGCCGAAAAATCGGGCAAAAGTGCCAAAGACCTTAAAATCACAAAAGTAATAGAACAAAAGCGGAACGGTGTTATCTGTTTATATATTTTGAAATACTCAGATAAAGGTTTTGCCGTCATTTCTGCCGACGATATCGTACAGCCGGTACTCGGTTATTCATTTGAAAGCTACTATGACGAAACGAATATTGCCCCTCCATTTGAGTATTATGTCT
>CAYOZZ010000189.1:0-2796 GCA_964408535.1 uncultured Bacteroidales bacterium | reverse complement strand
GGATCGGACATTGTAACATTATCGGTAGAACCGAATGCGCCCGTATTTAAATCTCCTGATTCGGTGAATGTCCAACCGCTAACCGGTGGAGTTGCATTGGCTCCGTCAACCCATACCATATAACCTTCATACTCATTAAGAGGAGTATTCACATCAACTATTTCAGTATAATCATAAGTTGCTTCGTTATTTGAATAGAGGTAAACGTCCAAACCTGTTGAGCCGGGCAGGTGGAAAATACCTGCGACTTCGCCGTCAACTGATGGCGAGAAACTATGATATTTATCGGCTGAAAGGTAACGCTCTACACTGACAGTCCCATTTATATTTAAGAAACCTCCGTCGAGTAATGAAGCATCACCCGAAGAAGTTGATTCTATGTTCAGGAATGCACAATAAGCATTAGAATTTATTGTTGGATAATTAGCCACTCCATAATTAATATCTACCGTTGAGAAATAGAATGGCACAACTCCGTCATCCCAGTTTGTTGCATCGTGCCAGTCTTCGGAAGTTGTTCCGGTCCATAAACCATGTTGTCCGAATGGTCCTTCTTGTATTTGGAAGTAATCTATAACCCAATAGTAATCATCACCCATATCAAGTGCCCAGTAAAACTGTAAATTTGATTTACCGTCAGCCCAGGAAGAAATGTCATACTCGTGCCAGCCGTATTCAAATGCAGGATTATTATGATGCCATTCATCAAGCAGGTAGGTATTTGTCCCATCTGTCCCATAAAAATATCCGTCCTGATGTTCATTACTCCAGTTCGCTCTCCAATATCCGAAAAATCTTACATGAACGTTAGTGTTTGTTGACGCATCAATAGAACAGCTAAATAATGTGTCAATACCTTGATGTGTATATGAAGAATATGCACTGTAATCTGCTCCGTCAAATGCCTGTTGAACACTCCAAACAGGATCGTCACCACTTTCATACCAACCGTCAGACCATTCGTTACCTGAACTAAAGTCTTGAGTGTAAGGAAGAGTAGCCACAAATGGATTAACCGTCAGAACACCGTTTACATTATTAATGCCATCCCAGAATCCGCCGCCGCTGGAATTATATCCTCCATATCTGTATGGACCTCCATTCAGTTGCCAGCGACTTGCATAATAATATGTACCAGGAGCAAGACCCTGTGAAACACCGAGGTCTGCCATAAATTCATCGTTGTTTCCGACATCCACATTATATGTTGCAGTAACCCAGTCTGTCCATGTTGCCGGATCGGTATTTGTCGTACTGTAGCCAATCCATACATCAATACCCGCACCAGGAGCGTTAGGATCTGCATCTGTTACTCCCGATTCATAACCCTGAGTATAAACGGTTACATCTTGTGTTTCAACAATAGTAGCAGCATCGGGCCATTGTAGGTTACACCAGTCCATTGCATTTGTTGGAGCTTCATATACATTAACTTCATCTATTGCCATATCTGAAGCGTAACCACCACCTGTTGTTCCTGTCCAACGGAAAATAACAGCAGACTCTCCTGCTAAAGATGTTAAAGTATTATTCGTCTGTGTCCAACTGTTTCCCTGATCGCCGGAAAGTGACCAAATAGAATTCCAAGTTGCTCCTCCATCAATTGTATAGAAAAGTTCAAGACTACCCATATTGCTGCCATACATATGATAATAAAATGAAATAGCAGGATTTGATAACGAAGAAAAGTCAAAAACAGGAGATAAAACAGAACCAGTACTATTGTAGCAACTCGAAGCTTCAGTATAGAGGTATTTTCCGCCTCAGGTTACATTGTCGCTTGGACCGGTATTGCCGGAACCTATTGAACCAGAATATATATCCCAGTCAATATCATCTCCCGTAACATTCTGAAAGCAAACAGCAGCCAGACTAACACTTCCGTCGGCTGTATAAGAATATCCCGGTGAACTGTTAGATAATCCGTCTAATATTTCTGTGTAGGGATAACTGGTAACCGAATTACATAATGTAGTAAATGTGCTCGGACCTGCCCAACTGCTGTATGTGCCACCACCGCAATCGGCAAGAACGTACCAGTCGTAAGAGGTTCCATCAGAAAGACCTGTTAGTGAATAAGGTTTAGATGTAAGCTTCAATTCTGAATGTATCAAACGATACTATTTATAAAACAAGATATAAAATAAGAAAGAAAATAAATCTAAAAAAGGAAGATTCACTTGAGGATTACCTGCTGAAATTTTAGTTTCTTTTATCAGATGGAATATAAGTAAAAATATTGACTGTCCATATTTTTTCCATATACTATTTTTGTCATTTATAACGATTATATATAATTTTGCCTAACCTCCTAATCTGAAATATAGTAGTAATTTTTTAATTGTTAATATTATGAAAAGATTAATTTTTATTTTTTTCACAGGCACTTTATTGTTATTTTATTCTTCATCATTAGCACAAAACCCACCACATCCGAATGGAGGAGGAGCACCGGGAAGCGGCAACAATCCTGTCGGCGGAGGAGCACCTGTTGGTGGAGGATTAATAGTTCTATCCGTATTGGGAGTATTATATGCTTCAAAAAAAACACTCCGTTTGAAAAGTTAAATATTTTGAGAAATAATAATTTGGGGATAAAGATTTCGATCCCCCCCCCCTTTTTTTAACTTAAAACATCAACAATTATGAAAAAAGTTTATTTTGTAGTATTAGTATTCGTTCTTACGGCAATAATGACAAATGCCCAAACGTGGGAAGATAATCTGCCGCAAGACAAAGTAAATTCGGGCACATTAACATTAAAAGATATTCAAAAGGCTTTTTACGATTACTGGG
>CAYOZZ010000188.1:0-2264 GCA_964408535.1 uncultured Bacteroidales bacterium | reverse complement strand
AATCACATATTAAAAACAATACAACTAAGCTATTAACAAAGGTCCCGGAATGTTTTAAACGAGAAACTAAAAATTCCTGTAGTCAAATGTTTCTATATTTCGCATTCTCAAATCATTACAATTCCCTTTCCAGTAATCCATATGCAATAAGCGCATCAGATTAAGTCTCATTCCAAAGTAAATATTAAAACCGGTAAAGTCCGAAATCTTCAGCAAAGTATTGAGGTTATCGCTTCCGATATAAAACCCGCCGTATCTTACAAGAAAACCTATCTTCGGCACAGGTTCCCACTCATAAAACGATACCGGCAAGCTGAATTCATATTTTGCCCTTTCCCATCTCGGCGTTATTGCAAGAATTGTGGGACGCTTAACGGATGCATCTCCAAATTTAAAACCATATATTAGCGTTCCATTTAAGTAGAAGCCTTTCCACATCCAACGGTCATATTGCAGGCTTACAGCCATCGGAAGGTACATCGAAAATTTTGTTGAAACACCGGCAGGTTCACCAAAATAATACCTTATTTTAGTATTTATTTCATTCAAAGATGAATTTGGTAACGTATCGTCAGGCTCATACCAGTAAGCCGAAGCATCGTCATACCTGAAATCCTCCGCATTTTTTGTAAATTTTATATATCCGAGATCAAGAATTGAAAACCCTATCTTATAATTATAGCTGTCGTAACGTTGTTCGCAAAGTCTCGAAAAATATCCGTTATCATGTCCCTTTCTGGTCTTTTGATATGTAACACCTATGTCGGCACCAAACCCGAATCCCCTGTTAAAACCTCCGGTAAAATCATTTGTATTATAATCTACAGGCAGAGAATAAGCGTATTTGAACGAGGTATTTTGCAAATGGGCAGTACTATCATTCTCAATCATATAATCCACATTATCAACCGACATATAAAGCCCCGAATAACCGAACAAAGGTTTGAGGGTGATCCCAAGCGACCAAAACTCCCATTTTTTACGATGTACGAGATAGGAATAACTTACACCGATTTCGAGCCAGGATAAAAAAGAACCTTTCATCGGTTTATCATGAGAATAAAGTTTCATCTGTTGCGGAGGATAGTCAATTGCCTCATAAAGAAATGTAGCAACATCGGGCGGTAAGTTATTGAATGAAGCTAAAGTCCTGTATGACGTTGTCAGTCCAAAAGCATGTTTCCCGTAAACAAGCATTGCACCCGGGCCTACAACCCTGGTATCAACATAGCCGTTTTTCAGTTCATCATTATCATAATAAGCAAAGTTCCTTTTCTCGTGCTTACTCGTGTAATAAACAGGTTCTATTCCTTTGAAAAGATTATAAAAATCATCACTCGTGATATAAGCATAATTGTTATTAACAGAAACATTAAACCCGATAAGATTGTAATCCATATACAATTTCGAGCCCACCATACTCGACGGGTTCAGACCAATACCCAAAACTCCGGCAAAGTTACTATTGGCTACACCCAACATATCCTGAGATATAACGGACGATGCAACGAAAACAGAAAAAAAAGCCGCTAATATTAATTCCCTGAATTTGTACAAATTAACCTTCTTTATTCTTTATATTGTCTGTTCTTTTCAAACAATAATCATATAACTCTTAATTCTAACGCTAATCTACTTCAAAAATTTCACGGGGTTTATCCGGTGCAAATATATAGTTTTTATCAATAGGTGCTAATAAAAAAGGCCAAGAAGCATTAGTTATGAACATAGCTTCCTGACCTAATTAACCAACCAAAACCAAATTTTACAAATAAAAATTAACCACCATGAAAAATTTCTCAGATTACATTTTGTTTGATGATAATTTTTTTCAAAGAACATTTCTCCTTATTCAATTGATATGCCAAAAATCATAATCGCCTGATTCTCAATCCACAAAAACATTATTCTAAAACCGTATAGCCCGAAGGTAATTGAAAAAAACAACTAACCACATCTATATCAATGACTTACCCAAATAATCCAATACCGGATAATTTTGGAACAGATATCCAAAAACGTAACTTATTCCGTAAACGGATAAATGTCTAAAAAAAATTCTCGTGTCTATTTTTGGGAAAGAGTCCCGAAAAGGTCAAAATAGTCGGCTTTAGAGACTTTCACATTTACAAAACTGCCAACTTTAATTTCGGAATTATTTGCAGAAATCAGGACTTCATTATCTACTTCCGGAGAGTCGTGCTCCGTCCGTCCGATAAAATGGTTACCCTCTTTTCCGTCAATTAAAGTTTTAAATGTTTTAC
>CAYOZZ010000187.1:0-10408 GCA_964408535.1 uncultured Bacteroidales bacterium | reverse complement strand
ACGGTTCAAAATCCGCAATATACTTTTCCGACTCCTGGAATTCATTCTGCAACATTAACCGTGGAAAACGGAATCGGATGTATTGATGACACAACACAAACCGTTTTTGTTGATTCGGTTCCGAAACCGGAATTTGGATTTAATGCCGTATGCTTTGGCGATACAACCTTTTTTACAAATCTGACGGATACATTAAATATCTTCGATTCTTTATCCTGGGAATGGCATTTTGGCGACCCCGCTTCTGGATTGAATGATACATCTTATTTGTTTGAACCGGGTCATGTATTTACTGACCAGGGTAGTTTTGATGTTACTCTTTTTGTTAAGAATAACCATGGTTGTATTGATTCTGTTACCTACGAGGTTGAAGTTGACTCGGTACCGGAAGCCAACTTTTCGTTTCAGGATATTTCAGTGGGAAGTGTTGCCCAGTTTACTGATTTATCCAATAATCATGGATATCCCTTTAAATCGTACTTATGGGATTTTGGTGATGGTACAACTTCAGATATAATGGGCGATGTAACTCACACATATGACACTGTTGGGAAATTGCAAGTTTGCCTTACAGTTACTCAGTATAACTCTTCATTTGGTGTCGGTTGTTCGGATATTTATTGCGATAGCATTGAAGTTACTACCCGTCCTCTGGCTGATTTTGATTACATATTTAATTTAACGCAAAACAATGCGCAATTTACTGACAAGTCTGTTCCGCCGGAAGGTGTCGGTTTGAAGGAGTGGTATTGGAATTTTGGGGATACAACAACTATGGATGATACTTCGACTTTGCAAAATCCGTATTATTCCTATCCTGACACGGGGTATTACAATGTTTACCTTCAGGTTACCGATTCTAATGGAGGCGTTAAGGATACTACGAAGCAAATATATATAGGAAGTGCAGTGATAGCAAAATTTATGTATAGTGATGTTTGCTTTGGCGATTCCGTGTATTTTTATGATGAATCGTACAGCCCTGTTGAAGCTAATATAATTAAATGGCAGTGGGACTTTGGGGATGGCACTGACAGTACTTACACCGATACTCTGGAGTACGTTTCACATTTTTACGATACGACAGGAGTTTATAATGTAAGTCTTGTTATTACGACAAATTACTGGGGTGACACTATACGAGATACAACTTTTAATACTGTTTATGTTCATCATCTTCCAATTGCTGAATTTGACAGTGTAAATGCTTGTAAGGGTGTGCAGATGCAGTTTTTTGACCTTTCCTCATGTATTGATACTTTGACTTCCTGGTTGTGGGATTTTGATGACGGCAGTACTTCCGATAATCAAAACCCGTATCATTTGTATGCAGATACAGGTATTTATGATGTTAAACTGACAACCTGGTCACAATTTGGCTGTACTGACACGATAACCAGAAAATGTGTTGTGAGTTATGCTCCGATAGTAACTTTTCAGGTTGAGAATAATTGCCTTAATTCTCCAGCCCGCTTTATTCCGGTTTATGATAGTACATTTACCAAAATAACTTCGTGGGAGTGGAATTTTGGAGATCCTATTTCAGATACAGCAAACCCGAATACCTCAACTGAACCCAATCCTTCACACATATATTCGGTAATCTCAAACTATCAGGTTACTATGACAGCGGCCTCCTACGGTTGCCCGAAAACGGTTTCGAAATCATTTCTTGTTTACCCGATACCTTACAGTGAGTTCGATCTTTCGGAGAATTATGACGGTGTGCAGGGGAAAACAATATTCACAAATGAATCTATATATGCAAAGAGCTATCTATGGGATTTTGGCAACGGGAATACTTCGACAATCGAAAATCCTATTGAGGTGTATGAGGAGGATAGTCTTTATACTGTAACCTTAATATCATATAATGAATATGGTTGTTCCGACACCAGTCGTCACGATGTAGAAGTGCTATTTAAAGGGCTTTATTTCCCAAGCGCATTCTCTCCAAACAATCCGAATGAGGAGATTAGGTATTTTGAACCCAAAGGTGTTAACCTGATTGATTTTCATGTATATGTTTACGATATGAAAGGAAACCAGGTATGGGAATCCGATAAGCTTGACGAGCTGGGTAGTCCTGCTGAAAAATGGGATGGATACTATAATGGAATTTTACAACCGGAAGGTACTTATGTATGGAAAGCATATGGTGTATTCCGTGACGGTACAGGCTGGACAGGTTCAACATTACAAAGTAAAGAACCCGTTACATCGGGGACAGTCACTTTGATTCGTTAATTTGTTAAACCCGAATTATGCAATAGCATATTTAAAAACAGAGCGACTAAGCTATTAACAAAGAAAAAAAGTAGCAAAAAAAGAAATTCTTACATATTTTATTCAAATTTATTTCTTTTTCTTAATACTTTAGCTGCTTCAATAGAAATGCTGCAATGATATGAAGAAAAACAGCTATGCCGGACCTTTAACAGTAGTAACCGGTTTATTTTTTATGTGGGGTTTTATAACCTCAATGAATGACATCCTGATACCGTATCTGAAAAAAGTTTTTGAACTGAACTACTTCGAGGCTATGCTGGTTCAGTTTTCTTTTTTCGGAGCATACTTTATCGGTTCGGTAGTCTATTTTTTTATTTCAGCCGGCAAAGGAGACCCTATAATGAAAATCGGTTATAAAAACGGTCTTATTGCAGGTCTGTTGGTATCAGCCTTCGGTTTATTGCTGTTTTATCCGGCTGCCTCATTAAAAATGTATGGAATCTTTCTGTCGGCACTTTTTATACTCGGACTGGGATTTACTATTCTTCAGATAGCTGCGAATCCTTATGTTGCAAGACTTGGAAGCCCTGAGACAGCATCATCAAGACTTAATCTTTCCCAGGCTTTCAATTCGTTCGGTACGACGATAGCTCCGGTAATAGGAGGATATTTTGTTTTTCATTATTTTATTAAATGGGGAAAGCCGTTTCTGAATGCAGTTGGAGAGCCGGTTACATTGAATTCGGGAGAAACAATATCTGCGTACGGAGTTCAGTTGCCATATCTTATCTTTGCTTTGGTATTTGTATTAATGGCTGTTATAATAAGGCTATCAAACCTGCCTGTTATTAATACGGAGAATGAAATACCAAAAGGTTTCGGTGCATTAAAATATAATCATCTTGTTCTCGGGATGATAGCCATTTTTATGTACGTTGGTGCGGAAGTGAGTATTGGAAGTATATTGATTAATTTTATGGATGAGGCCTTTTCCATTGGTGAAATGCAGGCGAAGTCGTTTCTGGCATTTTACTGGGGCGGTGCAATGATCGGCAGGTTTCTTGGCGCTATCTCAATGGGAGAAATTAAGCAAGTTGTTAAAAAGTATTCATTGATGCTTATTGTTTCGGTTGCCGTCTTTTTTGTGATTTTCGGAGTGGTCTGGATTGAGAGTAATTTTACATTTAAATTCTTAAGTATCCTGCCATACACTGGTTTTATGCTTTTGAACCTCATAGCTTTCAGGGTTGGCAACTCGTTGCCGGGCAGGACATTGATGGTTTTTGCACTGATCAATGTTATCCTGCTTATTATTGCACTGACAAATTCAGGACAGATAGTGCTGTGGTCATTGCTTTCGATAGGGTTGTTCAACTCTATTATGTGGTCAAATATTTTTACGCTGGCAATTGACAAGCTCGGAAAATTCACAAGTCAGGGCTCGTCTTTACTTGTAATGATGATACTCGGTGGTGCTATAATACCGGTAATTCAGGGAAGTGTGGCTGATGCTGCCGGAGTTCATTTCTCATTTGTGGTTCCTTTAATTCCATATATCTATATTGCTTATTACGGATGGAAAGGACATAAAATAGTGAAGTTATAAATAAAAGTATAAAGATTGATGAAACAAGTTGCAATTGGAATTGATATCGGAGGTACGAATACAATATTCGGTATTGTTGATAAAAACGGAGGTTTTATTTCACGCGGTTCAATTAAAACCGAAACACATCCCGACTACACAATCTATATGTCTGCATTATGCCAATCAATTGATGAAATGATTAATAACAGTGAAGGTGATTTTGAAGTTGTGGGAATAGGAGTAGGGGCACCGAACGGAAACTATAACAACGGTACGATTGAATTCGCTCCCAACCTGAATTTTAAAGGAGTCGTTCCGGTCGTTGATTTTATTAAAGGAAAGTTTGATTTTGATGTTGTGGTATTGACAAATGATGCAAATGCTGCGGCAATGGGGGAGATGATTTACGGCGGTGCAAAAGGAATGCGCGATTTTATAATGATAACACTCGGAACAGGTGTCGGCAGCGGAATTGTTGTTAACGGCGAAATGGTTTATGGTCACGACGGTTTTGCCGGAGAACTCGGACACGTCATTGCCGTCCCTGAAGGGCGCAAATGCGGCTGCGGACGTAAAGGGTGCCTCGAAACATATACATCGGCAAACGGCATAAAAAGAACTGTCTTTGAATTGCTTGCAAACACTATTGAGCATAGTGAATTACGAAATATCGGTTATAACGGGCTATCCTCCAAAATGATTGATGAAGCGGCAAAACGCGGTGATATAATTGCAAAAGAAGCTTTTGATTATACAGGAAAGATTCTTGGTGAAAAACTGGCCGATGCAGTAGCTCACACAAGTCCTGAAGCCATATTTCTGTTCGGTGGCCTGGCGCAAGCCGGAGACCTGATTTTTGAACCCACTAAAAAATATATGGAACAGGCGTTGTTAAATATTTATAGAGATAAAGTAAAACTTCTTCCGTCGCAATTACCTCCGGGCGATGCTGCCATTCTCGGGGCAAGTGCACTTGTGTGGAAGGAGTTTCAAAGACAGGAAATGTCAAAAAAATAAAAAAAGGAGCACATTCGGTGCTCCTTTTTTTATTTATTCCACTTTTTTCAAACTTCCGGCACCCGAAACGTCGTGACTGATAAGGCTTGCATTTCCTTTATAGCGCATTTTGGATGCACCTGAGACTTCTGCCGACAGCTCGTCACTCACAAATATTTTTACACTTGCCGCACCGCTTACTTCGGCATCGCACTTTTCAGTTTCAAGTTCATAAGCATTCAGTTTTGATGCTCCCGAAACATCCATATTCGTTTTTTCTGCACTGCCGTAAAGTTTAACACTACTTGCACCACTAATATCCATATCCAAAGAACCTGCCGATAATTTCATATCAACTTCCGAAGCACCGCTGCAATCCAGTTCAAGGTCGTCGAATCTAAATTTATTCTCACCCGTAAGATGGCATGCACCACTTATTTCCATATCTCTCATATCTTTAAAAGTGAGATAAATATTCAATGTTTTAAAGTCCTTAATGTTTTCGTTTGTACTGATTATCAGTGTTCCGCCTTTAACTTTTGTTTCTATGACGGGAAGAAGATTCTCATCCGCTTCAATAATCAGCTTTTCTTCGTCGCCTTGCGTTAAGAAGACTCTGAAAGCTCCTCCGACTTCAAGACCGGAAAATCCGGTGACCTTCCGCTCCTGTTTGACCACATTGCCGTTACCTTTAATACCTTTGAATGCATAACTACATCCTGTCTGCATTACCAAAATAAGTCCAAGTAAAATAGTTATACCTGAAACCCCTGCAATATTTTGTTTTTTCATAGTGATAATTTGTTATGATTAATAAATACTTAAATATTATCTGTAATAAATCGTTATATCCGAATATTTTGCTTCCACAAGTATTCTTGCATTTGTTGTATCTCCGTCTCCGACAACCCCTTCATATTTTTTTGAACTTCCCGACAAGTCAACAACAGATAGTCTTGCATTATCTTCCGGGAAATCAAGATCACCCATTTTGACGGTTGCCACTATTTTAAAACTTACATTTGGGTAAAGCCCGATTGTGGCATCAGCGAAGCTGTTTGTAATATCAATTAAATTAAAATCTTTATCAACCTGTTTTACTATAAGTTCACCGTAATCACAATCTGCTTTTAACCTTGTTTCGAGGCTTCTGACTTCAATATCGGAAAAACCGGATTTGATATCCAAATCGCGTACAGAGCCAATATGGTCATCATCATAACCTGTCTCAAGTGTCAAAACTTCAACAGTGCCTATTTTGAAATCGGAAAATTTTGTTTCGGCAGTCATATTAACCGCTTCTTCGATTTCAAGTTCCGAATATTTCAGTTCGAGGTCACTTGTCTCAACATAGCCGATAAATCCTTGGCTGAATTTTATCATAAGATTATTTTTTTGTGTTTCCAAATTGTTTTTTTGATTCATTGCCAGCAAAATCTTGTTCATTAATTCCGCTTTTTTTGTTGAATCAGCACAATAGTATGACTGAAAAAAAAACGAAATGTTACAGGTTTGGGAAGAAAAGTTTTATCATCAATAAGATGATGAAAATAAAAATTGACACGACTAATAGCTGTAAAACTTTAGTACTCGGTTAATTTATGCTTCGGTTTGATAAATCTATTGCAGAATTTCAAATGAATTTCCTTCAAGACTAACTTTTATGGTTTTGCCGTTCTTCCTAAATTGTGCCCCGAAACTACCGGTTAACTGAGTATCCATAAATCTCGCGGGAATCTGAAACTCAACGGTTCTTTTTTTAGCAGACTTATTAAATGCAACAATTACTATTTTGTCAAAATATGTCCTTGCAAATACATAAACTTTGTCGGAAACTTCAAGCACCTGAAAATCACCATAAGTCAGCGGCAGGTTGTTTCTTCGTAAATGGACAAGTTTTGCCGTGATTTCCCTTGTTTTCAATTCATTGTGTGAAAGGTTGCCGAATTTCATCATCCGTCTGTTGTCGGGGTCATTGGCACCCGGCATACCTATTTCATCACCGTAATAAATTGTAGGAATCCCCGGAATTGTCATATTGAAAGCGATAAGTGATTGTAATTTCTTATAGGCTACAGGGTCACCGACTTCAATGTCACGGGTCCAGCCTGCAAGCTTGGAATCTTCATCAAATTTCAAAGAACCGCCGGCCAGAGAGATAAACCTCGGTTTATCCTGATTGCCGGTAATATATCCCATCAGGTTATGATAACCGTAGTATTCGATACTTTCGTGAAGTGCCTCATTGAGCTTTTCAAAAGGCTCATTATCACGGGCAAAAACAGCAACAGAGGCATCATAAACATTAAAATCGAACTGTCCGTCAAGCATTCCGGTGTTTACATAGCTTCCTGTCAACTCCCTGTTTCCGTAGGTTTCACCAACCTGATATACCTTTTTATGTTGAGGAATTCCAACTTTTTCTTTAATCTTTTTTGTTAATGTCCTCCAGAATAATTCGGGAATATGTTTTGTGGCATCGTGTCTGAATCCGTCGAGATTATAATTTTCGAGCCAGAAAAGTGCCGAGTCGGTCATTACATCAACCACATCCTCACGCGACAGGTCAAGAGTGGGCAGAAAAGTGTCGAACCAGGTTGTAAGCCTGTATTCATCCCATTTTTCGGTATTCATTGTTCCGTCGGGAAGGTAAAGCGGTGTTGTCCAGTCGGGGTGCTCTATATAAACCGGATGCAACTTGTGAACGTGATTTGCAACATAATCCAGAATAACGTTTATATTATGTTTATGAGCCAGCTTAACAAGCTTAGTAAGTTCTCCTGCGGTTCCGAAACGGAAATCCACTTTTGAAGAAGATACGGGCCAGTAACCGTGATAACCCGAAAATTTTGTTCTCGGATTCGGCCACAATCCGTAGGCTCCAAGCGGGTTTTGCGTTATTGGTGACAGCCATATCGTATTAATTCCGAGAGAATCAAAATACCCCTCCTTAAGCTTTTTGATAATTCCCGCAATATCGCCACCCTTAAAATTTGCTTTCGGCAATATTTCAGGATTGTCAACCGGGAAATCATTGGTTGTATCGGCATCGTAAAAACGGTCAATCATTAAAAAATAGAAAACCGAAGCACGCCAGTCGTGACGTGTAAGTTCTTTTGCACTCGAAACCGGTTTTCCCGATTGCAGGGGTATCAGAATATCATTCGATACACCGTTTTCATTATAAGCCCAGGCTCTGACAAAAGAGCGTTCAGGTTTTTTAGTGCCGCATGGAAGAGTAATTTCATAACCGTTTCCTGATTTTACAACATTATGAGCCGGTATTTCATAGTTTTGCCAGAAGACAAAAAAAGACTCAACATCATTTTTATACCCGATAACTATTTTTCCGTCTTTTTTCGCTGTAAAGAGAGAAGGTTTTTTCCCTTTTTGCGTACCGACTTTCAGTAGTGAGTTAAAACCGCCGATATTATTGTCCGCCGAATCGGGATTGGCAGGGTCCATAATCCACTGACCGTCAACTACAAGTTTATACTGGTACGTCCCCGGATCGAGCAATAGGTCAATAGTCCATTTACCGTTGTTAAAAGTGAAGTTTGAATTTTTCGGATTCCATCCGTTTACCTCTCCGGCAATCTGAACCGATTTGACTTTGACGTCTCCCGGGTCATAGGTTATTCTAACCTTTTCTTTTCCGGATTTCTTCATAAGGATAGAATACGGATAACCTTTAATCCATACTTTCATAACCATTAACGGAGGCAGCTCCTTTTCCTTTTCCCTGACGAGCAGATATTTTTTATCAGAGGTAAGTTCACCTGTGAGACAAGCAGGCAGAGAGACGGAGTCAATCAATGAAATGTCATTGAAATAATCACTCAAAACAATTTCCGTCTGTCCGGGATTAAGTCTTACAGGGGTAGCAAGGCCTGTGATTTGATTATCTCCGGGGAAATTCTCCTTTTTCTGAGAGCAGGAGAAAAGAATCAAAATAACCAGAAAACCAATAAACTTTTTCATAATAACACTTATAACTTTTGACAATTCTTAACCTGGAAAGCATAGAGAATAGAATTACAAAGATAAAAAGTCATATTTCTAACATATAAAAGAAAGTTTTTTATGACATTTTAATCAAGGCTGGCCCTAACGGTATTGCTTTTTAATTCCTCTTTTAAAACTCCAACATTAATTGGAGGTAGATTTATTGTTTCAAAACCGGACAATGATGTTAATGCGGCAATATATGCTCTGACATACGGAAAGATTATTGCCGGGGCATTTATATAGAAATAGGTAGTCAGATTATCTATTGCAATAACCTCTTTGAATTCAAATAAGCCTAAAATCACAACATTTGATTCAAATTGTTCATTTTCATCAATTATGTCAACAATGAGTTTGAGCTCATAAATCTTTTTAGCTTCATCAATTATTCCTGATGGTGTTATTCTATAATTTAACACAAGATCTTTATCTGAACGCTTCTTTCTTTTAATCCTACTTTCAATAACGAGGAATTTTTCAAATTTAAATGGCGATAATTTTATATTTGATTCCATATTATTTATGCCGCTAATGAGTAATTATTTTCACCGGAATATGACTCTGTATCAGAATTGTGATTTATTAAGTTAGGTTCTTTAATTAATGGAGATTCATCTTTTGGAGAATAACAAAAATGTCCTTCATAAATCTTTTCAGGTTTTGATAATCCGACGGGATCAAATTCATTAATAAAAACCAAAGATTCTCCAAAATTCATTTCAAAGTAAGAAACCAAAATTGAATATTTCTTATTTTCAAAATCGGCATCTCCTTCAATCAGATCAAATGGGCTATACTCAATTACATGACTTTCGTCCAATTCATCGTATTGATAACGAAATGTAAATGATGGAAATATTTTGTGCAATTCTTCCAATAAACCGTATATGTAATCTTTTGATTTCATAATTATATTTGTTTTAATAAATATCTAATAGTTTCACAGTTACTTAATGCTTCTGCAGCTTGTCTTTCATTAAATATGGTATCATCATAAATTGCATTTTTTCTCCATCTTTTTAATGTAGTCATCAGATCTATTAACTTTCCTTTTCTGTCAGCTGTATTAAGATATTCACCTGCTTTTCTAATTATAGTTAAATGAGAACTTTCCTTTTTTAGGTCATTTTTAAATTTACTAATGTCAGCAATATTTTCCAATATTTTATCTTTTGCTAGTTGTAATCCACTAAAATAAGCGCATTGAACACTATTACAATAGTATCCTTTTGACATTAATAAGACAGCTACTTTATAACTTTTATCTGATTTTGATGACAAAATTCCCATTTAATGACAAAAGTAATAAAAAATATTAAATATAATAATAATGTATTAATAATATCTTTTTGCTAACTAACGAAAATAGTAAAGTAATATTATATTTTTCCTTAATCTAATGTTAAAATAACGCTTATTAACTTCTTCATAATGTTTGAATTAATAGACCTAACAGGTCTTTGAGACCTGTTAGGTCTATTAATTCAAACATTATGAAGAAGTTAATAAGCGTTATTTTAACATTAGATTAAGGAAAAATATAATATTACTTTACTATTTTCGTTAGTTAGCAAAAAGATATTATTA
>CAYOZZ010000186.1:0-16512 GCA_964408535.1 uncultured Bacteroidales bacterium | reverse complement strand
TGTAATCATTCTCTTTATATTTTAAACATTAATTGCAAAATCAGTGCATATCTTCAATATTTCATAATGATAAAAATTATTATACTGACAAAACGTTAATAATGTTCACATTTGTTTTATTTTCCTTTTCAAATTATTATAGAAAATTTAGCTTGACTTGCAAAAACCACTTCCAGTTGTTAATAAAACAAATCTTTTTCTTACGATAGTTTTTATAATTTTGGCCGTCAACTCGATTAAATAAATTGATATGAAAAGGGGATACTATTTATTGATTTTACTTTTGTTTGGTTTGCCGGTTTTTATTGGGTTTTCAGCTTGTGACAGGCAGGGCAATTCCATAAATGCAAAGAGGGTTATCCTGATTGGCGTTGACGGAATGAGTACCGACGGCTTTCAGCAGGCAATTACACCCAACCTTGACTCACTGATTGCAAATGGTGCCGTTTCACTTCATACACGCTCGGTAATGCCAACTGTCAGCGCACCGAACTGGGGAGCAATTCTTACAGGTGCCGGTCCTGAACAAAACGGTATTACTGATAACGGATGGAGTGTCACAAACCATTCAATAGAGCCTACTGTCTCCGACGACAAAGGTTATTTTCCTTCTCTATTCAAAATGATAAAAGACAAATATCCCGGCGATAAGACCTGTATGTTTTATGACTGGAAAGGATTAGGAAATATTGTAAATCCGGACTATATTGATAAATTTGAACTGACTGAAGGATTTGGTGTTTCATTTGAAAAAGCGACATCCTGGATTATTAAGAACAAACCGCTTTTTTCTTTCGTCTATATTGACAGTCCTGACGATTACGGACACAAATATGGCTGGGGTACAACAAAATACATCAAAAGAATAGAAGATATTGATAGTATCATCGGAAAGTTTATCGAATCCCTAAAAAAGGCGGGGATGTATAAAGACTCATACTTTATTGTTGTATCGGACCACGGAGGAAAAGAAAAGGCACACGGCGGACTTAGTATGGACGAAATTGAAGTACCTTGGATAATATCGGGACCCGGAATCATTAAAAACAAAGTTATTGAGCAGCAAAATGATCTGTTCAACACTGCACCCACAATACTGTTCCTGCTCAATATAGAACAGCCTGATGAATGGATTGGCAGACCTGTTCTATGGGCATTTAAAGATAAAACTGCACTGTCATCAAAAAACAAAAACGAATATATTCCCAAACCTGCTTTCTCAATAAAAAGCGGTATATACCCAAAAGCACAACTTGTGGAATTTACAGTCAGCCAACCGGGTTGCAAGATTCATTTTACACTTAATGGTACCGATCCCGATATTGATTCCCCGGTATATATGGATCCTGTTTTATTAATAAAATCGGCCACTTTAAAAGCAGCAGCTTTCAGAAACGGTTCAGTTAGTGATATTTCCGAAATCGTTTTCAAAAGAACGATGGAGGTACAAAGTGTGGATTTAAAAAACAAGCCGTCTCCTGATTACTTTGGTATGGGTGGTTATTCGCTGATAAACCGTAAAGAAGGAGGTGAAGATTTCCACAATAAGGAATGGCTCGGGTTCCGGGGTGACAATCTTGAGGCAACACTATATCTCGGAAATTACAAAAAAGAGATAAAAAAGGTTACAATCGGATGTTTCAATGATGAGAATTCGTGGATATTCCTGCCGGAAAGTGTTGAAGTATATACATCTTTCAGTGGAGTTGATTTTATTAAAGTCGGAAGCCTCAGTAAAGAACAGATCCGAAAAGGAATAAAACCCGGCAGAAACGAAATACAGATAGCAATACCCTCTTCTCCTGCAAAATATCTAAAAGTTGTTGCCGGAAACAGGGGAAGTTGTCCTGCAGGGCATCCCGGAGAAGGTGAAAAGTGCTGGCTGTTTGTTGATGAAATTATCATTGAATAGTCATTTTAATATTATAGCCGTCATAAACAAACTCGAATATGAAAAAGTATCTGATTATTTTACTGACAACATTTGTGGCATTAAACATTGCCTGCAAAAGAGAATCGAAAAAGGAGACTAAGAAACCAAATATTATTTTCATAATGGCCGATGACCTCGGTTATAATGAAGTAGGGGTCTATGGTCAAAAGATAATTAAAACCCCGAACATTGACAAGCTTGCCGATGAAGGGATGAGATTTACTGACCATTATGCAGGAAGTCCTGTTTGTGCACCGTCACGTTGTGTATTACTCACCGGACTACATCCCGGACACGCCTATGTCAGAAGCAATTATGAACTCGGAGGATATCGCGACGACAATGAAGGCGGTCAATTACCACTTCCCGACAGCACAAAAACATTCGGAACATTTTTAAAAGCCCATGGATATGTTACAGGTGCCATTGGCAAATGGGGACTTGGATTTGTAAATAACAGCGGGCATCCGAACAATCAGGGATTCGACTATTTTTACGGATACCTTTGCCAAAAACAGGCACACGATTACTATCCTACCCACCTTTGGGAGAACAAACATTGGGATACTTTAAGAAATGCGGCATACATACCGCATGAAAGACTTAAAGGCGACCCGTATGATCCAAAATCATACGACAGATATAAGGGGCAGGACTATTCAATGGACAAAATGATGGAAAAGGCTGAAAAATTCATCAGAGAAAACAAAGATACAACCTTCTTCCTTTACGTACCTTTTACTGTTCCACACCTTGCATTACAGATTCCCGATGACGAACCTTCACTTGAATACTATAAAAAGGTAATTCCCGATTCAATTTATACAGGCAATAAAGGCTATCTGCCCAATATGTATCCACGTGCAACCTATGCGGCAATGGTGACGAGGATGGACAGGGAAATCGGGAAAATCATGAATCTTTTGAAAGAACTTGGTCTTGAAGATAATACGGTCGTGTTTTTTACCAGTGATAACGGACCGACATTTAACAGACTCGGCGGATCTGATTCCTACTACTTTGAAAGTGCAGGCCCGTTTAAAGGATTAAAAGGCAGTGTGTATGAAGGCGGAATTAGAGTACCGATGATTGCCTGGTGGAAAGGAAAAATCCAGCCGGGAACTGTTTCTGACCACATTTCAGGTTTTGAGGATTTTTATATCACTTTTGCAGATATCATTGGGGCAAAACCTGACAAGAAAACAGATGGTGTTAGCCTTATACCTGTTATGCTTCAGCAGGATAACATCCGGGAGCATCCGTTTATCTACCGGGAGTTTCCATCCTATGGCGGGCAGGTCTCTGTCAGAATGGGCGACTGGAAAGCGGTACGTCAGAAACTTAAAAAACATCCAGATGCTCCAATCGAGTTATATAATCTGAAAGATGATATCGGAGAAACAAACAATGTTGCAGCTCAACATCCTGAAATTGTGGAAAAGATGAAGATAATTATGGACACGTCGCACATAAAATCTTCATTCTTCCCTTTTCCCGCACTGGATAGTTTGAAATTTAACCGTTAATCTGAAATAGTATTTGGTTTTTACTGTTTGGCTGAAACATTTTGCCTGCTACCCCACCCCATCCCAAATAGAAACAGATTCCAAATTTTAGACTACCTTTACCAATATGAGAAAAATAAAAAAAACCTAAAATTATTAATAAATATTTAATAACTTGTGTATGGCAGTTATAAATAGGGATAACGGGAGTTCACCGGATTAACCGATACATTTAATTTTACTTATGGAACTATATTTGCCTGCTTGCTTTCGGTAAAATAGGTCTGAATTAATGCATTTTTTGTTTTTAGTAAAAATGAAAAGGGAGGTTGGTATATAGAATGGTTACAAAAGAGCAAACAGTAATAAATGAGTTAAAACTACGAATTAAGCTTCTCGAAAAGCAGAACGCCCGGATGGCTGAAGGGATGGACGAGAAGCTATTGCTATGGCTTGTAACCGAGATAATTACTCAGGCTGATGACAAGGATAAATTGCTTTACCAGATATTAGAGAGGATTTCGGTTATCCGCAATATACCAATCAGTTTGTGTTGTGCTATCGAAAACAATGAATTAAAAATCATATCAAGTTATCCCTCGGAAGGCATCACCGGGACTGATGACTGCCTCTTTTCCTTATCGGATAATCTTATTGAGAAAATAAAAAGCGGCCCGCCGTTCATTTCAGGTGAAGAAATGGCAAAAATGGGCTTTAGTATGAATGAAGAACTAAACATTGAACCCGAAACAATTTCAATTTTCCCTTTTCATTGCAGACCTATACCTTTCGGGTTCATTGTTTTTATTGAGACGGAACCTTCCGATAAAAGTATCGAACTGTTCGAAAATGTAATATCAAGAATTCTGACTATTGCAACCGACAAAATTGACAAATTGGTACTTCTGGAAGAACAGAAGCAGCCTGCAAAAGCATCAAGCATTAAGATAAAAGAGGAAAATCTTGAACTATACCATTTTAACAAACAATTAAAGAAAGAGATACGGGAAAGAAAGCGAAAAGAGAAAGAGCTTGTCAAGAAAATTGAAACTATTGAGAATAATGACGAATTAAAAACAACTCTTCTTAACAATATCAGCCACGAAGTCAGAACTCCCTTGAACGGAATTCTGGGCTTTTCAGAGTTGCTGCGCCAGAACGGCATTTCGACTGATGAAAGAGACCGCTATATTAATATCATCAAAACAAGCGGCAGATCAATACTTAAAATTGTTGATGACGTCCTTGACCTTGGCAGGATTGAAACAAAGGAAATAGAACTCCATTTGGAAGAATTCCCTGTAACTCATTTCCTGAATGAATTGTACAACAACTACAAGGAAGATGATTTGTATAAGCAAAAAGAGAAGAAGATAGAACTGCGGTTGAATGTAAATATAAGCAGCAATACAATAATTCGAACCGACAAAAGGCGGTTAAAGCAAATCCTTGATAATCTTATCGGAAATGCACTCAAATTCACAGAAGAAGGATTTGTTGAGATTGGATGCAGGATAAAAGAAAAGGACTTTACGGAAAACGGATGGAAGGATCTTCTGTTTTTTGTAAAAGACTCTGGCATAGGTATTCCGAAAAAGCTGCAGGATGCTGTGTTTGAAAAATTTATGAAAATCGAATATGACATTTCAAAACTTTACGGGGGGACTGGTCTGGGACTTACAATTGCAAAAAAAATTGTAGAAAGACTTGGTGGAAAAATATGGCTCAACTCATCCCTCGGAGAAGGTTCCGAGTTGTATTTCACTTTACCTGAATCCGTATTCATTCCGGCAAAACAGGAACCGTCACTAACAACTTTAGAGCTAAAAGGTAAATACAAATGGGCAGGAAAGACGGTTCTAATTGTTGAAGATGACGAAATGAGCCTTATATTCCTTGACGAGATTTTAAAACCTACGGATATACGTATTCTGCATGCTGCAAACGGACAAGTTGCAATTCAAATGATCAAAAACCATCCGGAAATTGATCTTGTATTGATGGACATTAAACTGCCCGAAATGGATGGGTTTGAAGCCACAAAAGAGATAAGAAAAATAAGGAAAGACCTGCCTGTCATTGCACAGACAGCCTATGCTATGGCTGACGATAAAAGAAAAAGCATTGAGGTCGGTTGTTCAGACTATATTACGAAACCGGTCAACAGAAAGCTCCTTTTAAAAACTGCTGATAAATTTCTGAATCCTTAACCTGCTGACAATATTACCGGTATAAATCCCGTATCTTCATATTCAGAGTTCGCCCTGAAAATTCATCCCGGATTATGCAACAGTTTACAAAAAATCATAGTCTGTATCTTCCTCAACAGGGAGATTTTTCAATGTTATATAATGCAAAACTTTCATTGCATTCACAATCCGTAATCCCCAGTGTACAGGAAAAAGGCGCTTAAGTTCAAAAACGGCATTTTCTTTTGCATCAAGAGTATTTTTTTGGTATAACATCAAAAAGTCTTTTAAGTCCTGGTAAATATCCGCAAAATGTTCTGCCAGGCTTCCTTTTATGGGATCATTATCACGCACACCACTATTATCAATAAACCAGAATTCATCATCAGGTTGAAATTTATTCCTAAATTCATTAAACAGGGTCTCCCAGTCCCCTTCTGTCACAAACCTTTCATTGGCATCAGGATTCGAAACTTCGATATCCGGAAGTAATGCACCTTTAATATAAAGCAAAGGGCAAACTTTTTGCAGATAATCTATTGCCTCTGTTTTGGAATAAGTTTCTATTTTTGCCGAAAAAATGCAAAAATCATTGGCAACGGTAATCATTTCAAACACGTTCTTTGAGTAAACAGGATGATTTGGTATATCTGACATTATTACAATAATTTAGATGTTACTAATTAATTTGCAAAAATCAGAAAAATTTGTAATAAAAAGTTGCTTTAAGCGTTAAAATTAACTAATTTTGAAAAAAGAGAGATATTATGTTTAATATGGACAAAAGAGTGCTGAAGAAAAGTATATACGATGAGTGTGAAAAGGCTCAGATGAAAAAGATAAAACATCTGGAACTTGCGATGGCTGAAGCCGAGAGAGCTGCCCATGAAGATAAGAACACAACTGATATGTTCGATTCGCATATGATGCAGCTTATAAGGAAGAGGGATATGTTTGCCCAACAACTTGAACAGGAACTGGCTAATCTGAAAATACTGCACCGCGTGGACCAAACAATCCACCACGACAAAGTTGAATTTGGAGCTGTTGTTATAACCGATATTCAAAAAGTTTTCATCTCAATAGGACTTGGGAAATTAATAGTGGATAACGACACCTACTATGCAATATCCCTTAAAGTCCCGTTCTATCAGGCAATGGATGGAAAAAAAACAGGTGACACTTTTGAATTCAGGGGAAAAACCATAAAAATACTTGATATTTTCTAAATTTCGATATTTTATTTCTGAATTAATTACTTTTGCCCGTCACGTAATTATTGAAAATGTTTAAAATTTTAGGTTCACTGCTAAGACAGTTTGTTTTCTACATGCTGTTTATTGCCTTTACACGCGCAATATTCCTGCTGTATTATGCAAGACTGATTGTAAGGGATGAAATAGGTGTCGGTGAAGTGACTGCTACCTTTATGCACGCCCTGAGACTTGATGCAGTAGCTGCAAGCTATATGGTCATTTTTCCTTTCCTTTTGCTTGTTATTCAATCGGTTTACAGTCCGAAATGGATCAATTTCATTAATAAAATCTACACAGTTGTAATACTCTCAGCCTATTCTCTGATAACCACGGCAGAACTTGGTATTTACGGTGAGTGGAAGACAAAACTTCCGGCAAAAGCCCTTAATTATCTTGACCATCCCGGCGAAATATACAACACCGCTCCGACCTGGACTTTCATACTTTTGATAACCCTGTTTTTCATTCAGGTGGGAGGCTCATTCTTTGTGTATAATAGATATTTCTATAAGAATATCATCAATGTTAAGCGTAACTGGATTTTCACATTGCTATTCCTGATACTGACTCCGGGACTTATCCTTATCGGCCTGCGTGGCGGAGTACAGGAAATTGTTATTGTTCAAAGCGATGCATATTTCTCAAAACATAATATTCTGAATATTGCAGCTACAAACTCAGGCTATAACTTTATGCAAAGCTATTTTGAGAACAGAAACAATATGGACAAAAATCCATTTGAATATTACCCTATTGAGGAAGCAAAGAAAACGGTAGCACAACTGTATGATACAGGGAAGGACACAACCGTTAATTTCCTGAGTATCAAAAGACCCAACATTGTATTTGTGATTCTGGAAAGCTGGTCGGCCGACCTTCTTGAAGAACTTGGAGGCCGAAAGGGCATAGCACCTGAAATGTCGAAACTGGCACACGAAGGTGTATTGTTTACAAACATTTATTCAAGCTCCGAACGTTCGGAACAGGGTATTTCCTGCCTTCTCGGCGGCTTCCCTGCGCATCCCATATCCTGTGTCACAATACAACCGGACAAATATAAAAGAACTCCAAACCTGAATCATATACTTAAAGATGAAGGCTATTTTTCATCTTACTATTTTGGAGGTCAGCTTATTTATGGCAATATGAAAGGATATGTTTACTACAGCGGTTTCGACCGGATTACCGAGATATATGATTTTCCCTCCGACATTCCTCAGGGAAAGCTCGGAGTTCATGATGCCGATGTTTTCAACAGGCAACTTTCGGAAATTGGCAAAGACAAGACGCCGTTTTTCAGTGTAATCTACACTTTATCAACACACGCCCCGTTTGACATGCCAATGAAACACAGGAAGTTTGTTGACGATAATTATCAGAATCTTTACCTTAACTCCGCCCTTTATACCGACAGTGTGATCGGTGATTTTATCCGTAAAGCAAAAACCAAAGAATGGTTTGATAATACCTTGTTCGTATTTATTCCCGACCACAGCCACGACACTTATAAAAAATGGGCTTACCCCTCCCCCGGCTACTGTAAAACTTTTATGCTGTTTTACGGAAATGTGATTGATGATAAATTCAAAGGCCGGGAAATTGACAAACTGGCTTCAAATGTTGATTTTCCGGCAACATTGTTGTCTCAGATGAATTTAGATCCATCGGAATTCAAATGGAGTAAAAATATTATGAATCCATACACTAAGGAGTTTGCATATAACTCCTTTGAAGAAGGAATAGGATGGATACGTCCTTGGGGATATTTCTTTTACGACAATAAATATAAAACTTTTCGCAGTATTGAATTGCCCGACAGCCTGAAACCCCAAACCGTTAAGGAAGGGAAATCATTCATACAGGTTGTTTTTCAGGATTATATGGATTTGTAGAACTACCATACAAAAATATCCTCTTTTTTCATAGGCCGTTTACCCTCAATCCAGATAAAGTTCTTGAGCAGCAGGTCTTCGCCCTGCAATTCACCTTCGGGAGGATACATATGAGAATCAACATCCTGGATCGGTGTAATAACTTTTATCTGATTGCTGTCGAGATAAATCCTCATATCGCTTGACAAAGACTTATTGATTCCTACAAGCCTTTTATATTCATCCCTGACAAAGTAGAGTGATTCGGAGTTACCCCAAATTTTAATTACTTTCATCATATTATTCTTAAAGTAGGCAACTAACACCCTACCCTTTATCTGGTTGTAGGTTTTTCTTATTGAATCATCAACTGAGATAATAAATGCCGAGTTAATAAGAGCCAGAGTATCAATCTGATTATTACTCAAAGCTATCCGTATTGAATCGGCAGTTAATTGATTCTGTTCCGACCATAAAACCGGTGATTTGTAGAGAAAAATCGTGGAATCGGCAAAACTGTAAACAAGTGAGTCACACATACCCTGCATATCATTCCGAAAAAATTTCATTTTATGATAAGCAAGCATATACTCCGGATTCTGAGCGCTGTCGAAATGTATCCAGAGGGTATCGGAATGAAGAAATAATGAATCTTTTTTATCAATCATAACAGCCCTGGCACTGTCGGTTACAAATGAAAATCCCGCTTTTTTCTTAAACTCACCGTAATTGCCCGAAATTAGCATTTTTTGCACGGTATCAAGCAGAGAGACATTTCCATAAGCAAGCCCGAAATCGGTATTCCTGTCATAATAAAGAGTATCACCGCTCAGCTTTTGTTCTTTGGTAATGATATAGGCATTTTTGCTGAAAAAAGATTTATCTGTCTTAGTGTTATACCACCCGTTTTCGCAATATACCAGATTACTGTCACTTGTTATGGTTGTGGGTCCGTAAAAATATGATATCTCCGGTTCGGTCAGATACTTCAGTGAGTCGCTTTCCATCACATAACGCGCATTTGTCAGGACAACACTGTCGCTAAAAACAGCCTCCTTTGAATCCGTGTAATAATACCCCTTTTTACTGACAAGTGTATTTGCAGTATCTATAATCTCCCCGCCTGTCAGGTACCAGGCATACCTGTTTGTACGGTCATACCAAAGGTGGTCGGTATAAAGTTGCGACCTGTTATCAATAAGCCTGACATTATGATGCAATTCCGCAATCTTATTGTCACCGTTATAATTCAGTATTTCGCTGTAAATATTGAGAGTATCCGAAACTTTAATATGAATATTGCCATATCCGTCGAAACTGTTTTTCTTTTCGTTCAGGTGAGCACTGTCGCAATAAAGGTATGTACTGTCGTGAAGCAGAATAACGTTTCCGATAAGGCGCTGTATCTTATCTTTACCCTGTCTGCCTGCTTTCAGGTCATCGGCTCTTATTATCTTCACTTTTGTCGGTTTTTGAGCGACAGCAACCGGAATTACAACAAAAGAAAGCAATACCGAAAAGCCGGTAATCTTTGAAACCGTAAGTTTTAATATTTTTAATGCAACTGTGAGCATACAGGCGCAAATGTAAATAAAATAAAAAAGCAATCCCGTTTAGGATTGCTTTTTTGTAAAATGTATTTATGCCTCGGCCGGAGGACCTCCGAGATTCAACGGGAACTGTTGCTCCCTTTCAGGCATCTTAATTTCACCGTGCATTGCTTCAAACTTTGTTATGTTCTCCTTAAGAGCTTTAAAAAGCCTTTTTGCATGCTGCGGAGTAAGAATTATCCTTGACTTCACCTTTGCCTTCGGAATACCGGGCATCATCTTAATAAAGTCAATAACAAACTCAGAATGAGAATGAGTTATTATTGCTAAATTCGAATATATTCCCTCAGCCATTTCAGGGCTAAGTTCAATATTTATCTGATTTTTATTTTGATCTGACATTTGTTATAATTTTTAATTGTTACTCTTTCTCATCCTTGGCGGCCATCAGTGCTTCATACTCTTCACGGGAACCGACTATGAGGTCTTCATATTCTCTTAATCCGGTACCGGCAGGAATAAGGTGACCTACAATCACATTCTCCTTCAGCCCTATCAGGCTGTCGCTCTTGGCATTAATAGCAGCCATTGTAAGAACCTTAGTTGTTTCCTGGAATGATGCAGCCGAAATCCAGCTATTAGTCTGTAATGAAGCTTTTGTAATACCCTGCAGCACCTGACGTGCAGTAGCGGGTTTGGCTTCAACAGCCTCAACCAGTTTGAGGTCTTTACGCTTCAACTGGGAATTTTCCTCTCTGAGCTTTCTGGCGCTGACAATCATTCCGGCTGTATATATTGTGGAATCTCCAGGGTCGGTTATAACCTTTTTACCAAAGATATTATCATTCTCCTCCATAAACTCAATCTTGTTTACCAACTCTCCTTCAAGGAATTTGGTATCTCCCGGATCAGCAACCTCAACTTTGCGCATCATCTGGCGCACAATAGTTTCAAAATGCTTATCGTTAATTTTAACACCCTGTAAACGGTAAACCTCCTGAATTTCATTCACAATATACTCCTGAACCTTCATAGGTCCTTTAATTGCCAGAATATCAGCCGGTGTCATAGCTCCTTCCGATAAAGGAGTACCTGCTTTAACATAGTCATTTTCCTGGGCAAGAATCTGTTTTGAAGTTGATATGAGATAGCGTTTTTCTTCACCTGTTTTCGAAGTGATAATAACTTCACGGTTACCCCTTTTCAACTTCTTACCGAATGAAACGACACCGTCAATTTCGGCAACTTTTGCAGGATCTGACGGATTCCTTGCTTCAAACAACTCCGTTACCCTCGGCAATCCTCCCGTAATATCGCCCGATTTTCCGATTGCACGCGGAATCTTAACAAGAATATCACCGGCTTTAATTTTCACACCCTCTTCAACAGAGATATGCGCACCAACCGGTATATCGTATGATTTTATCTCCTCATTCGAAGGTGATAAGATTTTTATAGTCGGGTTTTTATTTTTCTGACGCGACTCAACAATCACCTTATCGTGATAACCTGTCTGTTCATCTGATTCGACCCTGTAAGTAAGACCTTCAACAATATTATCAAATTTAACTTTTCCGGAAACTTCGGAAAGGATAACAGCATTATATGGGTCCCATTCAGCTATAATATCCCCCTTTTTCACCTTTTTACCATCCCGCACAAATAGTTTTGCACCATAAGGAATATTACCTGATGCAAGAATGATACCTGTGTTCTCATCAAGAATTCTCATTTCGGCAGAACGCCCGAGAACAATATCATACTTATTATTATCAGAATCGGTATATTCCACAAAACGAAGTTCGTCAATCTCAAGTTTACCTGAATATTTAGCCTCAATTCGTGATGTGATAGCAACATTGGAAGCAGTACCCCCAACGTGGAATGTACGGAGTGTAAGCTGTGTTCCCGGCTCACCGATTGACTGTGCAGCAATAACACCGACAGCCTCGCCTTTCTGAACCATTTTACCGGTTGCAAGGTTACGTCCGTAACACTTGGCACAAACACCACGTTTCGATTCACAGGTTAATACCGACCTGATTTCAACCTCTTCAATAGGAGAGTCTTCGATAGTCTGAGCAATTTCTTCCGTTATCTCCTCACCACCGCTAATAATCAGTTCACCTGTCTGAGGATGATAAATATCGTGAAGTGTAGTACGTCCAAGAATTCTATCATAAAGAGTTTCAACAATCTCTTCATTTTTCTTTAAAGCGGAAGTACGTAATCCTCTCAATGTACCACAGTCAAGGCCTGTAATTACAACATCCTGGGATACATCAACGAGACGACGTGTAAGGTAACCGGCATCAGCCGTTTTAAGAGCTGTATCGGCAAGACCCTTACGAGCACCGTGAGTCGAAATAAAGTACTCAAGAACGGTAAGGCCTTCCTTAAAGTTAGACAGAATCGGGTTTTCGATAATCTCACCACCCTTGGCACCCGATTTCTGAGGCTTAGCCATCAGTCCCCTCATCCCGGACAACTGACGAATCTGCTCTTTCGACCCCCTCGCACCGGAGTCAAGCATCATAAATATAGGATTAAATCCCTGCCTGTCTTTGGTAATGTTATTCATCAGAGTCTGAGTCAGTTTGGAGTTTGTATGTGTCCAAATGTCAATTATCTGATTATATCTTTCGTTATTAGTAATGAATCCCATGTTATAGTTGTTCATCACCTCATCAACCTCTTCATTAGCCTGTTTTATAAGCTCTTCCTTAACTTCAGGAATTACAACATCACCCATTGTAAATGACAGTCCGCCTTCAAACGCCATCTTAAATCCAAGATTTTTTATATCATCAAGGAAAGTAGCGGTTGTAGCGGTACCCGACATCTTAATAATTTTTCCAATAATATCTCTCAGGGATTTTTTTGTAAGAAGTTCGTTAATAAAGCCGAATTCTTTGGGAACAACCTGATTAAACAGAACTCTTCCCGTTGTTGTTTCAACGAGTTTTTCTTTTAATTCGCCATTCTCATTAACAGTAACCTTACATTTAATTATTGCATGTAAATCCAGTTTTCTTTCATTATGCGCAATTATTACCTCATCCTGACCGTAAAAAACAGACCCTTCTCCTTTGACGGGGAGTTCGGGAGTACTTTTTCTGGCCTTTGTCATATAGTAAAGTCCGAGAACCATATCCTGTGAAGGTACGGCAATAGGAGCACCGTTTGCAGGATTAAGGATATTATGAGAAGCAAGCATCAGAAGTTGAGCTTCGAGAATGGCAGCATTTCCAAGCGGCACATGAACGGCCATCTGGTCACCGTCGAAGTCAGCGTTGAAAGCCGTACATACGAGCGGGTGCAACTGAATTGCTTTACCTTCGATAAGCTTCGGCTGAAATGCCTGAATTCCAAGACGGTGAAGCGTAGGAGCACGGTTCAGCATAATGGGATGGCCCTTCAGTATGTTTTCCAAAATATCCCATACAACAGGGTCTTTTCTGTCAACAATCTTTTTCGCCGATTTAACGGTCTTCACAATACCTCTCTCAAGCATCTTACGGATAATGAACGGCTTGAACAATTCGGAAGCCATACCTTTCGGCAATCCGCACTCATTAAGCTTGAGTTCGGGTCCGACAACGATAACCGAACGGCCTGAGTAGTCAACCCTTTTACCGAGAAGGTTCTGACGAAAACGCCCCTGCTTTCCTTTCAGTGAATCACTTAAAGATTTAAGAGCTCTGTTCGACTGCGTCTTAACAGCGTTTGCTTTTCTCGAATTATCGAGCAATGAGTCAACGGCCTCCTGGAGCATACGTTTTTCATTACGCATAATCACATCGGGAGCCTTAATCTCAATTAACCTTTTCAGTCTGTTATTTCTTATGATAACCCTTCTGTAAAGGTCATTCAAATCGGATGTTGCAAAACGTCCTCCGTCAAGCGGTACCAATGGCCTCAACTCAGGAGGGATAACAGGAACAACCTTGATTATCATCCATTCGGGGCGATTCTCAATTCTCTTTTGTCCGTCACGGAAAGCTTCAAAAACTTTAAGGCGTTTCAAAGCTTCCTGCTTACGTTGCTGTGATGTTTCGGTGTTAGCTTTATGACGCAGTTCATAGGAAGTCTTATCAAGATCAAGTCTTTCAAGGAGATCATGAATTGCTTCCGCACCCATCTTGGCGATAAACTTATCCGGATCTGAGTCATCAAGATGTTGATTATCCGGAGGTAAAGTTTCCATTATATCAAAATATTCTTCCTCCGTAAGAAAATCGAGATATTTAACTCCATCCTGCTCTTTTACACCAGGGTTTATCACAACATAACGCTCGTAATAGATAATCATATCGAGCTTCTTAGTCTGCAAGCCAAGTAAAGCTCCGATTTTATTAGGTAAAGAACGGAAAAACCAGATATGAACCACCGGTACAACGAGATGAATATGCCCCATACGTTCTCTACGGACTTTTTTCTCAGTTACTTCAACACCGCAACGGTCGCAAACAATACCTTTATATCTGATTCTTTTGTATTTTCCACAATGACATTCCCAATCTTTAACAGGGCCGAAAATTCTTTCGCAAAACAAACCGTCCCTTTCGGGTTTGTATGTACGGTAATTAATAGTTTCCGGTTTTGTGACTTCGCCGTAAGACCTCTCAAGAATCATCTCGGGAGATGCTATACTTACGGTAATTTTTGAAAATTCACTGGGAATTTTTTCTTCTTTTCTGAAAGCCATATTTATAAGGTGCTAATTACAGATTAAAAATAATAAAAAACAAACCAAATGTTAATCAAAAGATATCTTCAATCCAAGTCCGCGAAGTTCGTGAACAAGAACATTGAATGATTCAGGTACACCCGGTTTAGGCATATTCTCTCCCTTAACAATTGTCTCATAAGCTTTTGCCCTTCCGACAACATCGTCGGACTTAACAGTCAGTACCTCTTGCAGAACATTAGCAGCTCCGAAAGCTTCAAGAGCCCAGACCTCCATCTCACCAAAACGCTGACCTCCGAACTGTGCTTTACCACCAAGAGGCTGCTGGGTAATAAGAGAGTAAGGCCCTATCGAACGAGCATGCATCTTATCATCAACCATATGATGCAGTTTCAGCATATAAATGTATCCAACGGTAGCAGGCTGGTCAAATTTCTCACCGGTACCGCCATCATAAAGGTAAACCATTCCATTTTCAGGAAGGCCGGCCTTCACCATATATTCATTGATATTATCCAAAGTTGCACCATCAAAAATAGGCGTTGAAAACTTAATTCCGAGTTTTTTACCCGCCCAGGCAAGGATAGTCTCATAAATCTGCCCGAGATTCATCCTTGAAGGTACGCCAAGTGGATTCAATACAATGTCAACAGGTGTTCCGTCTTCAAGGAAAGGCATATCTTCTTCACGAACGATTCTTGCAACAATACCTTTATTTCCGTGACGACCCGACATCTTATCACCAACAGTAAGTTTACGTTTTTTGGCAACAAAAACTTTTGCCATTTGAACTATACCGTTCGGCAGATCGTCGCCGACACTTGCAACAAACTTCTTACGGTTATGGATACCGAGAATTTCTTTATACTTGATTGAATAGTTATTAATAAGCCTTTTAATCAGTGCATTCTTTGCCTTATCAGTTGTCCATTTGTTGGAATTCACATTTAAATAATCAATTCCCTGCAGAATCTTTTGAGTAAATTTAACCTTCTTGGGAACAACTTCTTCTTTAAACTTATTGTAAACACCCTGAGATGTTTTACCGCTAACCAAAACCGTAAGCTTATCAATAAGTTTGGCCTTTAATTCCTCTATACTCTTCTGATATTCGGCATCAAGCACATCAATAATTTCCTTTTCCTGTATTTTTGCTTTTCTGTCTTTGATAGCCCTGGAAAAGAGTCTGCGGCTAATAACAACACCTTTCATCGAAGGAGGTGCTTTAAGCGATGCATCCTTTACGTCGCCTGCCTTATCTCCGAAGATTGCTCTCAGAAGTTTCTCTTCAGGTGTCGGGTCTGATTCACCTTTCGGTGTAATCTTACCAATAAGAATATCGCCCTCCCGAACTTCAGCACCAACTCTGATAATTCCTCTGTCGTCAAGGTCTTTGGTTGCTTCTGCGCTGACATTCGGGATATCGGCAGTTAGCTCTTCCAGCCCTCTTTTGGTATCTCTTACTTCAAGAGTAAACTCCTCAATATGAACGGAAGTAAAAATATCTTCTTTAACGAC